>NZ_POUB01000007.1 GCF_003236335.1 Micromonospora deserti
GTGGGGGGGGGCACGGGCAGCCCCGACGTCTACATCCGCGAGGACCGCCCTGATCGACCCACTCGACACCTGGCTCGCCACCCCGTTCATCCTGGGCCTGAACGGAGCATGTCCGCCTTCTGGTCGGTCGGGCACCGGGCTCTCCGGTGGCGCTTGCGCCCCACCTTCGCGGTGTGTCGCTGAGAACCGTGAGAGCGACTTCTCATCCGGGTCTCATCTACAGCCGGCTACCGTGCGGGGTATGCGTCTGTTGGTGGTCGAGGACGACGTGAAGATGGCGGCCCTGCTCAAGCGCGGGCTTGAGCGCGAGTGTTACGCCGTGGATGTCTCGTCGACCGGGACAGAGGCCTTGTGGGCCGCGCAGGAGTTCCCGTACGGCGGCGTGGTGCTGGATGCGATGATCCCGGCACCGGACGGGTTCGAGGTGTGCCGGCAGTTGCGGGAGATGGGCAAGTGGATGCCGGTGATCATGCTGACCGCACGCGGCGCAGTCGGCGACCGGGTCCGAGGGCTCGACGCGGGCGCCGACGACTACTTGCCGAAGCCGTTCTCGTTCGCTGAGTTGTTCGCCCGGCTGCGGGCGCTGCTGCGCCGTGACCCTGGTGAGCGGCCGACCGTCCTGGCCGCCGGACCCCTGCGGCTGGACCCGGCCAGCCGGGAGGTGCGCCGGGGCGGGGTCCCGATTACGCTCTCGGCGCGCGAGTTCTCCCTGCTGGAGTTGTTGCTGCGCCGTAAGGGTGAGGTGCTCAGCCGCACCGCGGTCCTCGAGCATGTGTGGGACTTCGCCTACGACGGTACCTCCAATGTGGTGGACGTCTATATCCGATACCTGCGCGACAAGATCGACCGGCCGTTTGGCCGGAGCGCGATCGAGACCGTGCGGGGCGCCGGCTACCGGCTCCGCGCCGATGGCGGCTGATCGCATGGCGCCGCGCGCGTTCTCGTTGCGGGTACGCCTGGCGGCTCTGGCGGCTCTGGGGTCGGTCATCGTGCTCGGGATCGGCTCCCTGCTGCTCTACCAGGACCTGAGCCACCAGCTGAGCATCGCGATCACCAACGAACTCGCGGTGGCGGTGGACGACCTTGCCGGTGGCGCCCCACCGGTCGATTCCGCCCTGGTCACCGCCCAGTTGATTGACCTGTCCGGCGAGGTGCGGGCGCCGGCCGGCGAGCCCCCGCTGCTCACAGCCGAGGAACTCGCCGAGGTCAGCCGGGGCCAGATCGTGGTCGATCGACCGGTGCCCGGCATCGGGAAGGACGCGCGTCTGCTGGCCCGCCGTCTCGGGCAGAGCGGCGGGGAGCAGGTCGTGGCTGTTGGGGCGACGAGCACGGCGTCGCTCACCCACGCCCGCGGCCGGCTGGTGCTGGTGCTCGCCCTGGCCGGGCCGGTGCTGACGGTCGGCGTCGCGGTCGCCGCCTGGTTGCTGGCCGGGGCGGCGTTGCGCCCGGTGCGGTGGATGGCTGGCGAGGCGGCGACCATCTCCGCCGCCCAGGTCGGTCGGCGGCTGCCGCAGCCACCGGGTGGCGACGAAGTCGCGCAGCTCGGCCGGACTCTCAACGACATGCTGGCGCGAATCGAACGGGCCATCACGCACGAGCGGGCCTTCATCGACGATGCCGCGCACGAACTGCGTACACCTATTGCCGTACTGAGGGGTGAGATCGAGCTCGCGGCGCACGAGCCGGATCTGCCGCCCCCGGTGGCGGAGAGCCTGGCCAGTGCGCTGGAAGAGACCGATCGGTTGGCCCGCCTGACCGAGAACCTGCTCACCCTGGCCCGGGCCGACGCTGGCCAGCTCGCCCCTGGTGATGCCACCACCGACCTGGTCGCCGCCGCCCGGACCAGCGTGCGCCGGGTCCCGCTCGCCGACGGGATCAGTATCGAGGTGCGAAGGCAACCAGGCCCGAGCTGCCAAGAGCGGGAACCCGTGCTGGTGCGCGGCGAGCAGGAGTGGACCGGCCACATCGTACGCAATCTCGTCGGCAACGCCGGCCGGTACGCGCGGAGCCGCATCCTGCTGACGGTCACGCCGGAGGGTCGGTACGTCCGGCTTGTCGTCGCCGACGACGGTCCGGGATTCCCGCCCTCGGTGCTGCCACGGGCGTTCGACCGGTTTGCCCGGGCGGACGACGCTCGCGGCCAGCCCGGCGGGGCCGGCCTCGGCCTGGCCATCGTCGCCTCGCTCACCCGCGCGCTGGGGGGTCGCGTGACCGCTAGTAACGGGGCGCCACTCGGCGGCGCTCGGGTTGAGGTCGAGCTTCCACTGGCGTCTCATCCTGGTCTCATGGGCCGCGACGCATGCTGAACCCGTGGCAGGAGAACGGGGAGTCGTGCTCGTGGTCGAGGACGACCGTAAGCTCGCTCGGATCGTGGTACGCATGCTGGAGCGCGCCGGCTACCGGTGCGTGACCGGAGCGTCGGCGGACCAGGCGTTGCGGGCGGTCGACGAGCACCACCCGGACGCGATCGTGCTGGACGTGATGATCCCCGGACCTACCGGCATCGAGGTGTGCCGGCACCTGCGGGCTGATGGCTGGGTGGGCGGCGTCATCATGATCAGTGCCCGCAGCAGCCCGGCCGACCGGGCCACCGCCACCGCGGCTGGAGCCGACGCTTTCCTCGGCAAGCCGTTCCCGCTGGCCCAGCTAGTGTCCACGGTCGACAACGTCGTCCGGCCTCACTAGCTCTCGGTCGCGGCTCAGGAGGAGATCAGTCAGTAAGTAGACAAGTCGGACTTGGGGTGCGCCGGGGCCCCTAGCCAAGAAGATGGTCGATCAAGGGGCGGTTGGCGTGATCAGCCGGGGTGCGCTCGTCACGGGTTAGAGATCAAGTTAGGCGTAGTCGGCCTGCAGCGAACGCTGGGGGCGCTCCGAGGCGGAGCGCCCCCAGCGGCCTGCGGTCACTGGACGATGATCTCCACTCGACCGGAGTCGAGGGCGTAGCGGCCCCCGACCACCCGCAGCTTTCCGGACTTCACTGCGGCGCCGATCACAGGATTGGTACGCAGCTTGGCGACGACGTTGGCCACGTGCTGCCGTACCGCATGGTCGACCAGGTCGCCACCGTTTTCTTTGACCTTCTCCACCGCTGGCCGGATCGCGTCGATAATCGAATCCAGGTCGGTGCCGGTGGGCTCGCTGTGCTTTTCGACGGCCTCCACGGCGGCGGTGACCGCGCCACACTTCTGGTGGCCGAGCACGAGGATCAACGGCGCCCCCAGTTCTTGTACGGCGTATTGCATGCTGCCCACCGTCACCGGATCGGGGATATTGCCGGCGTTGCGTTCGACGAATAGGTCGCCGAGGCCGCGATCGAAGACCAGCTCCGGGGCGACCCGGGAGTCGGAGCACGTGAGGACCTGGGCGAACGGGTGCTGACCCTGCGCCAACTCGGCGCGGATCCCAGGGCTGAGATTCGGGTGCTCGAACTGGCCGCTGACAAACCGCGCGTTGCCCTCGAGGAGCCGGTCGAGTGCCTCCTCCGGTGACGTGACCGGCTTCTCCTTGTGGGAAACCGGATTCGTGGTCGAGGCGGCGCTGCCAGCGCTCGTGCCGCCCGAGTCGCCCGAGCCGCAACCGGCCAACGCGGCCGCGCTGCCGGCGCTGCCCACGAGTAGGCCACCGAGGCGTAGCAGATTCCGGCGATTGAGTGCCAGAGATTGGGAAGTGGTGTTGACCATGACAAAGAACCTAACCTCGGTGTTCCACTACGCCAAGCGTCGCCAGAGTTCGGCGATCGTGATTTGAAAGACAAGATGAAAGGACGATGAGAAGTGATCTAAGATACCGCGCCAAATTCTTGGGGGATCTCAAATCTCGCCTGGTTTGTTGGTGTGCGCGAGGTGGTGCCGGACGGGTAGGTCGTCGCTGCCGATCCGCGAAGCTGGGCGAGGACGCGGAGCGCGACGACGTCCTCGCAGAGGTGCAGGGCTGGCTGAGATCGCCCACTGGGTGCCGGCATCGAGCCGCCATCCAATGTGGGATCATGGCGGCTCATGCGCGCGATCTTCGCGCCGGAGCATTTGGAGGACTGTGTGCGCGGACTAGCGCGACGGCTGGCCATCTCGATTCTCTCCGCGACCGTTGCGGCGGTGACGCTCGCCTCGCCCGCACAGGCCGCGACGAATCCGTTCACCGCGGCGCAGGCATGCAACAACGACTTCGGTGGCTCGTGGGCCTACGCCAGTGATGGCCACCGGTCGATCTACGCGTCGGATGGCACCAAGGTGGGCGACGTCTACCTGATGTACAACAGCGCCAGCGGGTACAACTGTGTCGCCACCCTCAAGCGGGTGGCCGTTGGCTCGACGACCGGGGTTTCCGCCGGGATCCGGGTGGAGGGCGCCTCCTGGGTGTACGACTCTGGAAACTACAAGTACTACGCCGCGATCCAACGCCCTGCGCGGGACAAGTGCGTGATGTACAGCGGCGAGGTCCTGTACTTCACCAGCTGGGAGAGCGCTGGCCGGTACAGCTGGGGTAACTGCGGCTGAGCTGCCCTTAGCCCGTGATCGGCGCAACGCCGACGCGCGGCCGGCCCGGTCGGGCCGGCCGCGCTTCCTGTCACCGGTCAGTCGACGGTTCGCGGTGCCGTCCTGGCCGCCTCCGCGAGGGCCGCCGCCGCGCTGGCGTACGGGTTGTAGGTGTAGGTGCGGGCCACGCCGCCCGGAATCGTGAAGTACTCGGCGGACAGCTTCGCCGGGTCGCTGGCGATCTCTCCGCGGGCGGGTACGTCGTTGCCGTCGTCCCAGCCCCAGGGCGCATTGGCCGAGTTGGTCGAGCAGCTCCAGGTGCCGGAGCCGCAGTCGCCGGAGGCGTCGCCGGCGAAGGTGCCCAGGCCGGCGAACAGGCTCGGGGTGGACCGCTGCGCCCACAGGCCGTCAGCGGCGAAGATGTCGACCAGCCGGTAGCGCACGTCGCGGTCGTTTCCGTCGCTCGGCGTCTCGGCCACGGTCGACGGGTAGTAGACCAGGCCGTCGCCGTTGATCGCGTACTGGGGATATGCCTTCAAGCCGTGGCCTTGCGCCTCCTGCGCCGTCACCGGGTGCTCGAACGCGTCGTGCGGTGATGCCTGGAACTGTAGGGCGCCGTCGATGTTCTCGCGGCCGTCCGTCCAGGTGCTGCCGGCCGGCGTGTACGAGTAGAAGTCGCTGTGCGCGACGGTGACGGCGGCGCGCAGCACCCCGTACGTGGAGCCGTCGCGCTCGATCGCGAACAGCACGCCCTCGCCGTCGTTCTCGTGCTCGGTTTCGAAGAACGGGTGGTCCGCCCAGTCTCGAGGGTGGAAGAACAGGTACGTGATGTACCAGTGGGTGCTTGTCTCGACGACGGAGTAGTACACGTGCGCGGCGAGCGAGGTACCGGTCTGACCGGCCCGATCCCAGTTGTTGCGTCCGTTGAGGTCGCCGTCGAAGTCAATCCTGGCGATGTAGTCGGACCGACCGCCCAAGGCGTGGGTCCCGGTGGCGTCGACGTCCTGGTAGTGGATGGGTGCCCAGCGAAGGGCGAGCTGGCTCCGGCTGACCGCGGCGCCCGCGGGCACCGGCGCCGCGAGGTGCGCCGCCGCCAGTGTCGCCACGACACCTGCCGCCGCCAGCGCCCTCGCCACCCTGGATCCTCCCGCCTTGCTGCTTCTGTCGAGCATGCTGCCCTCCTGCGTCCGTGGAATCGATAGACCACTATGGATCCTCACGGTCCCGGACGCCCGGCCCGTGTCCGCCCGGCGACGAACAAATAGATGACGCTCGACAGCTGTGGTTGGTGTGCCTCCTGGCGCCCTGCTGTCCTGATGTGCGGGCTCGGGGGCCAAGCTCGCCGTGCTCCCGACCTGGCCGGTGCCGGTGCTCGCCGAGACCGTCGCCATGCTCGCCGACAGGTCCGAACTCGCCCGGCGCCGCGTCACGATGGCTGGTGCCGTAGGGCCCTCCCGGCCTCGTTGCTCCTCGCGACCGCTGGCGCTGCCGAGCGGAGAGCGGAGCGCAAGGTGGCCGTCATGGCGCTGCTCGGCCTTCGGCGCTTGGATGCCGTACGGCCGCGGCGCGGCTCGTCACCCCCGTGGCGCGGCACAAGACGGGGAACGGTGCCACCTCGGCCATGGGGCCGTCATCCCGCTGCTTGAGTGCCTCGCCGGCGTCGGCGCCACCTGGCGCCCTCCCCAGGGGTGGCCGCCAGGTGAACGCAGTCTCTCCTCCTCGAAAACTCTGGACAAATTTGGGCTCATCGGCCAGACGTACACCGTGCGGTGGAAACGGGAAGGAAGTTGACATACCTCTAAGTGCCCGCTAAAAATTTTCACAAGACATTGGAGACTCTGACGGACGTCTATCGGTGCCTCCAGTGGTTCCCGAACTCACCGAGGAGGCCAGATGGCCGAGGTCGTACGTACGGCACCGGACGGTGCGCGGGTTTCCGTGACGGTGCCTGCCACGGCAGGCACCCTGAAGTGGTACGGCACCATCCGATTCAACGGGCCCGACTTCCTCCGCGACTTCAGCTTCGCTGAAGCGGGTGCCCATCAGGTGATCCCGAAGAAGATCCTGCCGGGGGCACGTACCGAGGTGTTCCGCCGACGGGGCTTCGACCTCGTGGTGTACGAGGCGGCGGACCGCTCGGATGCCTGCCTGGTCATCGCTGGACCGCACAACGAGGCAACCACCTGGTTCGGCGGTCCAGCCCCGCGGCCGGCGGTGCTGAACCGGATCACGTCGATGGTGGACTTCGCAGACTCGCCGACCGGTGCACGGCTGACCCCGCGACCCGGCGCGAATCTTCAGCAGTTTGGGACCATGGTGATCGGTTCGGATGCCCGGATGACCATCATGATCAAGGATGCCCGGCAGGTTCGGGACCAGTTGCCCACCTGGCGGGGCCTGGTGCAAGGAGAAGCCGAGGTCTGGCGGTCCCGGATGGACGTGCACGAGACGAAGGCGGCCAAGCTGGCCGGCACCCCCTTCGAATGGCGCTACACGTACGCGAACCCGACCGCCGTGTTCGACGTCGCCTTCCGCGACGAGACGCCGCCCGGCATCACCCTCAACGTCGCGGTGGACGAGGACTATGTGAACAGCATGCTGTCCGGTCTGCGCGTCACCTGGGCGGGGTGACCGGTCGACGATGAGCCTGCCGACCGCTCTTGCTCTCCTTTCGCTGCTGGTCTCCGCCTTCGCCGTGCTCGCCGTCGGTGCGGTGTACGCCAGACTACGGCTGCTCGAGCGCACCGCGCTGAATCCGCACAGCGCGCTGCTCGCCGACGAGGTTCGGACGGTGCCGGCCGCGCTGTGGCCGCAGGGTGACCAGCAGCAAGCCGTGGTCCTGCAACTCAACGACAGCTGCGCGCTCTGTCACCTGGTCTGGGAAGCGGCGTCCGAGGACGCCACGATCCGCGAGGCCGCCGGTACGCGGATCATGGGACTGTTCGCCTCGTCGGAAGCGGCCAGCTCGTTCCCGGAAGCCTCCTCGGTGGAAATCGTCGTGGACGCTGACGCGTGGGCGGCCATGTCCGAGGGGTACACCCCGTGTGTCTTCCGCATCGACAACGCAGGCCGGGTCGCCGACCGCCGATTCGTCTACCGCGACACTGACCTGCCGGCTCTGCTAGCCCAGCTCGTCCCCGTACCCGAAGCCGAACCCGCCAGGAGTAGCCGTGCGCTTTGACCTCATCCCCGCAATGGAGACCGCTCCGGCAGACGCAACCCCGAGCCGGATCCGCGAACTCATTCCCAACCCGCCGGCGGCACGACGAACCCTGTTCAAAGGACTGGCAGTGGCGGCGATCTCGGCGACGCTGGTGCCCTTCGACTGGGCCCTCTCCCGCCGCCAGGCCGTCGCCGCGGACGCCCCCACGTCGGAGTGGACCGATCCGCACTGCGGCGGATACGGCGTGAACTACACCGGGCAGGCAACCAACTGGTGGTCAGGTGGCCCTTCCGAGTGTCACGGCGGCTGGCGCCGCGGCGGACGGCCGTGCAACGCCGAGAACCGCCACTGGGATGGTCACTTCACCTACAGTTCCCCGTGGTACGAGGACGTCTGGTCGCAACGCACCACGCACTACTGCAACGGCCGGAACGCCTGGCGGTGGTCGGCACCGAGCGGCAACACGTTCCGCTGCTCGGATGCCTGGACCCACATCTATTGGAGTGACGGGACCGACCGGGCCGACCTGACCATCGCCGTGTGCTTCGTCGGCGTCTACGGCTAGCGAGCACGCTCGTCATGACCACCAGCGCCACCGGGACGCCGACCCCGGGCCGGCTCCGCCGCATCCTGCTGCATCCGCTCACCGTGGCCCTGCCGCTCGTGGCCGGCGCCGCCGCTTCGGCGGCGCTGGCCGCGGTCGGCGCGGGCGCCGAGGGAACCCTCGGCGCCGCGCTGGCGTTGCTGGCGTTCGGCTGGGCGGGACTCAACGCCGGGTATGCCAACTCGGGCTCCACTTGAAGCAACAACTCGGCATTCCTGCTGAGCGCGCCGGTCTGGCGCGGTGTCGTTCCGCTCATGTGCTTCGGGCTCGGCCTGCAGTCCGGTGCGTTGCTGGTCGTACTCGTCGGTGCCATCCTCGGCGGGCTCGTCCAGGCGTTGCTGCCGCTCACCGTACGGCTGTCGCTGTTCGGCCTGCTGGCGGTGGCCGTACTGATACGCGAGGCCGGGCTGGTGAAACTGCCAGTGCCCGAGAACAAGCGGCTCGTTCCCGAGGAGGTGCAGCACCGGGGGCGGGTCGTCGGCACGATCCAGTTCGGCTTCGAGATGGGTACGGGCATGCGGACGTACTCGCCGTCGGCGCTGCCGCATCTGGTGCTGCTTGCCGTCCTGCTGGTGCTGCCCTTCCCGGGGGCCCTGGTGGCCGGCGCGGGCTTCGGCGCGGCCCGCTGGATCATGCCCGCGGCGAGCATCGGTTACGGAGGCGACGGAGGGTGGGAGGATCAGTGGCGGGCGAACCGCAGGTTGCTCGCCGTGGTGACGGCGCTGGCCACCGTGACGGCGATCGCCGCCGGCCTGGCTCTGATCGCCCGGTGACCCGTCTCGTGGTGGTGTACGACGGCGCATGCGGCGACTGTTCCGCGATCGCCGCGCGCCTGTCCGACGTCCTGGCCCCGGAGGTGCTGACCCGCTCCTGCCGGGATCCCCACCTGGCAACCGAGTTCCCGGTGCTGGCCGGGCACCTCAGGGACCGGCCCTGCCGCCGCCCACTCATGATCGTCGTTCGTTCGGGCGGGCGGGCCGAGGTGGCGAGCGGGTGGTCCATGCTGTGGGTCGCCGCCGGCCTGGTCGCGCCGCGCCGCTGGCGCGCCGCGCTCCGGCTGGCCCTGCGCGTCATCTGGGGCGGGATCGGTCGCCGCCCGTGGGCGGGATGGCCGAGGCGACGGTGAGCAATGTGCGGGAACTCCTCGACGTGCGATGGCGTCTCATCGCCATGAATATTCGTCGAAGCGGGCCGTTGGCGGTCGTTCCGTTGCTGTTGCTGCTGTCCACGGCCTGCGGCCAGCAGGGCGGCGCCATCGGCGCCGGGTTCTCCGGCTCTCCCGTGGTGTCCCACCCCGCGGACGCCGTGGTGTTCCAGATGGATCACGTCGGCGGGTTCGTGACGCCCGCAATGTTGGCTACCCGCCTTCCCTCCATCAGCGTCTACGGCGACGGGCGGGTGATCACCCAGGGGCCAGTCACCCTGGCCTATCCTGGCCCGGCGCTGCCCAACCTCCAGGTGGGCACGATCAGTGCCGCGGAAGTGGACAACCTGGTCATGCTGGCCCGCGGGGCGGGCGTGGGCAGTGCGGTGGACCTCGGCACGCCGCCGGTCGCCGACGCGCCCTCGACCCGGTTCACCGTGCTCGGTGAGGCCGGAGTCGAACAGCTGGAGGTCTACGCCCTCGCCGAGGCGGCCGGTACCGAGCCGGGCCTGACCGCGGACCAGCGGGCGGCCCGGGCCAAGCTGCGGGAGTTCGTCGAGGCGTTGACCAGTACATCGGGTCCGCTCGCGGGAGCGCAGGGTGGGGGTTCACAGCCGTACGTGCCAACCGCCGTGGCGGCCGTCGCCGAGCCGTGGGTCGCCGACGGCGGGGCCGGCGAGCAGCCCGAGGTGCCCTGGCCGGGGCCGGCGCTGCCCGGCGCCGACCTCGGCACCAATCTCGGTCTGGGCTGTGTGACGGTAACCGGCGATGCGGCGTTGACGCTGCTCACGGTCGCCGCGAGCGCCAACTCGGCGACCCCGTGGACCTCGGGCGGCCGGCGCTGGGCCGTCACACTGCGGCCGCTGTTGCCCGACGAGACGGACTGCGGCGACCTCGCGACCAACCGCTGATCCCGGCCGGAGCAGGACCCGCCATCGGCGCCGGTCGCGCACCTCGAGCCAGCCCAGCGCGCCTGGCCTTCCGACGTGACCGGAGCCGGCGGGGTCAATGCGGATCGTCGTCGCGGCCGGCGTTCACCGGCTTGGTGGAGCAGGTGGGCCCGCACGGCCGTCATGGTCGTGCGGGTGGGCGGTTCGAATCTGGCACCGGCGTCCTTGATGCGCTGCGTGGCGCGGCTGTGACGGTCAAGCTAGTCCGTGACCTTGCTGGCCGCACGGTACTCCAGGCCCGCGTACTCGGGGTGCCGGGCCAGCCATCCCGCGATGAAGGGGCAGATCGCCAGTACCCGCAGGCCGTCCGCCCGCGCTGCATCGAGACCCGCGCGGGCCAGTTGGGAACCCACACCACGCCCCTCATAAGCGGAATCGACCTCGGTGTGGGTAAAGACGACGAGGTTGTCCGTGCGGATGTACTCGGCGAAGCCGGCGATCGTGTCGTCGTCATGTGCCTCGAACCGGCGCATGGTGTGGTTGTCGGTCACGGTGATCATCGGGTGATCCTCGCAGCGGGCGGCGGTGGCCGCCAGAGCTGCCCGGGCAACACCGCGAGCTGACCTCCCGCGCGGCGCATGACCTGGTTCAGGCCCAGGGTGACGTCCAACCTATAATCTTGACTGATTCCAGAAAAGGGGCCAGACTTCCGGACGTGGCCAGGACCCTGGACTTCCAGCAGATGCTGCGCGGGGCCGCGTTGCGCGTGACCCGTCCTCGGGTGGCAGTGCTGAACGCGGTGCACGGGCATCCGCACGCCGACACGGACTCGATCATCGGTGTCGTGCGCACGGAGCTTCCCAGGGTGTCCCACCAGGCCGTGTACAACTCGCTGCACGCGCTGACGACCGCGGGCCTGGTGCGGCGCATCCAGCCGTCCGGCTCCGTGGCTCGCTACGAGTCGCGGGTCGGGGACAACCATCACCACGTCGTGTGCCGATCTTGCGGTCTCATCGCCGACGTCGACTGCGCCGTCGGCGAGGCACCCTGCCTGACCGCGTCCGACGACAGCGGCTTCTCGATCGACGAGGCCGAGGTCGTCTACTGGGGCCTGTGCCCCGACTGTTCCACCGCAGCCAATTCCTGATCCCTCTGATCCGCCACGTCACGGAAGGAACCCGATGTCCGAGAACCACGATGCCGTCGTCCATGACGCGAACGCGGGGAGCGAGTCTCGCTGCCCGGTCGCACACGGACGAGCCCCCCACCCGACCCAGGGCGGCGGCAACCGCGGCTGGTGGCCGAACCAGCTCAACCTGAAGATCCTCGCCAAGAACCCCGCCGTGGCCAACCCCCTCGATGCGGAGTTCGACTACGCCGAGGCGTTCAAGACCCTCGACCTCGCCGTTGTGAAGCAGGACATCGCCGAGGTCCTGACGACCTCGCAGGACTGGTGGCCGGCCGACTACGGTCACTACGGGCCGTTGATGATCCGGATGGCGTGGCACAGCGCGGGCACCTACCGCATCAGCGACGGGCGTGGCGGCGCCGGTGCCGGGCAGCAGCGCTTCGCGCCGCTCAATAGCTGGCCGGACAACGGGAACCTCGACAAGGCTCGCCGCCTGCTGTGGCCGGTCAAGAAGAAGTACGGCCAGCGGCTCTCGTGGGCCGACCTCATGGTCCTCGCCGGCAACGTCGCCCTGGAGTCGATGGGCTTCAAGACCTTCGGTTTCGCCGGCGGCCGTGCGGATGTCTGGGAGCCCGACGAGGACGTCTACTGGGGTCCCGAGACGACGTGGCTCGGCGACGAGCGCTACACCGGCGACCGAGAGCTCGAGGACCCGCTCGCCGCGGTCCAGATGGGCCTCATCTACGTCAACCCGGAGGGCCCGAACGGCAACCCGGACCCGATCGCCGCGGCCCGGGACATCCGCGAGACGTTCCGCCGCATGGCGATGAACGACGAGGAGACGGTCGCGCTGATCGCCGGCGGCCACACCTTCGGGAAGACCCACGGTGCGGGCACCACGGACCACGTCGGCCCCGAGCCCGAGGCCGCCCCGCTCGAGGAGCAGGGCCTGGGCTGGAAGAACACCTTCGGCACCGGCAAGGGCGCGGACACGATCACCAGTGGGCTCGAGGGTGCGTGGACCAACACCCCGACCGCGTGGGACAACAGCTTCTTCGAGATTCTCTTCGGGTACGAGTGGGAGCTGACGAAGAGCCCGGCCGGTGCGCACCAGTGGAAGCCGAAGGACGGCGCGGGCGCCGGCACCGTCCCTGACGCGCACGACGCGTCGAAGAGCCACGCCCCGACGATGCTGACGACGGACCTGGCGCTCCGCTTCGACCCGGTCTACGAGCGGATCTCGCGGCGCTTCCTCGAGAACCCGGACGAGTTCGCGGACGCCTTCGCCCGGGCGTGGTTCAAGCTGACCCACCGCGACATGGGGCCGATCGCCCGCTACCTCGGCCCGGAGGTCCCGACCGAGACGCTGCTGTGGCAGGATCCCGTCCCCCCGGTGACGCACGAGCTCATCGACGCTGAGGACGTCGCCACCCTCAAGGGCCAGATCCTCGCCTCGGGGCTGTCGGTGTCCCAGTTGGTCTCCACCGCGTGGGCGTCGGCATCGACGTACCGCGGCAGCGACAAGCGCGGCGGCGCCAACGGGGCGCGCATCCGCCTCGAGCCGCAGAACGGTTGGGAGGTCAACAACCCCGACGAGCTGGCGAGGGTGCTGCACACCCTGGAAGGGATCCAGGAGGCGTTCAACGCTTCCCAGACCGGAGGGAAGAAGGTCTCGCTCGCCGACCTGATCGTGCTCGGCGGGTCCGCGGCCGTCGAGCTGGCCGCCAAGAACGCCGGCCACGCCGTCGAGGTCCCCTTCACGCCGGGCCGCACCGACGCGTCGCAGGAGCAGACCGACGTGGAGTCCTTCGCCGCGCTCGAGCCGACCGCGGACGGGTTCCGCAACTACCTCGGCAAGGGCCACCGCCTGCCGGCTGAGTTCCTCCTGATCGACAAGGCGAACCTGCTGACCCTGAGCGCGCCCGAGATGACGGTCCTCGTCGGCGGTCTCCGCGTCCTGGGTGCGAACTACCAGCAGTCGCCGATGGGCGTCTTCACCGCGACCCCCGGGTCGCTGACCAATGACTTCTTCGTCAACCTGCTCGACCTGGGCACGACGTGGAAGGCGACGTCCGAGGACGCGAACACCTTCGAGGGTCGTGACCTCGCCACGGGCGAGGTCACGTGGACCGGCAGCCGCGTCGATCTCGTCTTCGGTTCGAACTCGGAGCTGCGCGCGCTGGCGGAGGTCTACGCGAGCGACGACGCGCGGGGGAAGTTCGTGCGGGACTTCGTCGCGGCGTGGGTCAAGGTGATGAACCTCGACCGGTTCGACCTCGCCTGATCCGGACGTCCAGGTCGGCCCGCCCGGGCCGACCTGGACGTCCTCGGTCCGGTGATCGATCCCCTCCGGTCCGGCACGCCGTTCCTGACGCTGCGTGAGCGTGGAGAACAGCTCCCACAGCAGCGTGTCCCGGGTGAGGAACAGGCCGGACGCCGTCCTGGCGTCGGCGACCGCCGGCTAGCCGCGCCTGCCGATCATCGCCGGTCGCTGGAGCGGCGGACGACGAGTTCCGGCTGGAACACGACGTGCCGGTGGCGGTGCGACTCGCCGGCCTCGGCCTCCTCCAGCAGCAGCTGTGCGGCCGTGCGCCCCAGTTGCTCGCGCGGCTGGCGGACCGACGACAGCGGGACCGCCGCGGCGTCGGCGAACTCGATGTCGTCGTAGCCGACGATCGCCACATCGTCCGGCACCCGCAGCCCGCGCCCGGTCAGCTCCTGGAGCACACCGAGCGCGATCAGGTCGTTGGCGCAGAAGACGGCGCTGGGGCGCTGCCGGACGGGCAGGGTCAACAGCTCCTCGGCGGCGCGCCGGCCGGCGGCCACCGTCAGGTTGGTCGTCGGCGCGACGCGCAGCTCCGCGGCGGGGCCGCGCTCGGCCAGCGCCGCCGCCGCGCCGGCGTGCCGGTCGGCCACCTGGGGGATGGAGAAGGGCCCACCGAGGTAGGCGATGCGGCGGTGGCCCTGGTCCAGGAGGTGCTCCATGGCCAAGCGGCCGCCCAGCACGTCGTCGACCGCCACCGAGCAGCGGCTGGCCCGGCCGGATCCGCGGTCGACGAGCACCACGGGAATTCCCCGGTTGTGGAGGCGTCCAAGGTTGGGCTGGCGGCCATGGCCGACCGGAGTGATGAGCACCCCGCGCACCCGCTGCTCTTCCAGCAGCTCGAGGTGCCGGCGTTCCCGCGCGCTGTCCTCGCCGCTGTTGCAGACGACGAGCATGGCGCCGGCCTCCTCGACTACCTGCTCGGCGCCGCGGACCACGTCGGTGAAGAAGGGGTTGGCCACGTCGAGGACGACGATGGCGATGGTGCGGCTCTGTCCGGCGCGCAGTTGGCGGGCGGAGTCGTTGCGTACGTAGCCGAGTTCGGCGATGGCGTCGAGGACCCGCTGGCGGGTGGCGGGGGCGACGTTGTTCGGCCGGTTGAGTACGTTGCTGACGGTGCCCAGGGACACACCGGCGTGCCGCGCCACCTCCTTGATGCTTGCCGCTGACATGGCTCCCTCGACGGTCTCTGGTGGACGTCCGACCTTCTGGGGCGCTCGATGCGGGAGTGCCCGACCGAAGTGGTGATCGGGAGCAGTCTATAACTTCCTAAAACGTTTCACACGCTCGCCCCCTGCGGCGGTTCGTCGACGGGACGGGCGCCCCCCCCGGGAGGTGAGAGTCCTCCGCGGCTACGCCCGCTAACCAAGGAGAAATCTCCTCGAAACTCTTGACGCGTGTGAAGGTGAGCCCCTAGCGTCCTATCCCAAGTTGCATGAAACGATTCAGAAGGGGGTCGGATGAGCCCCGACGCACGCGGGACGAAGGCGCCCCCGCTGCTCGTCCTCGACGACATCAGAAAGTCGTTCGGCGCTGTCGCGGCGCTGCGGGGAGTGCACCTGGAGCTTCACCCCGGTGAGGCCCACGCCCTGGTCGGTGAGAACGGGGCCGGCAAGTCCACCCTCGTCAAGATCCTGGCCGGCGCCCACGCGCCGGACTCCGGCCGGATGACCCTCGACGGGCACCCGCTGCTGCTGCGTGGGCCCGCCGACGCCCGGTCCGCCGGGATCGCCGTCATCTACCAGGAGCCGACGCTGTTTCCGGACCTGACGGTCGCGGAGAACATCTTCATGGGCCGGCAGCCCCTGCGGAGTTTCCGCCGCATCGACACCCGGGAGATGAACCGCGCCGCCGAGCGGCTGTTCGACCGCCTCGGCGTCCGGATCGACCCCAGCCGTCCCGCGCGCGGGTTGTCCATCGCCGACCAGCAGCTGGTCGAGATCGCCAAGGCGCTCTCCTTCGACGCCCGGATCCTGGTGATGGACGAGCCGACCGCCGCGCTCTCCGGCGTCGAGGTGGAACGGCTCTTCGGGGTCGCCCGGTCGCTGTGCGAGCGCGGCGCGGCGGTGCTGTTCATCTCGCACCGGTTCGACGAGGTGTTCGACCTGTGCCAACGGCTCACCGTGCTGCGCGACGGGGCTTGGGTCTCCAGCGACCGGACGGCCGACCTCACCGTCGACGAGGTGGTGCGGCGCATGGTCGGCCGGGACGTCGCCTCGCTCTACCCGAAGCAGGACGCGCCACTGCGCGACACCCTGCTGGAGGTACGCGGACTCAGCCGCGCCGGCGTCTTCTCCGACGTGTCGTTCAGCGTCCGCGGCGGTGAGATCGTCGCCCTCGCCGGGCTGGTCGGAGCCGGTCGGAGCGAGGTCGCCCGCGCCATCTTCGGCATCGACCGCCACGACGCGGGCGAGGTACGCGTCGCTGGGCGGGTCCTGCCCGCCGGCAGCCCGCGCAAGGCGATCGCCGCCGGGATGGCGCTGGTGCCGGAGGACCGTCGCCAGCAGGGCCTGGTCATGGAATTGTCGGTGGAACGCAACGCCACCCTGGCCCGGCGTCGGGCCCTGAGCCGGCTGGGCCTGCTCTCCGGCGGCGCCGAGCGGGCCGAGGCGCGCCAGTGGACCACCCGCCTGCAGGTCAAGACGTCCCGGCTCGCCGCGCCGGTGGCCACCCTGTCCGGTGGTAACCAGCAGAAGGTCGTCCTCGCCAAGTGGCTCGCCACCCGGCCGCGGATCCTGATCATCGACGAACCCACCCGCGGCATCGACGTCGGCACCAAGTCCGAGGTCCACCGGCTGCTGTCCGAACTGGCCGGTGAGGGCCTGGCCATCCTGATGATCAGCAGCGAGCTCCCGGAGGTGCTCGGCATGGCCGACCGGGTCCTCGTCATGCACGAGGGCCGCCTGGTCCGCGAGCTGTCCCGCGACGAGGCCGACGAGACGTCCGTGATGTTCGCCGCGACCGGTCAAGGAGCGACCGCATGAGCCTCACCGACACCGGCGTGACCGAACGGATCGCCAACACCTCGCCACCCGACGCCGGCCGACCGCGCCGCAGGCTCACCGAGCGGCTGCTCGCCGTACGGGAGCTGAGCCTGCTGCTCGCGCTCGGCGCGCTGATCCTGGTCACCATGCTGCACAACGACCGCTTCCTCAGCAGCCAGAGCATCAAGGACCTGCTGCTGGGCTGCGCGATCCTGGTGATCCTCGCGGTCGGCCAGACCCTGGTCATCATCACCCGCAACGTCGACCTGTCCGTCGGGTCGATCCTGGGGCTGGTCGCCTTCGCCACCGGCGAGCTGTTCCTCGCCGCGCCCGGAACCCCCTGGCCGGCCGCGCTCCTGCTCGGTGTCGCGTTGGGCGCGGTGTGCGGGGCGGTCAACGGCGGCCTGATCGCGGTGGCCAAGGTTCCGGCGCTGGTCATCACCCTGGGCACCCTCTACGCCTTCCGCGGCATCGACTACTACTGGGCCGCCGGCCAGCAGATCAACGCCGCCGACATGCCCCGGTCGTTCCTGCGCCTGGGTAACCAGACGTTGCTCGGCGTACCCGTCCTCTTCCTGGTCGCGCTGGTCGTGGTCGCCGCCGCCGGCTTCTACCTGCACTCCTACCGCAGCGGCCGCGAGCTCTACGCCATCGGCTCCGAGCCGGCGGCGGCCCGGCTCTCCGGCGTGCCGGTCGGCCGGCGGGTGTTCGCCGTCTTCGTCGCCAGCGGCGCGCTCGCCGGTCTCGCCGGCGTGCTGTACGCCGCCCGGTTCGGCACTCTCGATGCGGCCGCCGGCACCGGCCTGGAGCTCCAGGTCGTCGCCGCCGCGGTGGTCGGTGGTGTGGCGATCTTCGGCGGCAGCGGCAGCGTGTTCGGCGCGGCGCTCGGCGCCGTCCTGCTCACCACGATCGGCAGCTCGCTGGCAGTCCTGCGCATCGATCCGTTCTGGCAGCAGGCCGTGGTCGGTGCGCTCATCCTCGCCGCCATCGGCCTGGACCGGCTCCTGGCCGCGCGGATGGCGGCCCGGCTCAGAGGGAGAAGCGCACGTGGCGCATGACAGCCTGTACACCGCACCACCGTCCGGCGCGGTCGCCGGGCGGGAAAGGGGCCGCCTGGCCGGGCTGCGCGGCGCGCTCGGCTCCTGGGACGCGGCGATCGTGGCCGGGCTGGCGGTGGTGGTGCTGCTGGCCAGCGTGTCGGTGCCGAACTTCGCCACCGGCCGCAACGCCCAGTTCCTGCTGCTCGACCTGGTACCGCTGGCCCTGCTCGCGCTGCCGATGACGCTGATCGTCATCACCGGCGAGATCGACCTGTCGGTGGCCAGCATGGTCGGCCTCGGCAGCACCCTGATGGGGCAGATGTGGCTGTCCAGCGGGCTGTCGCTGGAGCTGATCTGCGTGCTGGTGGTGCTGTCGGGCGCCCTGCTCGGAGCGGTCAACGGCGTGTTCGTCACCGGCTTCGGCCTGCCGTCGCTGGCGGTGACGATCGGCACCCTCGCCCTGTACCGGGGACTGTCCTTCGTCGTGCTCGGCGACCAGGCGGTGGCCGACTTCCCGGCCGACTGGACCGACGCCGTGGTGCAACCGATCCCCGGTACGTCGATTCCCGTCATGGTCGTCCCGGTGCTTCTGCTGGCGCTGGTGTTCGGCGTCGTCCTGCACGCCACGCCGGTCGGGCGGGCGCTGTACGCCATGGGCAACAACGGCGAGGCCGCCACCTTCGCCGGCGTGTCGGTGGCCCGGACGAAGTTCTGGCTGTTCGTGGCCTCCGGGGCCGTCTGCGGGCTGGTCGGCGTGTTCTGGACCCTGCGCTACGCCAGCGCCCGCGGTGACAACGCCACCGGACTGGAACTGACCGTGGTGACCGCCGTGCTGCTCGGCGGCGTGTCCATCTTCGGTGGCCGGGGCGGGCTGCTCGGCGTGGTGGCCGGCGTCCTGCTCCTCGGTGTCCTGCGCAACGCGCTTCAGCTCGCCGATGTCGACGCCAACGCGCTGACGATCGTCACCGGCACCCTGCTCATCGCCTCCGTGGTACTTCCCCACGCGGTCGCGGACGTCCGCGCCCGGCTGCACCGCCGACGGCAACGCGCGCAGCTCACCGCGTCGTGACCGTCTCCACACCCCCACCTCCCCCGGAAGGATAACGATGTTCACCTCCAGACGGCTTCGCCTCGGAGCCACCGCCCTCACCCTGACCGCCCTCGTGCTCGGCTCCGCCGGCTGTGGCGGCACCACCCGGGAGAACTCCGGCACCGACGCCGGCGGCGCGCAGGCCAGCGGGGCCGCCAACCCGGACGCCCCGATCAAGGAGGGCCTCAAGATCGCCTTTCTGCCGAAGCAGGTGAACAACCCGTACTTCACCACCGCGGACAACGGCGGCAAGGAGGCGGTCACCGAGGTCAAGGGCGAGTTCAAGGAGGTCGGCCCCTCCGAGGCCAGCGCCTCGTCCCAGGTCAGCTACATCAACACCCTCTCCCAGCAGGGCATGGATGTCATCGTGACCTCGGCGAACGACCCGAACGCGATCTGCGGCGCGCTGAACCAGGCGAAGGCGGCCGGCGCCAAGATCGTGACCTTCGACTCCGACACCAAGCCCGAGTGCCGGCAGATCTTTGTCAACCAGGTGACCGCCCAGGGCATCGCGGAGAACCAGGTCAAGCTCATCTCCGAGCAGATCGGCGGCGAGGGCGAAATCGCCATCCTGTCCGCTACCGCCAACGCGACCAACCAGAACGCCTGGATCGAGCTGATGAAGCAGGAGCTGAAGAAGCCCGAGTACAGCAAGATCAAGCTGGTCACGGTGGCGTACGGCAACGACGACGACCAGAAGTCCTTCCAGGAGACCCAGGGCCTGCTGCAGTCGTACCCCAACCTGAAGGGCATCATCTCCCCGACCACCGTCGGTGTCGCGGCCGCGGCCCGCTACCTCAGCGGCTCGCAGTACAAGGGCAAGGTCAAGCTGACCGGCCTGGGCACCCCGAACCAGATGCGTGAGTACGTCAAGGACGGCACGGTCGACGCGTTCGCCCTGTGGAGCCCGGCCGACCTCGGCTACCTCGCCGCGTACGCCGGCGCGGCGCTCGCCTCGGGCCAGATCACCGGCGCCGAGGGCGACAAGTTCAAGGCCGGCAAGCTCGGCGAGTTCACCGTCGGCAAGGACGGGGTGGTCGTCCTCGGCCCGCCCACCGTCTTCGACAAGAACAACATCGACCAGTTCCAGTTCTGACCGCCGCTCGGTCGGTGCCGGCGCTCGCGGCCGGCACCGACCGGGGGCCCGACGGGAGAACCATGCCCCGTATCTGCTTCACCCTGCAGGTCGACCCGGCCCGGCTGGACGAGTACCGCGCCCGGCACGAGCGGGTCTGGCCGGAGATGCTCGCCGCCCTGGCCGAGAGCGGGTGGCGCGACTATTCGCTGTTCCTCCGCGAGGACGGCCTGCTCGTGGGGTTCCTGACGACCGATGACTTCGCGGCGGCCCAGGCCGCCATGCAGGCACACGACGTCAACGCCCGATGGCAGGCGGAGATGGCGTCCTTCTTCCTCAACCTCGACCACGAAACAGCCGACCGCGCCATGCGGCCGCTGGACGAGGTCTTCAACCTCGAGGCGCAGCTCGCCTCCCAGACGGGAGAAACACCATGACGCAGATTGACGCGCTGACCCGCGACCGGGTCAAGCGGGCCCTGCGCGCACAGCGCATCGAAACCCCGTCCTGGGCGTACGCGAACTCCGGCACCCGGTTCAAGGTTTTTCCGCAGGAAGGCGTGCCGCGTAACCCGTACGAGAAGATCGCCGACGCGGCCGTCGTGCACCGCCTCACCGCTGTGGCGCCGACCGTGGCCCTGCACATCCCGTGGGACCGCGTCGACGACTACGCCGACCTGGCGAAGTACGCCGCCGACCAGGGTGTCGCCCTCGGCGCGATCAACGCCAACGTCTTCCAGGACAACGACTACAAGCTGGGCAGCATCACCAACCCGGACCCGGCGGTGCGGCGCAAGGCCATCGACCACCTGCTCGAGTGCGTGGACATCATGGACCGCACCGGCTCCCGCGACCTCAAGCTCTGGTTCTCCGACGGCACCAACTACCCCGGTCAGGACGACATCCGCACCCGGCAGGACCGGCTCGCCGCCGCCCTGCGCGAAACCTACGACCGGCTCGGCGACGGCCAGCGGCTGCTACTGGAGTACAAGCTGTTCGAGCCGGCCTTCTACGCCACCGACGTGCCGGACTGGGGCACCGCGTACGCGCACTGCCTGGAACTGGGGCCGAAGGCGCAGGTGGTCATCGACACCGGGCACCACGCGCCCGGAACCAACATCGAGTTCATCGTGGCGTTCCTGCTGCGGGCCGGGAAGCTGGGGGCGTTCGACTTCAACTCCCGCTTCTACGCCGACGACGATCTCATGGTCGGCTCCGCGGACCCGTTCCAGCTGTTTCGCATCATGCACGAGATCATTCGCGGTGACGCCCTGCGCCCGGAGGCCGGCATCGCCTTCATGCTCGACCAGTGCCACAACATCGAGCCGAAGATTCCCGCGATCATCCGCTCGGTGCTCAACGTGCAGGAGGCCACCGCCAAGGCGCTGCTCGTCGACGCCGACGCACTCGCCGCCACGCAGCAGGCCGGCGACGTGCTCGGAGCCAACGCGGTGCTGATGGACGCGTACCACACCGATGTGCGGCCGCTGCTCGCCGAGCTGCGCGCCGACCTGGGCCTGGACCCGGATCCGATGGCCGCGTACGCCCGCTCCGGCTACTTCGAGAAGATCCGCGCCGAACGCGTCGGCGGCCAGCAGGCCGGCTGGGGCGCCTGAGCACCACCGAGAAACACAGACAGGGGACATGAGGACGATGCATTCCGAGGTTCAGGCGCTGGTAGCCCGCAGCAACCGGCTCGGGGCCGACCCGACCACGACCAACTACGCCGGAGGCAACACCTCGGCCAAGGGCGAGACCACCGACCCGGTGACCGGCGGCCCCGTCGAGCTGCTGTGGGTCAAGGGCTCCGGCGGTGACCTCGGCACCCTCACCGAGGCCGGTCTGGCCGTGCTCCGGCTCGACCGGCTGCGCGCCCTGGCCGACGTCTACCCCGGCGTCGAGCGGGAAGACGAGATGGTCGCCGCGTTCGACTACTGCCTGCACGGGCGGGGCGGCGCGGCGCCGTCGATCGACACGGCCATGCACGGCCTGGTCGACGCCGCGCACGTCGACCACCTGCACCCCGACGCCGGCATCGCGATCGCCACCGCCGCCGACGGGCCGGAGCTGACCAAGGCAATCTTCGGCGACCGGGTGCTCTGGGTGCCCTGGCGGCGGCCCGGCTTCCAGCTCGGCCTCGACATCGCCGCCGTGGCGAAGGCCAACCCCCAGGCGATCGGCGTCATCCTCGGCGGGCACGGCATCACCGCGTGGGGGGCCACCAGCGAGGAGTGCGAGCGCAACTCGCTGGAGATCATCCGCACCGCACAGGCGTACCTCGACGAGCGGGGCCGGCCCGATCCGTTCGGCCCGGTGGTCGCCGGCTACGAGCCGCTGCCGCCGAGCGAGCGGCGAGCCCGGGCAGCGGCGCTGGCGCCGGTCCTCCGGGGCCTGGCGTCGACCGACCGCCCGCAGGTCGGGCACTTCACCGACACCGACGTGGTGCTCGACTTCGTCGCCCGCGAGCGGCACCCCGTGCTCGCGGCGCTCGGCACCTCCTGCCCCGACCACTTCCTGCGCACCAAGGTCCGCCCGATGGTGCTCGACCTGCCACCGACCACCCCGCTGGCGGAGACCATTGCCCGGCTGAGGGAACTGCACGCCGCCTACCGCGACGACTACCGCGCCTACTACGAGCGGCACGCCGGCCCGGACAGCCCCCCGATGCGCGGCGCCGATCCTGCCGTCGTCCTCATCCCGGGCGTGGGCATGTTCAGCTTCGGGACCAACAAGCAGACCGCCCGCGTCGCCGGGGAGTTCTACGTTAACGCGATCAACGTCATGCGCGGCGCCGAGTCCGTGTCGACGTACGCCCCGATCGACGAGGCCGAGAAGTTCCGCATCGAGTACTGGGCCCTCGAAGAGGCCAAGCTGGCCCGGATGCCCAAGCCGAAGCCGCTGGCGACCCGGGTCGCCCTGGTCACCGGAGCCGGTTCCGGCATCGGCCGCGCCATCGCCCACCGGCTCGCCGCCGAGGGCGCCTGCGTGGTGGTCACCGACCGGGACACCGCCGCTGCCGAAACCGTCGCCGGCGAGCTGGGCGGCCCGGACGTCGCGGTGGCCGTACCCGTGGACGTCACCGACGCCGACGCGGTGGCCGCCGCGGTCCGCGAGGCGGTGCTCGCCTACGGCGGACTGGACCTCGTGGTCAACAACGCCGGGCTCTCGCTGTCGAAGTCGCTGCTGGAGACGACCGAGGCGGACTGGGACATCCAGCACGACGTGATGGCCAAGGGCTCCTTCCTGGTCTCGCGCGAGGCCGCCCGGGTCCTCATCGACCAGGGGATGGGCGGCGACATCGTCTACATCTCCAGCAAGAACTCCCTGTTCGCCGGCCCGAACAACGTCGCCTACGGCGCGGCGAAGGCCGACCAGGCGCACCAGGTCCGCCTGCTCGCCGCCGAGTTGGGCGGCCACGGGATCCGGGTCAACGGCGTCAACCCCGACGGCGTGGTGCGCGGCTCCGGCATCTTCGCCGGCGGCTGGGGCGCCCAGCGCGCCGCCGTCTACGGCGTGCCGGAGGAGAAGCTGGGGGAGTTCTACGCCCAGCGCACCCTGCTCAAGCAGGAGGTGCTACCCGAGCATGTCGCCAACGCGGTCTTCGTGCTCACCGGCGGTGAGCTGTCACACACGACGGGTCTGCACATCCCCGTGGACGCGGGCGTCGCCGCGGCCTTCCTCCGCTGATCCGGTGCCGGGGATGAGCAACAACGTGCTGGTCAGGAGTCCGATGTGCGACGAGGAGGACGCGCGGCTTCCGGTGGGGGTCCGGTGAGCGCCGTCGTCACCGTCGCCGCCGTCGACCTGGGGGCGTCCAGCGGCCGGGTCATGCTCGGTCGCGTCGGCGCCGGCCGGGTGGAGCTCACCGAAGCGCACCGGTTCACCAACGAACCCGTCCGCGTCGGGGACACCCTGCACTGGGACATCCTTAATCTGTGGCACGGCGTCCGCACCGGGCTGCGGGCCGCAGGTCCGGTGACGAGCATCGGCGTCGACTCCTGGGCCGTCGACTACGGGCTGCTCGATGCCTCCGGGGCGCTGCTGGGCAACCCGGTGCACTATCGCGACGCGCGTACCGACGGGGTGGCCGAGCGGGTGGCGACGCAGCTGGGGGAGGAGCGGCTCTACGCCACCACCGGGTTGCAGCAGCTACCGTTCAACACCCTCTACCAGCTGGTCGCGGCGGCCGGGACGCCGCAACTGGGCACCGCCCATCGACTCCTGCTGATCCCGGATCTCATCACGTACTGGCTCACCGGCCGGATCGGCGCCGAACTCACCAACGCCTCGACGACCCAGCTGTACGACCTGCGCCGGCGGGCCTGGGCCACCGACCTGATGGCCGACGCGGGCATCCGTACCGACCTGTTTCCGCCGTTGCACGAGCCGGGCACCCGGATCGGCCCGGTCCGGCCCGACCTGGGGCTGCCCGGCACCGCCGAGGTGGTGGCGGTCGGCTCCCACGACACCGCGTCCGCGGTCGTCGGCGTGCCCGCGACCGGGGAGCGGTTCGCCTACATCTCCTGCGGTACCTGGTCCCTCGTGGGAGTCGAACTCGACGCCCCCGTACTCACCGAGGCGAGCCGGCGGGCCAACTTCACGAACGAGTCCGGCGTCGACGGAACGATCCGGTACCTGCGGAACGTGATGGGCCTGTGGCTGCTGCAGGAGTCGCTGCGGACCTGGGGCGCCGTCGACCTGCCCCATTTGCTGCGGCAGGCGGCCGGGGAGCCGGCCTTCCGGTCCGTCGTCGACCCGGACGACCCGGTGTTCCTGCCCCCCGGCGACATGCCGGCGCGCATCGCCGACGCCTGCCGGCGTGCTGGCGAGCCGGTTCCCGCCACCCCGGCCGCCACGGTCCGCTGCATTATCGACAGCCTGGCACTGGCCCACCGGCGCGCCGTCCACCAGGCCCAGCAGCTGTCCGGCCGGAACGTCGACGCCGTGCATGTCGTCGGCGGCGGCGCCCGCAACGAACTGCTCTGCCAGCTGACGGCCGACGCCTGCGGACTGCCGGTGATCGCCGGGCCGGTCGAGGCCACCGCGCTCGGTAACATCCTGATGCAGGCCCGGACCGCGGGCGTCGTCGGCGGCGACCTGCCGGCCCTGCGGACCGTCCTGCGCGAGACCCAGCACCTCGTGCGGTACGAGCCGAGGGGCGACCAGGCGGCCTGGCGAGCTGCCGAAGACCGGATGGGTGGTTGAGGATGCGTGTCGCGCTGTTCGTGACCTGCCTGGCTGACACGCTGTTCCCGCAGGCGGCGATGGCCACGGTGCGGCTGCTGGAGCGCCTCGGTCACCAGGTCGTCTTTCCCGAGGACCAGACCTGCTGCGGGCAGATGCACATCAACACCGGCTACCCGGACGACGCGCTGCGCCTGGTACGCCGGCACGTGCGGGTCTTCGGCCGGTACGACGTGGTGGTGGCCCCCTCCGGCTCGTGCGTCGGCTCGGTGCGGCACCAGCACGCCATGGTGGCCCGGCGGGCGGGCGACGAGCGGTTGGCCAGCCGGGCCGACGAGATCGCCGGCCGCACGTACGAGCTGTCGGAGTTCCTCGTGGACGTGCTCGGGGTGACCGACGTGGGCGCGTACTACCCGCACCGGGTGACGTACCACCCGACCTGCCACTCGCTGCGGATGCTGCGGGTGGGGGACCGGCCGCTGCGCCTGCTGCGCGAGGTGCGAGGGCTGGAGCTGGTGGAGCTGCCGCAGGCGGAGCAGTGTTGCGGCTTCGGCGGCACGTTCGCGCTGAAGAACGCGGACACCTCGACGGCGATGCTCGCCGACAAGATGCGCAACGTACTGGCCACCCGGGCGGACGTGTGCACCGCCGGGGACGCCTCCTGCCTGATGCACATCGGCGGCGGGCTGTCCCGGCTGCGTGCCGGCGTACGGACCGTGCACCTGGCCGAGATCCTGGCCAACACCGAGGCGGACCCGGCCGGTGAGCGGCACGCCGCGGCGAGGGCGACGCCCCCCACCGGAGGTGCGAGATGACCCGGTCCTTCCTCGGCATGCCGGCCACCGCGCCGCCCGGCGTCGGGCACCTGCGCGGCGCCGAGCCGTTCCCGGCCGCCGCCCGGCGTGCGCTGTCCGACGCCCAGCTGCGCCGGAACCTGGGCCACGCCACCACCACGATCCGGACCAAGTCAGCCGCGGTGGTCGGTGAGGTGCCGGACTGGCCGCAGCTGAGGGCCGCCGGGCGGGCCATCAAGAGCGACACCATGGCCCGCCTGCCCGAGCTGCTGGAGCAACTGGAGGCGGCGGTCACCGCCGCCGGCGGCACGGTGCACTGGGCCGCCGACGCGGTCGAGGCCAACCGGATCGTCACCGACCTGGTCCGGGAGGCCGGCGCCGACCGGGTGATGAAGGTCAAGTCGATGGCCACCCAGGAGATCGGCCTCAACGAGGCACTTGAGGCCGCCGGGATCGAGCCGGTCGAGACCGACCTCGCCGAGCTGATCGTGCAGCTCGGCGACGACCGGCCCAGCCACATTCTGGTGCCGGCGATCCACCGCAACCGGGCGGAGATCCGGGAGATCTTCCTGCGCGCGATGCCGGGCGTCGACCCGGCGCTCACCGACGAGCCGGCGGCCCTGGCCGCCGCCGCGCGCCGGCACCTGCGGGAGACGTTCCTGAGCACGCGGGTGGCCGTCTCCGGGGCGAACTTCGCCGTCGCCGAGAGCGGCACCCTCGCCGTCGTCGAGTCCGAGGGCAACGGGCGGATGTGCCTCACCCTGCCGGAGACCCTGATCACCGTGATGGGCATCGAGAAGGTCATCCCCACCTGGCGGGACCTCGAAGTCTTCCTCCAGCTGCTGCCCCGGGCGTCGACCGGGGAGCGGATGAACCCCTACACCTCGATGTGGACCGGCGTGACCCCGGGCGACGGGCCGCAGGCGTTCCACCTGGTGCTGCTCGACAACGGGCGCAGCGCGGTGCTCGCCGACCCGGTCGGCCGGGAGGCGCTGCACTGCATCCGCTGCTCGGCCTGCCTCAACGTCTGCCCCGTGTACGAACGCACCGGCGGGCACGCGTACGGGTCGGTCTACCCCGGCCCGATCGGGGCGGTGCTCTCCCCGCAACTG
The DNA here is from genome assembly GCF_003236335.1 of Micromonospora deserti. Classification (GTDB taxonomy): domain Bacteria; phylum Actinomycetota; class Actinomycetes; order Mycobacteriales; family Micromonosporaceae; genus Micromonospora; species Micromonospora deserti. Next base: position 27,004 of record NZ_POUB01000007.1, read on the forward strand.
ACCGGAGTCGCCGACAACGCCTCCCTGCCGTTCGCGTCGTCGCTCTGCGGGGCCTGCTACGACGCCTGCCCGGTGATGATCGACATCCCGTCCATCCTGGTCCACCTGCGCAGCCAGGCGCCCCATCCGCGTGCCGAGGCCGCGGCGATGGCCGCCGCCGCGTACACGATGGACCACCCGGCGCTGTACGCGGCCGCGCAGCGCGCCGCGAAGCTGAGCCGGCTCGCTGGCCCCCGCGGGCGCGGCCTGCCGCCACCACTGTCCGGCTGGGCCGCCAGCCGTGACCTGCCGCAGCCGCCACCGCGGAGCTTCCGCCAGTGGTGGGCCGAGCGGTGACCGCACGCGAGCTCATCCTCGGCCGGCTCCGTGCCGCCCTCGCCGAGCCGGGGACAGCGCCGGCCGAGGTGCCCCGGGACTACCGGTCCGCCGGCTCCGTCGCCGTCGATCTCGACGTGCTCGTCCACCGGCTCACCGACTACCGGGCTGCCGTGCACCGGTGCGCCGAGGCCGACGTCGCCCGGATCGTCGACGAGGTACTCGGCCACCGGCGCGTCGTGGTCCCGCCCGGACTGCCCCGGCACTGGCTGCCCGACAGCGTCACCGCGGTGCCGGACGACAACCTCACCGCGGAGCGGATCGCGGCCGTGGACGGGGTCGTCACCGCGGCGGCCGTGGCCGTCGCCGAGACCGGCACCATCGTGCTCGACGCGGCCCCGGACCAGGGCCGTCGGATCATCACCCTGCTGCCCGACGTGCACGTCTGCGTGCTGCGGGCCGACCAGGTCGTCGCCACCGTGCCCGACGCCCTCGCCCGCGTCGATCCGCACCGGCCACTGACCTGGATCAGCGGACCCTCCGCCACGAGTGACATCGAACTCAACCGGGTCGAGGGCGTCCACGGACCACGGGATCTACACGTGATCATCACGACGTGAGTTCTCGCCGGACCCAGACCTCGGCTTGCCGCTGCTGACCGTTCCGGCGGTGCCGGCGCGAGCTGCCACCACCGCCATCGACGGCAGGGCGACGACCGCGGACGGCAGTTGGTGGCGGACGCGTGCGCTTCCGCCCAGCGAGAGCGACCAGGCCGACCTCAATCCGATGGTCGACGCCGTACTGGCCTCCGAGTTGCGCCGCCCGGCCGCTCGGGCGCCACACGTCCCCGGCAAGATCCAGGTCAGCGCTACCACTGCCCCCTGCTCCGGATCGAGGACTGATGGTCGCTCCGCTGCGGTACGCCGCGTTCCGTTACCTGGCTGCCGGTCGGCTGGTCAACATGCTGGGCAACGCGGTCGCCCCCATCGCGCTGGCTTTCGCCGTACTCGACCTGACCGGCTCGGTGCGCGACTTGGGCCTGGTGGTTGGCGCAAGATCGCTGATGAACGTGCTGTTCGTGATCTTCGGCGGGGTGCTGGCTGACCGGATTCCGCGCCGGGTGGTGCTGGTCGGCTCCAACGTGCTCGGTGCGCTGACCCAGGCGGCGGTGGCCGCCCTGGTGCTGACCGGTGCGGCGACGATCCCGCTGCTGCTGGTGCTCGCCGCGGCCAACGGCGTCGTGAGCGCACTGGCCCAGCCGGCCTCGGCCGCCGCGACGCCGCAGACTGTGCCGCCGGAGCTGATCCAGCCGGCCAACGCGATCATCCGGCTTGGCATGAACGCTGGCATGATCGGCGGCGCGGCGCTCGGTGGCCTCCTGGTGGCCGCTGTCGGGCCCGGCTGGGGCCTCGCCGTCGACGCGCTCACCTTCGCCATGGCGGCTGTCGCCTTCACCGGAGTCCGGGTCGCTGCCCCCCGAGCAAAGAGCACCCGCACGAGCATCGTCGCCGACCTCCGGGAGGGCTGGACCGAGTTCACCGCGCGGACCTGGGTCTGGGTGGTCGTGCTCGGCTTCATGGTCCTCAACGCGGCGCTCGCCGGCGGCGTGAACGTGCTCGGCCCGGCCATCGCGGACGAGACGATCGGCCGCAGTGCCTGGGGCGTGGTGTTGGCGGCGGAAACCGCCGGAATGGTCATCGGCGGGTTGATCGCCCTGCGGATCCGGGTACGCCGGCTGCTGCTGCTCGGTGTGGCCTGCATGTTCGCCGAGTCGTTCCTGCTGTTGGGGCTGGCCCTGGCGCCGACCATCGTCGTGCTGGCGACGGCCGGAGTGGCGGTCGGGATCGCCGTCGAACAGTTCGCGGTGGCCTGGGAGACGTCGATCGCGCAGCACATCCCGGCCGACCGACTGGCCCGCGTCTACTCGTACGACATGTTGGGGTCCTTTGTTGCCATCCCGCTCGGCCAGGTGGCGGTCGGGCCGGTCGCCGCGGCGATCGGCACCCGCGACACGCTGCTGATCCTCGCCGCGTTGGTGGTGTTCTCCGTTCTCGGCATGTTGGCCAGCCGGGACGTCCGCCGGCTACCGGCGATGGCCCCCGCCCGCGCCGCCGACGCGGTGCTGGTCGGGTCAACCGACGGCGGACCGGGTGACGGCCCCGTCACGGGACCCGCCGAACCGGCCGTCCGCGCCTGATCCATCTCCGGCCGCGAGCGTCACCGACACGCCGGCGCCTTGCCGGCGTCTGCCATGATCGGTGAGGTGACGACCGGCCACCCACGCGGGCTCCACTCCCGCCGCCACGTTCGGAGCCGCTCCCTCCAAGTGGTCCTCGCGTTCGGTGCGGTCGCGGCCGTCCTCGCCATCGCCGTGGTCGTCGTGCCGCTGCTGCGGCCGCCCGGTCCGCGCCCGCTCTTCCAGCTCCCCGTTGCTTGCGGCGAGACGTGGCAGCTCGGCACCTACCCCGGCCACGACGACTACGACGTCGACCTGTTTCCCACCGAAGGCGAGGCGTGGGGGCGGCCGGTGCTCGCGTCCTACGCCGGCACGGTCACCGAGGCCGGGATCAACGGGTCCCTGGGCGGCCGTACCCCGGACAACCCGGACGGCCCGCGTGGCCGTGGCGGCGGTTACTGGGTGAAGATCGACCACGGTGGCAGGTGGGAGACGCAGTACCTCCACCTGCTCGAACCGCCGCTGGTCCGGGTCGGCCAGCGGGTCGACGGAGGCGAGCAGATCGGGCGGGTCGGCAGCACCGGCAACTCCGGCGCACCGCACCTGCACTACGAGCAGCGCCGGGGCTGGCAGAAGGTCGAAACCTACTTCGACGGTTCACCGTCGGGCATCACCCACGACGACACCGAATACACCGTCACGCGTACGAGCAACAACTGCGCCTCCGGGCAACCGTAGCCGCTGTCGATGGTGGAGACCCCGTCCTCGTACCTGCCTGATTCGGCCTCCCGCGCCAGCTCGGGCAGGAACTCGCGACGGTTGCGGGTGGTCCTGCAGAGTGGTGCCGCTTCGGTGGGGCTGCTAAAAATCAAGGCGACCGGCTGACGGTGGCCGGGCTACGGACACGGCGGGCGGGCCCTGGGTCCGCCCGCCGTGGCCCCGCCGGAGCGGCGGGGAGAGTCGTACGGCACGGAGGCAGGCAACAGCCGGCTGCCCATCGACGCCGGTGCCTGAAGCGCGACCTCGACGACCTTGCCGCCGGAGGAGGCTCACCGGCTGGGGATGCGGGCGTACCGGTGGGTTGCCATCATGCCGGCCGCTCTGCGCCGAGGTCCGGGGAACACGACCGCCCGACCAGCGCCGCGCGGCAGTGGTCATGATCGCATCGGGACAAGTCTTCCTGCTGGTCGTCGGCGTCGGCGTTGCCGTGACGCGACAGCTTCCCCGGATCCGGCCACTTCCGGATCCGCTCGGCGACCGTCGACTAAGGTGACACATCGCACCCGATAGCAGGAAAGCCGGAAGGACGTCAAGTGATCGATACTCTCCAGGTGACACCGATCAACCCGGCGTCGGTACCCGAGACGAGCGGCGGCTACCAGAACGCACTGGAGGTCCAAGGGGCGCAGCGACTGCTGTTCATCAGCGGACAGATTCCGCAGACACGGGACGGGTACGTGCCACCGACCGCGGAAGCCCAGTGCCGGCAGGTGTGGGACAACATCGCCGCGATTCTCGCGGACGCCGGCATGAGTGTCGGCAACCTGGTCAAGGTCACCACGTTCCTGGCCGACCGGGCACACGCCGCCGTCAACACCCGGGTGCGCAACGAGATGCTCGGCCCGCACAAGCCCGCGCTGACAGTCATTATCACCGGCATCTTCGATCCGGAGTGGATCATTGAGATCGAAGCGATCGCGGCGGCCTGACCGACCCGGGCACCCGTACCGCGCCGGTGGTGCGGGATTCACCGGTAGGGGGGAGCGGCGCCGAGCGGACCTCCCGATCCGATCCACGGCTCGGCCTCATCCGGCTCCCGGTCCAGCTCACGGGCATACGCGCGGACCAGATCGGGAATCCGGTACCGGCCGTCCGGCAGTGCCTCGGCGAGCCCGGCGTCCACCAGGCGCTCGACCATCGCCTCCGCGGCGATGGCCGGCTGCCCGGACAGCCAAGCCAGGGTGGGCACGCTCACTGGTGCCGGCGTCAGCCACCCCAGCAGCCGCAACGCGCGCACCTCGGTGCCGTCGCGGTACCGGGTCAGCGTCCGCACCGCGGCAGTCAGACAGTCGCGAAGCGTCATCGACTCGCTGGCCAGGGTGTCGAGCCGGTTGGTCGGGTCGGCCAGCCGGGCGGTGAACGCGGCTATCGACCAGCTCGGCCGGGCGGCCAGCCGCGCGGCGGCGATCCGTACCGCCAACGGCAGCGCGTCGCAGCGGGCGATCAGCGTCCGCGCTGCCGGCTCCTCGGCATTCACCCGCTCCGCCCCGAGGTGGAAGCGGAGCATCTCCACCGCGTCGTCCGGGTCGAGCCCGCCCACCCAGACCCGGACCGCACCGTCCACGCTGGTCAGCCCGGAGCGCGATGTGATCACCAGGGCGCTGCCGGTGGGCACCGGGTACAGGTCGCGTACCTGGGCCACGGCTGTCACGTCGTCGAGAACGACCAGCACCCGGCGTCCGCCGAGCATCGCCGACCAGCCCGCCGACGGGTGCGCGCCGGCTGGCGGCGGCAGTGCGAGCGCGTCGGCGACCCTGCTCAGCACGTGATCCGCCGCCCGGGGTGCGTCCACCACGCCACCCTGCGTCGAGACGAAGAGCAGCCCGTCGGGGTAGTCCGCGGCGAGCACATGGCCCACGCGGACGGCCAACGCGGTCTTGCCAGCACCAGCGAGTCCGTGCACCACGCCGAGCCGACCGGCGCGTACGGCGGTGACCAGCCGGTCGAGTTCCGGCCGCCGGCCCTGCAGGCAAGCCGGATCGGCGGGGAAGTGGGACAGCGTCCGGGGTCGCGTCCACGCCGTGGGCACCGGTGGGCTCTGGACGGCGGTCCCGGGCAGCCGTAGCGAGGGGTCGTTGCGGAGGATGCGCTGTTCTAGGTCGCGCAACGACTCGCTGGGTTCGATTCCCAACTCGTCGACCAGCAGGCGCCGCAGGTCCCGGTAGGCGCCGAGCGCCACCGCCTGTTGGCCGTCCCGGTACAAAGCGGTCATCAGGTGGGCGTGCAGCCGTTCCCGGAGCGGATGCTGACCGACCAGCACCTTGAGTTGGGGTAGGAGCATCCCGTGCCGCCCCAGCTCCAACTCGGCACCGATGCGAGCCTCGATGGCGGCGATCCGGGTCTCCTCAAGCCGGGCGACCTCGGCCATCACCATCGGGGTCGGCCGCACGTCGGCCAGCGGAGCGCCGCGCCACAGGGCCAATGCCGCCTCGAACCCCTCGGCGGCGGCCGCGGGGAGACCGGCAGCCAGGTCGGCGTGGGCTCGCTTCAGCAGCCGCTCACACTGCCCGATGTCGATCCGGTCGGGCGGCACCACAAGCCGGTACCCGGGGCTGCGGGTGGTCAGGATCCGACCGTCCCGATCGTTGAGCGCCCGCCGCAGCCGCCAAGCGTAGCCGGCCACCAGACTGCTGGCCGAGGCGGGCGGGTAATCGTCCCAGAGTTCGGCGACGAGTTGTTCGAGCGACACCACCTGGTCGGCCTTGAGCAGCAGCATCGCTAGCAGCGCACGCTGCTTCGCCGAGCCCATCCCCCGCCACTGCGTACCGTCGTGGAACTCCACCGGTCCCAGGAGCCGGAACGCGGGCCGGCCGGGGGCGGCGGGCCGTGTCATCGGCATGTCTGCTCCCGATTGATCAGCGGTCCGGCGGCCAAGACGGGCGTGCGCCCGGCCGCCCTCCCAGCGGCGTCCGTCACGCCGCCCCGAGGTCGGCTGCCAGTCGCTTGCGGTCGACCTTCCCGTTGCTGTTGACCGGAAGGCACTCGACCCGGTGGTACCTCGACGGAGCCATGTAGGGCGGTAGGTGGTCGGCCACCACCCGGGCCAGCGATGCGCTGTCCACGTCCTCGCACGTGTAGATCGCGTGCAGCTCGGCCGGCCCGGAGCCGGTGGGCAGCGCCAGTACCACCACGTCGACCACGCCCGGGTGACGGCGCAGGACGGACTCGATCTCACCCAGTTCGATCCGGTAGCCGTGGATCTTGACCTGGTCGTCGAGCCGGCCGAGGTGGACCAGCGCACCGTCCTCCCACCGGACCCGGTCACCGGTCCGGTACCAGTCGGCGGGGCCGGGTCGGCCGGTGAACGGGCGGGCCCGTTCCCCGTCGTACGTCACGAACCGGTCGTCGTCCTGTGCCGCGTCGAGGTAGCCGTCGAACCGCTGGCTACCGCGGACGCAGAGCTCGCCGTCGTCGGCTGGGGCACCGTCCGCCCGCCGGAGCATGCCCTGGAGGTGGGCGTGCACCCGGCCGATTGGCACCGTGTCGTTGCTGGTGCGGGGCCAGCGTGCCGGATCGGCAGGCAGTTGGTACCGGGTGCAGGTCACCGTGAGTTCGGTGGGGCCGTAGAGGTTCTCCAGGATGCTGTGCGGTGCCGCCTCAGCCCAGGCCCGGGCCTGCCCGAGGGTGAGCTGCTCACCGGCGAAGAGACTGTACCGCAGGGTGGGCATGCTGTGGGGCTTCAGCGACCGCAGCCGCCGGGCCAGCGAGATCACCGACGGGACGGAGAACCAGTGGGTGATGCCGTTGTCGTTGACGTACCGCACCGGCGCCATGGTGTCGCCCGGTGCCGCCGCCACGAGCAGCGCGCCGGAGAGCCAGGCGACGAACATGTCGAACACGGACGGGTCGAAGGTCAGTTCGAACGTCTGGGACAACCGGGACCCGGGACCCACCTCGTAGGACGTGACGCAGTGTGCCAGGTACCCGGTCAGGTTCCGGTGCCGGATCGGCACCCCCTTGGGGCTGCCGGTGGATCCCGAGGTGAACAGGATGTAGGCGATGTCGTCCGGGTTGCCCGAGTAGGGCTCGGACCACGGCCGGTCCGGCTCGGCCCACCACGGGTGGTGCGGAGCGCCGGACAGCGGCAGGACGTCGAGCGGGCCGGGACCGTCGTCCGCGACCCGCTGCCCGCTGTCGTCCGTGATCAGCAGGTCCACGGCGGCTGCCGCACAGATCCGCCGGGCGCGTTCCACCGGTAGGTCGGGGGCGAGCGGGACGACCGTCGCCGACAGCCGGAGCGCGGCGAGGTATCCGGCGTAGGCGGCGAGGCTGCGGGAGGCGCAGAGCCCGACCACCCGGGGCGGGGTGCCGTGCGTCCGTACCAGCCGGGTGGCCAGCGACTCGGTCAGCCGGAGCAACTCGGCGTAGGTCAGTTGCTGTCCGGCGACCCGCAGCGCGGGCGCCTGGGCGTGCCGGTGGGCCGAGTCGGAGAACCAGTGCCAGAGGGTCGAACCCGACTCGATCATCGGGGACCGGCCGTGGTCGCCGTCTCCGGCAGGTCGTCGTCGCCGGCCCGCGTGGCATTGCCGGCCCGTCTGGCTTCGGCGGTCTGATCCGACGGCGCGCCCACCGGCTGGTCCCCTGGGGTGCCGTCCACCTCCGCCATCCGCCCAGGTGTCACCACCTTGAAGAACGGGTAGATCAACAACACGCAGAGCACCGCGAAGGTACCGAACGCCACCTGGTAGGAGAAGACCTCGGCGAGGAGTCCGCCGAGGATAGCGGCGAGCGGGGTCATACCCCAGGCCACCAGCCGGCTTGCTGCGCTGTAACGCCCGAGCATGTCGGCCGGCACCAGGGACTGGGTGATAAACCGGGCGTTGACCGTCCACATCGTGCCGCCGGCGCCAGCGACGAATGCCGCCGCGCCGATGAGCCAGGCGCTCGACGGACGGGCGGGCAACAGGGCCGGCGTGGCGACGAGCGCGAACGCGCCGATGACGTCGGTGAACATGCACCAGCGGCGCCCGAGCCAGCGGTTGAGCCGCCCCACGATCACGGTGCCCAGTACGCCACCCGCACCGAGACAGGTGAGCAGGAAGCCGTATTGCCGTTCGTCGAGGCCGAGCGGACCACCGACCGCGTAGACCGGGATGAGCGCCAGCCAGGCCGCCCAGCAGCCGGCCATGATCGCGATAAGCAACGCCATCGTCCGGAGCAGCCGGTGGCGCCACAGGAACCGAAGTCCTTCGCGGATGTCGTCGTTCACCGAGTTCCTGCGCGTGGTGCTGGCCACCTTGAAAGTGCCGACCAGCAGCAGCAGCAGTACGGCGCCGGCGGCATAGGCGAAGCCGGTGACGCCGAGCGCGAGCCCGAAGCCGATGGCGACCAGGAAGCCGCCGATCGGCTGACCGACGAAGCCGTTGAACAGGTACTCCAGGGCCGTGATCCGGGCGTTGGCGGTCTCCCACCGCCGCTTGGGCACGGCCGACGGGACGATGGAGACGCCGGCGAGCCCGGCCACCACGTCGGCCAGCCCGATGACCAGCGCGGCGAGGTAGATCAGGGGCAGGGTCGGGCGTGCCACGAGCACCCCGACGAGTAGTGCGCCGACGGAGACCAGCCGGGCGATCTCGGCGGCCATCAGCAGGGCTCGCCGGTCCATCCGGTCGACGAAGACGCCGATGTGCAGCGCGGCCACCAGCCAGGGCAGGCTCATGATCGCGGCGACCGCGGTCACCACGATCGGCGACCGGCTGACCTGCGCGGCGAGCAGCGGGAGGGCGATCCGGGCGACGGCGTCGGCCAGGTTGGTCGTGCCGGTGAACACGACCAGGATCCATTCGTTCCGCCCGGATCCGAACCGATCCGCCTGAACTGTCGGCTGAGCTGTGACCACGACCGCCCCTCGTCATGACGTGAGAAATAGAGTGAGGAAACCCAGCGCTCTGATGTCACTCGGCGGTGGTAGTTCGCATCCGCGCCGAGGCGTGGCGGTTATGTGCAACGCGTGGTCATGGTCGCCACGTCTTCGCCTCGCCCAGCCCGCTGGTCATTTTTTACCAATTTTCGGTTAATGGCACACCAATTATCGGCAGGCGCCTGCGCCGATCGACGGCAGCGCGGTGGCCCGGATCTCCAACATGAGGTTCGCTGGCACGAAACATCCCTTTCGGCGCGGGTCGTCAATACGCTGCGTCGCACTGGTAGCACCATAGGTCATCCCTGGGTGAGTGTCCATCACCACAACGACAGGGTCGCCATCCGGCCAGAAGGCCAGATATGGGGGGCCATCGGCCGTCCAACCCCAAAATATAGCCGGCCGATATGGTCTGTCGTCTCCCGCCCGGATCCGGGTGATTTCGCCCGCCTATCTCGTACCGCGACCTATAGGCCGCTGCCACGACTGCCGAACGGCCCTTTCTGGGTTCGGGTCCGGCGGCCGGTCGCCGGCGTCGACCTGGATGCGCCATCGACTTACAGCCACATTCCATCCCGCGAACATCGAGCGAACAACCGAGCCGGGATGCTCGATCGAGGAAAAGGGTCACAGGTGCAATACGGTTCGACCCAGGTCGATCTGCGCCGTGCACCCTTAGTCCGTCCTCCGACCGTCCGCAGGAGGCCGATCAGGTGCACGGGATGCAGGGATGAAGACGGCAGCTGACCTCGACGAGATGATCGCGAAATACGCGTCGGTGGGCTTCACCGACGCCACTCCCCTTCTGGAAGCCGGGCTGGAGTCGCTCTCCCTGCTCCGGCTCGCGGTCGAGACCGCCGCCGACGACGACGCGGAGATCGACGCCACCCGCCTGGTAGACCTGCGCACCGTCGGCGACCTGAAGCAGTGGCTGAGCGAGCTGGCGGCGGTGGGCGCCGAGAGAGGAGACGCACGGTGACAACCACCGTCCAGACCGCGGATCCGGCGGCCGAGCCGGCGCGACTGCCGATCACCGAGTCCCAGAAGGGCCTGCTGGTGGTCAATGAACGGTCTCCCGGTCACGCCGTCTACAACCAACTGGTCCGCTTCGACATCGACCCGGCCATACCCGCCGAGACGGTCGAGCGGGCACTAGCCACGGTGGTCGCCGTCCAACCAGCCATGCGTCAGGTCTTCGGCATGCTGCCCGAGATGCACGCCCGGCTCACCCCGCCGCCGGCTCCCGATGCGTTACCCCTGGACCGGGTGACCACTCCGGCACGCGACTTCGAGGAGGCGGTCGACACGGTCCTGCGGCGCATCGGCCGGCCCGAGTTCGACCTGGCCGACGGGCCGGCGTACCGGTTCGCGACGGTTCGCAGCCTCGACGAGCCCCGTGCGTCGATCCTGATGTGCGACCACCACGTCATTCTCGACGGGGTCTCCATGGGGCCGCTGGTCCGCGACCTTGAGGACGCGCTGTCCGGCCGGTTGACCGGCGACGAGATCCAACGACGCCGGATTGCCCGGGAGAAGGCGTTCGTCAAGGAACTCGCCGCCCAGAACCGCAGCGCCGGCTCCGACCGGGTGGCCGAGCGATCGCGGGAGTGGGCGGCCCGGCTCCGCGAGGTCCCACCCCTGGTGTTGGCGCCGCTGCCCGGACGGCCCCGGCAGACCGAGTTCACCGGCGACCGGGTCGCCTGGCACCTCAGTGAGGCCGAGACGGCCGCGCTGGCCGAGACCTGCCGGCGACTGGAGATCTCGCCCTTCGTGTTCTTCTCCGGCATCTACGGCACGCTGCTGGCCCGGCACGGAAACGTCACCAGCGTGCTCGTGGGCAGCCCGTTCATGGCCCGCCGCACCATCGGCGCCTTCGACCTCGGCGGCTTCTTCGTCAACACCCTGCCGGTCACGGTGGAGGTGGAGTGGGGCCGCACCGTCGACGAGCACCTCGGCAAGGTGGTCCGGGACGCGGTCGACTTCTGCCGCGCGAACGTGGACGTCACCTTCAGCCGGCTGGTCGCCGACGTACGACCCGATCGGTCGAGCAACCGGAACCCGATGTTCTCGGCGATGCTCGCCATGCAGGACACCTTCGCCCCCGAGTCGGCCGGCGCGGTCCGGCGGGTCCTCGAACCGGGCAACGGCACCGCCAAGTTCGACCTCTGGCTCGGTGCCACCCCGGTCGACGGTCGCTGGCTGCTCGAACTCGAGTACGACCGGCAACTGATCGCCCCGGTGATCGCCGATGGGCTGCTCACCTCGTTGCGGGACGCGGTGCGCACGGCGGTCCGGGACGGCTCCCGCCGGCTAGCCGAGCTGTTCCACGACGCGTCGACCGCGGTCAGCGTCCGTTCCGACGGCTGGACCAGCCACCTCCCTGGGAACTCGCCGTGGGAATGGGTGGCGGCGGTGGGCCGGCGGCAGCCCGAGGCTCCGGCCATCGAGGATCCGCATCGGCGACTCGACTACCGCCAACTGCTGATTGAGGCGGAACGGATCGCTGCCGGCCTGGCCGCGCGCGGCGTGGGTGCCCGCGCCGTGGTCGGACTCGCGGCAACGACCCTGTGCGACACGGTCACCGCCATCCTCGGCATCCTGCGGCTCGGCGCCGCGTACCTGCCGCTGGAACCGGGCCAGCCGGCGGAACGACTCGCCTACCTGGTCCGGCGGGCCGGCTGCGACCTGATCGTCGGCGACGCGCTGGTCGCCGACGTACCCGCGGTGCCGGTGGCGGACCTGGCCGCCAGCACGGCGCCGGTGCCCGAACCCGGCACGGACCCGGACGCCCCGGTCTACGTGATGTTCACCTCCGGCTCCACCGGGCGACCGAAAGGCGTCCAGATGGGGCAGCGACCACTGGCCAACCTCACCCGGTGGCAGATCGCGGCCCTCGACATGGACGCCGAGACCCGGTTCCTCCAGTACGCCCCGCTCGGCTTCGACGTCTCCTTTCAGGAGATCCTGCCGACCCTGGCGACCGGCGGCACGGTGGTCTCCCGCGACCCCATCGACCGGCGCATGCTCACCGCGATCCTCACCCGGATCGCGCAGACCGAGGTGACCCACGTCTACCTGCCGGCCACCGCGCTGCGCCCGCTGGTGCAGGCCGCCACGGCCCGGGGCACCCGGCTGCCCGCGCTGCGCTACCTGTGCGTCTCCGGGGAACAGCTGCTCGTCGACGACGAGATCCGTGACTTCTTCCGCGCCCACCCGCACGCCACCCTGGTCAACCTGTACGGACCGACGGAAACCCACGCGGTCACCTCGTACCGGCTGTCCTACCGGGACCCGGTGTGGCCCACCCACGTGCCCATCGGCGTGCCCTACCCGCGGGTCCACGCATATCTGGTCGACGCCACCGGTCACCTCGCACCGCCCGGCGTCGTCGGTGAGCTCTTCCTGGGCGGGGAATGCCCGGCGGACGGCTACGTCAACGACCCGGAGACCACCGCCGCGCGGTTCGTGCCGGACCGGTTCTCCAACGATCCGGGCGCGGTCATGTACTGCACGGGCGACCTGGCGGTCCGCGACGATCGCGGCGACCTGGTCTTCCTGGGCCGGATGGACACCCAGGTCAAGGTGCGCGGATACCGGATCGAACTCGGCGAGATCGAGGCGGTGGCGCTCCAGGTCGATGGGGTACGGCAGGCGGTGGCGGTGGTACGCGGCGCCGGCGCCGACCGGGAGATCGGCTTGTTCGTCCGCCCGGATCCTGCGTCCACGGTCGACATCGAGCAGCTCCGGCAGCGGCTGGCCGCCGCGCTGCCGGTCTACATGCGGCCGGTCTGGATCTTCCCGATCGACCTGATCCCGACCTCGGCGCCGGGCAAGACCGATCGCGACGCGCTGCTGCGGATCGCCGAGGGCCGGTTGGCCGAGCAGCAGGCCGCCGACGCCGCCGTCGAGCCCGAGTACGTCGACGACCTGGAACGCGACCTCGCCATGCTGTGGGCCCGGGTGCTGGAGGTCGAGCAGATCTCGCCGGACCGACCACTGATGGAGTACGGCGCGCACTCGCTCAACATCTTCACCACCCTCGCCGAGGTGCAGGAACGGTACGGCGTCCCGGTGCCGCTCGCGGAATTCTTCGCCGCGCCGACGGTGACCGTCCTGGCCGGGCTGGTCCGGGCCGGCCGCGCGCCCGCGACGGAGCCGGCCCGATGACGGCCACCACACCCGGCCGGTTGGTCACCCTGCTGCGTCGCGGCACCCGGCCGGTCTGCGTGCTGCTGCCTGGCGCCGGTGGCGGCCTGCAACCGTACTTCCAACTCGCCTCGACGATCGGCCACACCCACAACGTGGTGGCGGTCCGCGCGGCCGGCCTGCTGCCGGGCGAGGAACCGGAACGGACGATCGCCGAGATGGCCGACGCGGCGGCTCGGGCACTGGACGCCGGCGATGCCATGCCGGCCGCCGTGTTCGGCTGGTCCCTGGGTGGATCGGTGGCCTGGGAACTCGCGGTCCGGCTCGCCGAGCGGGGACACCGTCCCGACGTCGTGCTGGTCGACGCCTCGCCGCTGCCGCGCCAGGCCGCGGCCGAGGAGGACGCCCGGATCCGCGAGACGGTCATCGGGATGCTCGGGCCCCGACCCGACCCGGCCACCGTGGACCGGGTCCGTCGGGTTTTCGACACCCAGGTCGCCGCGCTCGCGGACTATCACGCCGAGCGGCCCTACCCCGGCCGGGTGCTGACGCTGTGGTGCGCCGACGACGAGTTCGACTTCAGGCCCGCCGCCGCGGCCCGGTGGCGGGAGCTCGCCCCGGACCTGCGTACCGGCAACCTCGACGCCGGCCACTTCGCCGTCTTCGAGCCGGCCCACCTGCCGCAACTGGTCGGGGCGGTCACCCCGTTCCTCGGCCGGACCCCGGAGGCGGTGGCCGGATGAGTCCGCTCGCGGTGGTCAGCGGCGGCACCCGGGGGATCGGCCTGACGCTCAGCCGGCGGCTGGTCAAGCTCGGATACCGGGTCGTCGCGCCGTACCGCAGTGACGCCCAGGCCGCCGCATCGGCCGCGGCCGAACTCGGCGAATCCTTCCACCCGCTCCAGCTCGACGTCGCCGACGCCGACGCGGTACGGGCGGCGGCCGGCACGGTGCTCACCCGGCACGGGACCCCGACCGTGCTGGTCAACAACGCGGGCATCAACATCGACCGGCCTTTCCTGGAGCTGTCCGCACTGGACTGGCGGCGGGTGCTCGACACCAACCTGTCCGGTGCGTTCTTCCTCAGCCAGGCGTTCGCTCCGGCGATGCTGGCGGCGGATCGGGACGCGACGATCGTCAACATCGGCGCGACCACCGGCATCCGGCCGCGCCGGAACGGGGCCAACTACTGCGCCAGCAAGGCCGGCCTGCTGCATCTCACCAAGTGCCTCGCGGTCGAGCTGGCCCCGCGGATCCGGGTCAACTGCCTGATCCCCGGCATGACCGAGACCGACGAGCTGGTGACCCGGTTCCGGCTGGACGACCCCGCGGCCCGGGCCGCCGTCGTCGCCGAGATCCCCCGCGGCCGGATCGGCACCACCGAGGAGATCGCCGACGCGCTGGAGTTCCTGATCGGACCGGCCAGCGGATACCTGACCGGGCAGAAGCTGATCGTGGATGGTGGGCAGTTCATGTGGTGACCGACGTCGACGACATCCTGACCGGCGTGACGACGGCGCGAGCCGCGCTACCGCCGCCCGGCGACGCTCGCTACGACCGGTACTGCGCCGTACTCGCCGCGCACCTGACCCACTCCTGGGAAGACGTGCTGGCGGCCAACGCCGTCGACGTGGGCCGGGCCGTCGCCGCCGGCCTGGGTGCCGACCTAGTCGATCGGTTGGCGCTGCACAAGCGCCACCTGGCGACCCTGGTCGGCCTGATCGATCGGACGCGGGCGGCACTGCCGGCGGTGACCGCGCCAGGTCCGGCGCACCGGGCTGACAACGGCACCACCCGGCGACGGCTGCCCAAGCCGTTCGGCGTCGCGTTGATGATCTACGAGGCCCGGCCGACGGTGACCGTGGAGGGCGCCCTGCTTCCGGTGGCGGTCGGCAACGCGGCGGTGCTCCGTGGTGGCGCGGAGATCGCGGCCACCAACCAGGCCCTGGTCGCCGTGGTCGACCGGGCGCTCGCCGACGCCGAACTGCCCGACGGCACCGTCGCCATCGTCACCGACCCCGACCGCCGGGTGGTTCGAGCGCTGCTGAAGCGGCCGGACGCGATCGACGTGCTGATCCCCCGGGGCAGCCCGTCCCTGATCGACTACTGCCGGACCAGCTCCACCATCCCGGTCATCGCCAGCGGCGGCGGCGTCAACCACCTGTACGTCGACCGCAGCGCCGACCTGGATCTCGCCGCGCGGATCGCGCTGGACAGCAAACTCGGTGAGCCCACCGCGTGCAACACGCTGGAACTGGTGCTGGCCCACACCGAGGTGGCCCGGGAACTCACCCGGACGCTGCTGCGCACCGGTGCCGGACTGGCCGAGCCGTGGCTGCTGCGGGTCGATCCCCGACTGGTGGCCGCCAGCACGTCGGTGGCCCGGCCCGCCGCCCCGTCCGGACCCGACGCCGCCCCGGCGGCCAGACCGACCACCACGCCGGTGGTCGAACTCACCGCCGCCGACGACGGCCGGGAGTTCCTCGAACGGTCGATCGGCATCCGGCCGGTGGCCGGCCTGGACGAGGCGGTGGACCACATCCGCCGGTTCGGCTCCGGCCACACGGAGGGTGTGGTGGCGACCGACCGAGCGGTCGTCGACGCGTTCCTGGCCCGGGTGGACGCCGCCGCGCTGGTGGTCAACGGGTCGCTGCGCCTGCACGACGGACCCACCATGGGGTTGGGTCCGGAGCTGTCCATCAGCACCGGCCGGTTGCACGTCCGCGGGCCAGTCGACCTGTCCGCGCTACTCACCTACAGCTGGGTGATCGAGGCGGACGGCACGCTGCGTGGCGAGGGGGCGGCGTCATGACCAACCGAACCCAAGTCACCGAGGCGGTCAAGCGGCTCGTTGTCCGCGAGTCCCGGCTCAGCGTGAGCCCAACCGCGGTCGCCGACGACGAGCCGCTCAACGGCGCGTTGCTGCGGGTCAACTCGCTGGGCTTCCTCGGCATGCTCGTGCAGCTCGAGGACGAACTGGACCTCACCCTGCCGGACGACCTCTTCGCCGGGCGGGTCTTCACCACCGTCGCCGACCTGGTCGACGTGGTCATGGACGTGACCAAGGAGGAGACGTGACCGAGGCACCACGAGCCTGGCGCAGCGTCCTGCCGCACCTCGGGTACGACCTGCCCGTCGACCTGACACCGGAGCAGGGCGCAGGCCCGGTGACCGCCACCCTGCCGCTCGAGCTGATCAGGCAGAGCGTGTCCCAACGGGAGTTCTGGCCCGTCCCGGAGCCGGTGGCCGAGCGGTACCGCGCGTTCCGCCCGGCACCGCTGTGGCGGGCCCGCCGCTTCGAGGCGGAGATCCAGGCCGCAGTGCCGATCTACGTCAAGTACGAGGGCGGCAACATCTCCGGCAGCCACAAGTTCAACACCGCGCTGGCCCAGGCGTACTACTACCACCGGGCCGGCTTCCGTGAGCTGGTGACCGGCACCGGTGCCGGCCAGTGGGGCAGCGCTTTGGCCGCCGCCTGCGCGGCGTTCGGCCTGGCCTGCACGGTGTTCATGGTCGGTGGCAGCCTGCGGGACAAGCCGTACCGGGGCAGTCTGATCCGGCTCTACGGCGCCGACCTGCACACCAGCCCCAGTCAACTGACCGCGCTCGGCCGCGACGCCACCGGTAACCACCAGCAGGGCAACAGCCTCGCGCTGGCCATCGGTGAGGCCGTGGAATACGCCCGGACGGATCCGAAACGGGCGTTCTGCATTGGCAGCGGGGAGACGTACAGCATCCTGCACCAGTCGGTGATCGGGTTGGAGGCGATCGACCAGCTCGCCGCGCTCGGCGCCGAGGTGGACACGGTGGTCGGCTGCGTCGGCGCGGGCAGCAACTTCGGCGGCGTCGCGTTGCCGTTCTTCGCCGCCGCACGAGCTGGCGAACTGCCCCGACCGGCCACGCTGGTCGCCGCCGAGTCCAGCACCACGCCCAAACTGACCCGGGGCGTGTACGCGTACGACCACACCGACTCCACCGGCACCGGCCCGATGGAGGCGATGTACACCATCGGCAGCCGGTACGCGATACCCCCGTCACACGCCGCCGGGCTGCGCTTCCACGGCGCGGCCAAGCTGATCTCCGCAATGCGGCACCGCGACCAGATCTCCGCGCTGGCGATCGGGCAACGGGAGGCGCTGTCGGCGGGACGTGTCTTCGCTACCAGTGAGCTGGTGTTGCCGGCGCCGGAGTCGGGGCACGCGCTCGCCGCCGCCGCCCGGGTCGCCGCCGGACAGGAACCCGATCTCGCCTCCCGGCACGGGGTGCTGGTCTGCGTCAGCGGGCACGGCCTGCTCGACCTGGCCGCCTACGACAAGCTCCTGGCCGGGCTCCCCGAGGACCAGCCGGCGGACCCGGAGGCGCTACGCGAAGCGACCGCGACGCTGCGCCCGGTCCATCCGATCGAAGGGGCATGACATGCTCGTTGTACCACCGGTGCCGACCCGCAGCCGGGAGTGGACGCCGATCCTGGCCGGTCTTCGTGCCGACCTGCTGGACTGTCTGCAGGTGAACCTCGCCGCGCTGGCGGACCGGGCCTACCGGCCGGGGGCCCACCTGGCGTTCGGCGCCGCGCTGCGGTTCGACCCGGCCCCGGGACCGGCCGGTCCGCCGACCGTGGTCGCCGGGCCGGACCAGCGTCTGGCCGAGGCGGACGAGCTGCTCGGCCTGCGGGTCGACCAGCGGTGGGATGACGTGTCCGGCGCGCGGCTGCGGGAGCTGGTGACGCGCCGGGCACCGCTGTACGTGGTCGCCGACGCGTTCACCATGGGCTGGCTGCCCTACGCCGGCAACCAGCACATGGAGCACAGCTTCCTGCTCGTCGAGGGGGGCCAGACCTGCCTCGTGGTGGACGGCTACCACAACTCCACCCAGTGGGGCGACGTACGGCCCGGAGCCTGGCGGTTGTCCGCGGCGGAGTTCGACGCCGCGGTGCCTCGGGCCAGCGCGATGACCATCACGGCGGTGGGCGCCCCGTCGCTGGACCGGGCGGTGGTCCTGCGCACGAACGCCGCCGTGCTGAGCAGGGCGACCAACCGGATCGAGGAGTACCTGTCTGCGGTCCGGGACCGGGCCGGTGAGCCTGAGGTGGCGAGCCAACTGGTCCTCGACGTGTGGCTGCTCGGCCGGTCCCGGGCGCTGCACGCCGCCTGGTTGGCCGCGCAGCCCGAACGGATCGGTGCGGCGGAGACCGCCGGTCAGGCCGAGTCCTGGCTCGCGCTGGCCGCGCAGAGCTACGTGACGATGCGGCGGGTCCGGCGCAACGGCGCGTTCCCCGCCGCCGTGCTCGACCAGCTCGCCGAGCTGCTGCGCGGCGACGTGGCGCTGGCCCGGCGGCTGGCCGGCGACGACGCCCCGCCCGTGGCCACCGGCCCGGCGTCGCCACCACCGGAGCCGGTCGACCCGGACCAGATCCGTGCCGTGCTCGTCGCCGAGGTCGGCGCGGTGTTCGGGGTCGGCGCCGAGGTGTTGGCCACCGGGCCCGCGCTGCGGACGCTTCCCGGCTTCAACTCGTTCCGGCTGGTGGAGGTGATCGAACGGGTGGAGACCCGGTTGGGGGTCGAGGTGGACCCGGACCACCTCACCGGGACGGCCCTGCACGACCTGGACTCGCTGCACGCCCTGTTCCGCCGGGCCCGGCAGTCCGCCCGGATGGCGGCGGGCTGATGAGCGACCTACTGCACGACCTGCTGGACCGCTCGGCGACGACCTGGCCGGAATCGACCGCGGTCGGCCACGACGGGGAGACGCTCAGCTACGCCGCGGTTGCCGCGGCCAGCCGCCGGCTCGCCGGCTGGCTCATCGGGCGGGGTGTCCGGCGGGGCGACCGGGTGGTCGTCTGCCTGCCCAACGACCTGCTGCTGCCGGCGCTGCTGTACGCGTGTTCTCGGATCGGCGCCGTGTTCAGCGTGGTCAACGACCAGTCACCGGCGGTCACCCTGGCGCACGTGCTGACCGACGCGGAGCCGATGCTGCTGGTCAGCGACTCGCCGGTGGCGGCTGCCGTCGCCGTCGACCACCAGACCCCGACAGCCGGGCTGGCGGAGCTGCGCCGGGCCGGGCGGGGCGGGCCCCACGAACGAATCGCCACGACGCCGCTGGCGGTCGACCCAGTCTGCCTGATCTACACCTCGGGCAGCACCGGCATGCCCAAGGCGGTGGTCTCCACCCACGCCCAGGTGGTCTTCGCGGCCGGGGCCATCGCCTCGCAGCTCGGCTACCGGCCCGACGACGTGGTCTACTGCGCGGTGCCGCTGTCCTTCGACTACGGCTTGTACCAGATCCTCCTCAGCACCCTGGCCGGCGCCCGGCTTCAGCTCGGCCCGCCGGGGGTGGCCGGCCCGATGCTGGCCCGCGAGCTGGTCGCGCACCGGGCCACCGTGCTGCCGGCAGTGCCCGCGCTAGCCCGCGGCCTGGCCAGGATGCTGTCCCGCCCCGGTGCGACGGCGCCGGCGCTGCGGTTGCTCACCAACACCGGCGCTGTGATGCCTCCGGAGGTGCTGCGGGAACTGCGCTCCCGGATCCCGACGCTGCGGGTGCAGCTGATGTTCGGGTTGACCGAGTGCAAGCGGGCCGCAATCATGCCGGCCGACGAGGACCAGCGCCGACCCGGGGCGAGCGGGCGGGCGCTGCCCGGCACGGAGATCCTCATCGTGGACGAGGACGGTGCGTCGCTGCCGGCGGGCACGGTCGGCGAGATCGTGGTACGCGGGCCGCACGTGATGGCAGGTTACTGGCGCCGGCCCGCGCTCACCGCGCAGCGGTTCCCCCGGGTCGAGGGCCTCTTCCCCCAGCTGCGTACCGGTGACTACGGATGGCTCGACGACGACGGCTACCTCCACTTCGTGGGGCGGCGGGACGACATCTACAAGGAGCGGGGCACCCGGGTCAGCGTCACCGAGGTGGAGGCGGCGGCGTACCGCGTACCCGGGGTCGAGGCGGCCGCCGTGCTGCCCCCGCGGGCCGAGGACGCCTCCGACTCGGCCACCCTGTTCGTGGTCAGCGACCTGACCACGCAGCAGGTGCTGCACGCGCTGCGCGCCGAGCTCGACGAGATCAAGATGCCGCGTACCTGCCTGGTCCTGCCGGAGATCCCGTTGACCCGCAACGGGAAGGTCGACCGGGCGGCGCTGTACCAGGTGTGGCAGGAGCGGGCCCATGTCTAGCCTCGCCGAGCTGTTCGGACGACCGGACGCCCCGCCGACCCCCGCGTACCTGTACGACCTCGACGAGCTGGCCCGGTCGCACGCCGCGCTGCGGGCCGCGCTGCCGCGGGCCGCCGAGCTGTTCTATTCGCTCAAGGCCAACCCGCACCCGGCCGTGCTGGCCGCTCTCGCCACGGCCGGTTGCCAGGCGGAGGTGTGCTCACCGGGCGAGCTGCGGGCCGCCCTGGCGGCCGGGTACGCGCCGGCGGCGATGCTCTACACCGGCCCCGGCAAGCGCGACGTCGACGTCGACGAGGCGGTCCGGGCCGGGGTCCGGCTGTTCTCCATCGACTCGCCGTACGGGCTGGACCAGCTCGACCGGATCGCCGCCGAGTACGGCACCGAGGTCCGGGCGCTGGTCCGGATCAACGACGACACCCCGAGCCCCGGACAGGGGCTGACCATGACCGGGGTGGCGTCGCAGTTCGGCGCGGACGTCTGGTGGGTGCTGGACCGGCCCGAGCTGTTCGGTCCGCGCCGGCACGTGCGCCCGGTCGGCTTCCACCTCTACACCGGCAGCAACCTGACCGGCGAGGACGCGCTGATGGCACAGTTCAACCAGTCCGTCGCCACGGTACGGCGGCTGGCTGCGGCGACCGGCGTCGAGCCGGAACTGCTGGACCTGGGCGGTGGGTTCGGCGCGCCGTTCGCCCGCGCCGGTGCCCGTCCGGAGTACCCGAAACTGGCGGACCGGCTGGTCCGGCTGCTCGACGACGCGTTCCCGGGCTGGCCGGAGAGCGGACCGGCGGTCGCCTTCGAGTCCGGCCGCCACCTGGTGGGCACCTGCGGCACCCTCGTCACCCGGGTGCTCGACGTCAAACGGTCCCAGGGCTCCACAGTGGTCGTGCTGGAGTCCGGGATCCACCACCTGGGTGGCATGTCCGGGCTGCGCCGGCTCCCCCCGATCGTGCCGGACGTGGTCGCGCTGGCGGGGCCGGCCGGCCCCGCCCGCCCCGGCACGATCGTCGCCGGACCGCTCTGCACCCCGCTGGACACCTGGGCCCGCTCCGCCACGCTCGTCGAGCTGACGCCGGGTCAGCTGGTCGCCGTGCCCAACGTCGGCGCGTACGGCCTGTACGCCAGCCTGGTCGCCTTCCTGGCGCACCCCATGCCGGTCGAGGTCACCGTCACCGGCGGCCGGGTCACCGGAATGACCCGCCTGGAACTCACCCGGCACTCCACCAACGGCAGCGTTAGGGGTTGACCGCATTGGACACCGGATTCCCGGATCTCCTCAAACCGTTCCTCAAGTACGCCGGAACCGAGCCCATCACGCCCGACGCCTCGCTGACCGACCTGGGCCTGGACTCCATGCGCGCGATCGAGCTGCTGTTCGCGATCGAGGATACCTATGGCGTATCCATGCCGGACGAGTTGCTCACCAACCACACCTTCGCCACGGCGGGCAGCCTGTGGGCGACCATCGAGTCGCTGCGTGGACGGGCGGCATGACCGGTAAACCGCCCCTCGTCGGCCGGTACGAGTCGGCGGTCGCCGAGGTGCTGGCCGTCACCGCCGAGTACGCCGGACACTCCGACGAGGCCGCCGAGTTCCCGACGGCGGCGCTGGATGCCATGCGGGCGACCGGGCTGCTGGGCCTGCTCGTGCCGGCGGAGCACGGCGGGGGCGGCGGCACGCTCACCGACCTGGTCGAGGTGACCCTGCGGCTGGCCCGGGTCGACATGTCGGTGGCGCTGATCTTCGCCATGCACTGCCAGCAGGTGGCGGCTGTGGTCCGGCATGCCGACGGGCCGCTGGCCGCCCGGCTGCTGCCCGTGCTGGGCAAGGGCAACGTCTACCTCGCCTCGGTGACCACGGAACGCGGCACCGGCGGGCACCTGCTCAGTTCGGAGTCGGTGGTGGGGCGGACGGCCGGGATGCTGACGATCGACCGGGACGCCCCGATCGTCACCGGCGGCCGGTACGCCGACGCTTTCCTCATCACCGCGCTGGCGCCGCAGGCCACCTCGCCGAGCCAGGTGTCGCTGGTGTACGCGCGCCGGGACCAGCTCACCGTGGAGGTACGCGGCGGCTGGCAGCCGTTGGGCATGCGGGCCACGGACAGCGTGCCGATGCGGCTGACCGGGCAGGTGCCGGCCGACCAGGTGATCGGCGAACCGGGGCGGTTCCGGGAGATCGTCGCTCCGACGTTCGGCCCGTTGGCGCACATCGGCTGGTCGGCCGCGTGGCTCGGCGCGGCCACCGGCGCGCTGTCCCGGATCCTGCACCACATTCGGGATGCCGGGCGCAACCAGTTCGACCCGTCCTCGGAGCTGCTGCTGACCCGGCTGGCCCGGCTCCGGGGCCGGCTGGACCTGGTGAACGCTGTGCTCCGGCACACCGTCGCGACGATGGAGAGCGGGTCCGACCGCAGCGATCCGGCCGTGCAGATGCTGGTCAACTCGTTGAAGGTGCACGCCGCCGAGCAGTGCTTCGCCGCGGCCGACGAGATGGTCGAGCTGGTCGGGCTGCGCCACGGATACCTGAAGTCGTCCCCGTTGCACCTGGAGCGGGTCTTCCGGGACCTCCGTTCGGCGTCGCTGAACTACGCCAACGACCGCCTGTTGCTGGTCAACGGGGCACTGGTGTTGCGGGATCGGCAGGTGCGCCTTGCCTGAGCCGCGACCGTCGCCGGCGGTGGACTCGCCAGCCGGCACCGCCCAGCACCCGCCGTCCTCGGACGACGTCACCGCGCGCACCATCCGGGCGGTGGAGTCGGCGGAGCGGCCCGGGGACCCGCGCGCGGTGTGGCGGGCGCTCGGCGCGCACGGCCTGCTGACCGACCTGCGGGTCGGGCACCTGCCGGGACTCCTGGCCGCCCTCGACCGGTCGTGCCCGGTCGGGGTGGTGCTGTCGGTCTGCGTCCAGGTGGCCAGCGCGCTGCCGGTGCTGCGGGAACACGTCGACGCGGCGGCCGACGGGCCGGTCACCGCCGCCTTCCGGGCAGCGGTCCAGGGCCGGTCGACGCTCGCGTTGGCGGCGACCGACCGGGACGGTGCCGGCTCGGACCTGATGAGCCTCGGCACCACGGCGCGGATCGACGGCCACGCGGTGCTGTTGAACGGCGGCAAGCGCTGGATCACCAACGCCCAGACCGCGGACCACGCGCTGGTGCTGGCCCGGCACCGTCCGGAGCGGCACTTCACCAGCTTCGTCTGGGTGCTGGTGCCGACCGACGCCCCCGGGGTCCGGGTGACCGGAACGGACGGCCCGCTCACCGGCACCGGCCTGGGCGACCTGCACTTCGACCACGTGCGCCTGGACCGGTCGCACCTGGTCGGCCGGCCCGGCCGCGGCATGGTCAGCTTCGCCCGGCACATCGCCACCGAGCGGTACGCCGGTGCGGTGTGGGCGGCGGCGATGTGCCGGCGGGTGCTCGCCGACACGCATTGCCGGCTCACCGGGCGTCCGCTCGGCGCCGGGTCGGCCTGGGACAACGCGGCGATCCGGGAACGGTTCGCCCGGTGCCTGGTGGAGACCTGGCGGATCGAGACGGCCTGTGCGGCGTACCGGTCCACCGCCGAGCCGCTGGCGGTCAGCATGCTGCTCAAGGTGTCGGTGGCGGACAGCCTCGACCTGGTGCTCAGCGAGTGCGCCCGGCTGGTCGGGGCCGAGGCGTACCTCGACGGCGGGCTGGCGCAGCTGCGAGCGGCGGCCGGGATGTTCGCCACCGCCGGCGGGGCAACCGGGGCGATGCTCGCCGGCATCGCCGACCACGCCCCCGACCTGCCCGGGGGTCGACCGTGGTGAGCGCGGCGCGGCTGGCCGCCGCCGGGCGGGGCCGGGGCGTCGGGCGCGGCATGCTGCGCCTGATCGTCGGTCGCCGGATCCGAGTGGCGGTCGCCGACCAGCGGCTGCTCGTCCGGTGGGCATCGACCCCACCGGCCGAACTCCGCGGACCGGCCGCGCTGGCCGGGCGATGGGATCCGGCCCAGCGGGGGGCCTGGTCGGTCGAGCGGCTGGCGGCCCGGGCGCTGCTACGGATGCTGCTGGTCGAGGAGCTGGGGCCGGCGGCCGGCGACACGCCGCTGGCCGCCTATCCCACCGGGCAGCCGTACCTGCCGGACTGGCCACGGATCGGGGTCAGCCTCTCCCACGACGCCGGTACGGTGGCCGCCGCGCTGGGGCTGGGCGTGCCGGTCGGGGTGGACGTGCAGACCCCCGTACCGGCGCCACCGGCGCTGCTGCGACGTTGCTGCGCCCCGCCGGTCCAGGCCGCGCTGGACCGGCTGCCGGCGGCGGTCCGGGACCGCGAGTTCGCCTGGATCTGGTCGGTGCAGGAGGCGTGCGTGAAGGCCACCGGCGCCGGGCTTGCCGGCGCCCCGTGGACCGTCCCGGTGCCGTACCGGCGGCGCGCCGGCCGGTGGCGCGACCTGCGGTGGCGGAGCCTGCGCGGGCGCAGCCGGGTGCCGGTGAGCGTCGCCTGGCGACTCCGTGGAGGGGCGCGATGATGGCCGGCCCGGATCCCCGCTTCGTCGGGTTGAGCTGCTACACCAGCAACCTCGCCGGCTACCTGGCGGGCGAGTTCCCCGACACCCCGCGGTGGTTCGCGGAGTCGGTACGCGTCGCCGTGCGCACCGACCTGCCGGACCAGCAGCTCGCGCTCTCCCACCACCGGTTTCCGCTGGACCGGCTGCCGGACGGCACCCGGTTGACGTACGCCACCGCGCCGGTCGGCGCGGTGCTCGACGCGGTCGACGCCGAGCTACGCCGGCACGGCCGGGTGGTGGTGGTCACCGACAACGCCGCGCTGCCCTGGTCGCCGGCCCGGGGCGACGGCGCCGCGCCGCACTGGTTGCTGGTCGACCATCGGCGCGGCGATGGCTGGCACGTGGTGGACGGGTTCGCCGGGCTGCTGCCGGGCGGCGCGCAGCAGCCGTATGCCGGCTGGCTCGGCGGTGCCGACCTGGTGGCCGCGATGACCCCGCCGGACCGGTGGAGTCCGGAGCAGCAGCGCCGCAACGCACTCGCGTTCGGACACTGGCTGCCGCCACCCGCCGGCTCGCACCCGTGCTGGCTCGCCCGCACCGCCGGTCCGGGCGCGGACCCGGAACTGCCCGGAGAGTGGCTGCTCGCCGACGACGACGCTCTGGTGTTCCTGCGCGAGCACGTCGCCGGGTCCCCGGCGGACGCGGTGCGGCACCTGGACGACCTGTGGACCGTCGCGCAGCACCGCACGTTCCGCTACCGGTGGTCCGGCGACGGCGAGGCGGCGGCCGCATGGGCGGAGCTGCCCCGGGCGTTGCGCTTCGCGGTGGACTCGGCACGCCGGGGACGCCCTCGACCCGGCCTGGTACGGGCCACCTTCGACCGCCTCCGACAGCTCGACTGTGACCGGTCCATCCCATCCCAGCCCCCAGCGGCGGCCCACCCGCACCGCCAGAGCATGTGAAGGACGTGTGATGCAGACCCGTACCCTCTACGACTGGTTCCGTATGTCGGCCCGGCTGCACCCGGACAACGTGGCCATCGAGATCGCCTCGGACGCGCTGACCTACGCCGAGTTGCGGGCTGCCGCCGGACGGTTGTCGGCGGCCATGTGCCAGGCCCTGGGGCGCCCGCCCCGGCGGGTCGGGCTGCTCACCTCCCGCAGCCTGGTCGGTTACCTCGCCTACCTCGCGTCGCTGCGGCTGGGGGCGACGGTGGTGCCGCTCAACCCGGCGAACCCGGCCGCCCGGAACCTGGCCATCACCGAGGAGGCCGGGCTGGACCTCACCATGGTCGACGACACCTCGGGGGACGGGCTGGCCGAGTACCGGTCGCTGGCCGGCGTCATGGTCCTGGATCTCACCGGCGAGGGCTGGCGGCGGTTCCTGGCGCCCGGCGACGGGTCGGAGGTGCCAGCCGAGGTGGAACGCGGGCCGGACGACTTCGCCTACATCATCTTCACCAGCGGAACCACCGGCCGACCGAAGGGCGTGCCGGCCACCCACGCCAACGTCAGCGCGTTCCTCACCACGGTGATCGAGCGGTACCGCTTCCTTCCGCAGTCGCGCGTCTCGCAGACCTTCGAGATGTGCTTCGACGGTTCGATCCTGGCGATGTTCGGTGCCTGGGGCGCCGGCGCCACCCTGTGTGTGGCGCAGCGCGCCGACGTGTTGACGCCGGTCCGCTTCATCAACAGCAAGCGGCTGACCCACTGGCTGTCGGTCCCGTCGCTGATCTCGTTCGCCAAGCGGCTGCGGGCGCTCGCCCCCAACAGCATGCCCACGCTGCGGTTGAGTTCGTTCGGCGGGGAACCGCTCACCATGGAGCAGGTCGACGACTGGACCGCCGCCGCGCCGAACACCAGGGTGATCAACTGCTACGGGCCCACCGAGACCACGGTAATCGTCACCGCGTACGTGGTGCCCGCCGACCCGGCCGAGCGGATCGAGTCGTCCAACCGGTCCATACCGATCGGGGACATCTACCCGCACCTGGAGTATTTGCTGCTCGACGCGGACCTGCGCCCCGGTGACGACGGTGAGCTGTGCATCCGGGGCGCCCAGCGCTTCCCCGGCTACCTCGACCGGGTGGAGAACGTGGGCCGGTTCGTCGAGTTCGACGGCGAGCGGGGCCGGCTCTACGACGGCAGCACGCCGCTGACCCCCGCGCACTGGTACCGCACCGGCGACCGGGTCCGCCGGGAGTTCGGCGAGCTGGTGCACCAGGGCCGGATCGACCACCAGGTGAAGGTCCGGGGTAACCGGGTGGAGCTCGGCGAGATCGAGGCGGCGTTGCGGACCCACCCGGCCGTGGTGGAGGCGGTGGTGGTCACGGTGACCGCCGCCGACGGCGAGCTCGACCTGTACGCGGTCTACACCGGTGAGCCGCTCGCCGATGACGACCTGGCCGGACTGGTCCGGCACCTGCCCGCGTACATGCGGCCCCGGGGGTTCCACCACCGCTCCGAGATCCCATTGACCGAGGTGGACAAGGTTGACCGGCGCCGGCTGACCACCGAGCTGCTTGCCGCGCGTGGCTGAGGCACGACGATGACGACCGCCGAGCCGGCGATGATCCCGGCTACCCCGATGCAGGAAGCCCTCTGGTGGGTGCACCAGCGGGCCCGGAACCAGTCGGTGTACCACCTCACCTGGCGACTCGCCGTCGACCGGGCCCTCGACGAGCCGGCCCTGCGGACCGCCTGGCAGGCCGTGGTAGACCGGCACGAGGCGTTGCGTACCGCCGTGCGGCGGAGCGGCGACATCCTCGCCCTGGAGGTGGCGCCCCGGCTGGCGGTGGGCGTGCACCGGATCGAGGTGCCCGACCCGGGGCCGGTCGAGCCGACGAGCCTGCTGCGGCTGCTCGCCGAGGAGGTGCACGGGCAGCCGCTGGAGCCGGACACCGCCCCGCTGGCCCGGCTTACCCTGGTCCGGGTCGCCGGCCGGCACGAGGTGCTGCTGACCGTGCACCACGTGGTGCTGGACGGCTGGGCGGTGCAGCTGCTCATCGGGGAGCTGTCCGAGGCGTACGAGGCGGCTCAGGCCGGCCGCCCGGTGAGCTTCCCGACCACGCCGGTGCCGTTCTCCACGTACGCGCTGGAGCAGGCGGCGGCCCGCGCGGAGGGCCACTGGGACAAGAGCGTGTCGTACTGGTGCGACACGCTGACCGGGGCGGCGGCCAGCGTCCTGGTGCCGGACCTGCCCGGCACCGCGGCCAGCGGAGCGCCCGGCACGATCCTCCGGTACGCCTTCAGCGCCGAGGCCGCCACCGGGATGGCGGTGCTGGCCAAGGCCACCTTCGCCACCCCGTTCGCGATCATCCTCGCCGCGGCGCAGATCGTGCTCGCCCGTTCCGGAGCGGGTCCGGACGTGACCATCGGCGTGGTGACCGCCAACCGGACCACCGCCCGGGACCAGGCGCTGGTCGGCTACACGGCCAACCTCTGCCTGGTCCGGGGCACCGTCGAGGCCGACGACACCGTCACCGCGGTGGTGAGTGGTGCCCGGGACGCGATGTGGCAGATGCTGCTGCACCAGGCGGTGCCGTACCCGGTGGTGTTCGCAGCCCTGCCCGAGTCGACCCGCACCGCGCTCGGCGACCCGGCGCCGGTGCTGCTGAGCTACCTCGGCCACATCGGGTCGGACCTGCGCCTCGGTGCGGTCCCGGCGGCGCTGCTGCCCAGCCCCAACCGGGCGGCCCGCGCCGACCTGGCGATGTCCGCCTTCGAAACCGACGGCGGCTTCCAGGTCGAGATCGAGTACCACACCGGGCGCTACCGGGAGAGCACCGTGCTGGGTCTGCTGCACGACCTGGACGCGGTGCTGGCCGACGGCGGCGCCGAGCCGGGGCGGACGGTGGGCTCGTTCGAGGTCACCTCCCGTGCCCGCGCCGGGCGGGAGACGCCGGTGGCACGCCCGGTCTCGGACGGCGGTGCCCGGGCGGCCGGCGCGCTGCTGGAGTCACCCGACGGGCGGCGCGTCGTCGCGGCCTGGAGCCGGCTGACCGGCGGCCCACCGGACGGGCCGGACACCGACTTCTTCGCCGTCGGCGGCAACTCGTTGCGGGCGTTGCAGCTCGCCACGCTGCTGGAGGCCGACGGGCATCCGGCCGTGGACGTGGTGCGCTGGCTGCGCGAGCCCACCGTGCGCCGGCTGGTCGAGCAGCTCGGCGGCGAGACAGCTCCGGTCGAGACCCCCTCGACGCTGGTGACGGTGCGCGGCGGTGCCGGCACCCACCTGCACCTGGTGCACGGCGCCGGTGGGAGTCTCCACGACTACCAGGAGCTGGTGGCGCTGCTGCCGACGGACTGGCGGGTCACGGTCTCCCGGGACAGCGCCGAGCTGACCACGGTGCCCACGATGGCCCGGCGGTACGGCGCGGACCTGGCCGCCGCCGGACTGGCGCCGGATCTGCTGGGCGGGTGGTCGCTGGGTGGCCAGATCGCCTACCAGATGGCGGCCGAGCAGGGCGGGCGCCGGCCGGCGCTGGTGTTGCTGGACAGCGCGCCGCCGACCGGGTACGCGCTGCCCGACGACGGGGTGCGGCAACGCTTCGACACCTTCGCCGAGAACGTCCGTCGCTCGCTGGGGCTAGCTCCCGGGAAGTCGAGCGCGCACACCGGGGGCGGGCCGGATCCGGACGGTTTCGACGAGCGGCTGGCGGTCGCCGCGCTCGCCGCGGGCCTGGCCGCCGCCGGGGAGCCGGTCTCGGCGGACGCGCTGGCCCGCCGGTGGCACGACTACCAACGCCACATCCGGGCCGGCGTCACGTACGTCCATCCCGGTCCGGTCGACACGCCCGCGCTGGTGATCGGCGCGGAACTGCTGGATGCGCAGCTCGGTCTGTGGACGGAGCGGCTCGGCGCCGTCCGCACCCGGCAGATCAGCGTGGACCACTTCGCGGTGCTGCGCCCGCCCGCCGTGGCGGAGGTCGCGGCGGCCGTCATCGAGTTCGCCCGCGTCGAGGCGACGCGCGGTTAGTCAAGGAGGATCAGTGTCCGATTTGAAGGTCTTGTACCAGGACCTACAGGAGCATCTGGAGCGCGACATCGCACCGAGCATCGCGGCGGCCCGCCGGGACTTCTCCTACCTGGGGCACGCCAAGGTCTCCTTCATCGCCCCGGACAGTGTCAAGAAGGCCCTCGCCGACGAGGTCAACGAGCTGATCGAGGTGGCCGGCACGCGCCGGGACCTGGCCTTCGCCGAGACCGGATACACGCCACGCCGGATGCGCAACGTCACCCGGCACGAGATCGCGGAACTGGGTCAGGTGGTCAGTGGCCTGTACACGGCCGAGCCGCTGCTGCGGGTGCTTTCGGAGGTGGCCGGTGAGCCGGTGCACCCCTGCCCGTACGAGCCGGAGCAGTTCGTCATCACCTGCCTGGAGAAGGACGGCGACACCCACGGGTGGCACTGGGACGACTTCACGTTCGCCCTGGTGTGGGTGGTCGAGTGCCCGTCGGTGGAGGAGGGCGGCTTCGTCCAGTGTGTGCCCGGCACCACCTGGAACAAGCAGCGGCCGGCGATCAACCGGGCGCTGGTCAGCCGACCCATCTACTCGATGGAACTGTTCCCCGGCGATCTCTACCTGATGCGGACCAACACGACGCTGCACCGGGTCTTCCCGGTCCGCGGGGGCCGCCGCAAGATCGTCAACATGGGGTACGCCTCGACGTCCGACCTGACCAGGGAATTCACTCACGAGACCATGGACCAGCTGTGGGCCAACGCGCCCGCGGGAAAGGTGTGATCGGCATGGCCAACCGGAACCCCGTCGTACCGGAACACATCGTGCTCGCCTTTTCCGGCGGGCTGGACACCTCGGTGGCCCTGGTCTGGTTGAAGGAACGCTACCGGTGCCGGCTGACCGCGTTCATCGCCGACCTCGGGCAGGGCGAGGAGCTGGAGACCGCCGCCCGCAAGGCCGAGAAGCTCGGCGCGGACGACGTCCGGGTGATGGACCTGCGCGAGGAGTTCGCCCGGGACTACGCGTTCCCGATGTACCGGGCCAACGCGCTGTACGAGGGGCAGTACCTCATGGGTTCCTCGATCGGCCGGCCGCTCATCGCCGCCGCGCAGCTGCGGGTGGCCGAGGAGGTGGATGCCGACGCGGTCGCGCACGGGGCCACCGGCAAGGGCAACGACCAGACCCGGTTCGAGCTGACCTTCGCGGCGCTCCGCCCGGACATCACGGTGATCAGCCCGTGGCGGGAGTGGGACCTGGCCTCCCGCACCGACCTGCTCGCCTACGCCGGCAAGCACGGCATCGAGCTCGACCTCAGCAGCGGCGAACGGCCGTACTCCATCGACAGCAACCTGCTGCACACCTCGTACGAGGGTGAGGCGCTGGAGGACCCGGCGCAGCCGGCCCCGGCCGGGCTGTTGTTCCGGGTCCGGGACGTCGACGACACGCCCGCCGAGCCGGAAACTGTGGAGATCCACTTCAAGGGCGGCAATCCGGTGGGGGTCAACGGCACCGCCCTGTCCGCCTCCGCCGTGTTGCAGACCCTCGACGAGATCGGTCGCCGGCACGGCGTGGGCCGGCTGGACATCGTGGAGAACCGGATCTTCGGCATGAAGACCCGCAACATCTACGAGGCGCCGTCCGGCGCCCTGCTCTGGCACGGCCACCGGGCGGTGGAGTCGCTGGTGCTCGACCCGGAGGTGGCGCAGCTCAAGGAGGAGCTGATGCCGAAGTACGCCGCGCTGGTCTACCGGGGCCTGTGGTTCGCGCCGGAGCGGCTGATGTTGCAGGCGGCCGTCGACCACAGCCAGCAGGACGTCACCGGGGACGCCATCCTGCGGGTGCACCGGGGCACCGTGCAGGTGATCGGGCGCCGGTCCCCGCACAGCCGGTACGACACCGCGTTCGCCACCTTCGAAGCCGACGACGTGTTCGACCAACGGGACTCGTCGGGCTGGCTGCGGGTCAACACGGTGCGGTTCCGGGCCGGCCGCACGTCCCGGTCGGCCGACCGATGAGGGTCGTCTTCCTCGGGTACGGCCAGCTCGGCGCGACCGTCCTGCGCGGCATCGCGCCGCACCACGAGGTCCTGCTGGTGCTGACCCACCGGGCGGAGTTCAGCGGCCTCGGCGAGCCCGACGTCGAGCGGACGGCGGCCGAGCTGGGGCTGCCGGTGCGCTTCTCCGCCACCGCCGGGGAGCCGGAGCTGCACGACGAGCTGCGGCGGCTCGCCCCCGAGGTGATCGTCTCCACCAACTGGCGCACCCGGGTACCCGTGGAGGTGCTGCGGATTCCGGAGGGCGGCGCGATCAACACGCACGACGCGCTGCTGCCCGCGTACGCCGGGTTCGGAGCGGTGAACTGGGCCATCCGCAACGGCGAGGAGGAGACCGGCCTCACCGTCCACTACATGGCCGAGGAACTGGACACCGGGCCGGTGATAGCCCGGGCCCGTGTCAAGATCGGCCCGCACGACACCGCCGGCTACGTCCTGGAACGGCTCCTCGACGAGTACGTACCGGTCACCCTGCACGCGCTGGACCGGGTCCGGCAGGGCGATCGGGGGGAGCCGCAAGCGACCACCGGCGCGTCGTTCTACCACCGGATCGGGGTGGCGGACACCCGGATCGACTGGCGGGACAAGGCGTCGGTCATCTACAACCTGATCCGGGGGCAGTCGGACCCGTTCGTCAACGCCTGGACCACCCACCGCGGGCTGCGCCTCTGGGTCAAAGCCGCCACCCGTCCGCCGCGGGCGTACGGCGGCACCCCGGGCCGGATCGTCAAGGCCGAGTACGGCGGGGTGGCGGTCGCCTGCGGCACGCACGCCGACGGCGACGACCGGGGGGTGGTGCTGCTCCAGGTGGCCACGGAGACTGGTCCACCGGTGCGCGCCGTCGACTACTTCACCACCTTCGGCGAGTACGTTCACTGACAGCCCGGTGGTGACGTGGCGCGGTGCCACGACGACGGCGGAGGAGAGGGTCGGATGATCGGTCGACTGCACTCGGTGGTCCTGGACTGCCCGGACCCGGACAAGCTGGCGGAGTTCTACGTCGAGCTGACGGGCCTGGAGTGGGCGGACAGCGACGGGTACTGGGTCACCCTCAAGGGTGCGGACGGCCACCCCCGGCTCAGCTTCCAGCGGGCGCCTGACCACCAGCCGCCACAGTGGCCGGATCCGGCGTTCCCGCAGCAGGTCCACCTGGACGTCGAGGTCGATGACATCCGGGTGGCCGAGCAGGAGGTTCTCCGCCTCGGCGCCACCCTGCTGCGCGGCGGCGGGACCCGCAGCAGGGGATTCCGCGTCTACGCCGATCCGGCCGGGCACCCGTTCTGCCTGGTCTGGGGGCAGGAGGACTGACACATGGCGGGCCAGGACCAGGGCGTCGAGTTCCGGCGGACCGCCGGGGCGTTCGCCACCGGAGTGGGCATCGTCAGCAGCATGCTCGACGACATCCCGGTGGCGATGACGGTGAACTCGTTCACCACCGTCTCGCTGTCCCCCACCTTGGTCCTGACCTGCCTGAAACACCGGTGTCGGCTGCTGCGCCAGGTGTACGCGTCCGGCGTCTTCGCGGTTACCGTGCTGGCGGCTGACCAACGCGGCGCGGCCCGTTGGTTCGCCGACGCACGCCGGCCGTCCGGGGCGGCGGCCTTCGCCGGGTCGCGGGTGCACCGGGCACCGGCCACCGGCTGCCTGGTGTTCAGCGACGGCACCGCCTACTTCGACTGCCGGGTCTGGGACATCTCCGACCAGGGCGACCACGCGGTGGTCATCGGGGAGGCGGTGGCCTACGGCCCGCTCAACCCGCACAAGTCCCCACTGCTCTACCTGCACGGAGGGTACCGGTCGATCATCGGTGCCGCGCCGGCGCCGGTCCAGGTCGCCGGTTGAGGAGCGGCAGCCCGGCGTAGCCCGGAGTGCGCCGATCCGTCCATGTCAGGCCGCAGATTCGGCGACCTGCGTCCGCGTCAGCACGTTTCGCCGGCTCGGACCGAACCAGCATCACGTCCAGCCAGTCGCCGTCCACCCCCCGTACAGCAGTTGGCGTTGGCGGACCGGCGCCTCGGGGCATCCGCGGGCGCGCGGCCGGCGGCGGGTCCGGCGGACGGCGAGCCCGAACGCTCGGGCAGAGCAGGTGGTGGGATGCGGCTGCTCGCCGCGCTGATGGTCGTCACCCATCACCACATCGCGTGCGGCGCCGGGCACGGAAGTCGGAAGGTTCCTCTGCGAAGGCGGTGCCCAACGGGCTCGCCTTAGTCCGATATGGGAGAATTATCCCACCTCGGCGAGGGAGAAGGAATGCGAGCGGGTCGTCGATGACCACGGGTCAGGCTGAAGATCTGCTGCGCGACCCCGACCGTCCGCATCGCGCCACCTATGTCGAGCTGCTGTTCGACGTCGTGTTCGTGTTCGCGGTGGTCCGGCTCTCCGACACGCTGTTCAGCGACCTGACCTGGGCGGGAGCGTGGCAGGTCGGCCTGATGCTGGCCGCCTTCTGGTGGATCTGGATCTTCACCACGTGGACGTCGGGACGGCTCGACGCCGATCGGGCGAGTGTCCAGTTCCTGATCGTGATGATCATGCTTGCTGGCCTGCTGATGGTGCTCGCGGTACCCGAGGCGTTCGGGCAGCAAAGCGTCCTGTTCGCCGCCATGTACGTCGCCATCCAGGTGGGCCGGGGGCTCTTCGTCCTGGTCGCCCTGCCCTCTCAGCGCGCGGCACTGGGTGCCGGCCGGATGCTGGTCTGGTCCTGCGCGTCAGGGGTGTTCTGGCTGGCGGGTGCGGTCCTTGGCGGCACGCCGCAACTGGTCCTCTGGTCGTTGGGATTGATCGTTGACGCGTCCCACGAGTTCCGGCTGCCGTCCTACCACGCGCACGGCAAGGGGCTGACGGCGTCGGCGAGCCATCTGGCCGAGCGGTTCCACCAGTTCATGATCATCGCGATCGCCGACAAGATCCTGGCGGCGGGTCTCAAGTTCAACCAGCTCGACTTTGTTGCCGAGCGGGTCGCGGCGCTCGTCATCACCTTCTGGACGGCGATCCTGACCTGGCGGATCTACTTCTACCACGCCGGTGAGCTGCTGCCGGCCAGCATCGCCTCCAGCCGCAGCCCCGGGCGCTACAGCCGGTCCCTGGCGTACTGGCATCTGGTGATGGTCGCCGGTCTCGTCGTCAACTCGGCCAGCGA
Organism: Micromonospora deserti; assembly: GCF_003236335.1. Lineage (GTDB taxonomy): Bacteria > Actinomycetota > Actinomycetes > Mycobacteriales > Micromonosporaceae > Micromonospora > Micromonospora deserti. The sequence continues at coordinate 62,067 of NZ_POUB01000007.1, forward strand.
GGAGGTCATCGTCACCAACCCGACGGGGCAGACCAGAACGGTCTGGGCCGTCGTGATCGCCGGCGGGCTGATCCTGTTCCTGATCGGGAGAGCGGGCTTCGACAAGCTGACGTTCAACAGAGTGGCCGGCTCACGGATCGTCGGCCTGCTACTGATCGCCACCGTCACCCCGCTGGCGATGCCGCTGGATCCGATGCTGATTACGCTGATCATGAACGTGATCCTGGCCGGCGTGGCCATCTCCGACACCGTCTTCTGGCGTCGACGTCCGCGCCGTCCGTCGCCGCCGGGCTGACCGCCCGCTCGGCCCGACCACTACCACCGGCCGTCGTCGATCACCCCCACCCCAGGGCGACGACCGCCCGACCAAGGCGCGTGCCTCGGCTTCTCGGGAAGCGTGGAAGGGCCCATCAGGGCGCTACGTTGCGGCGGTCAGTCGCGGATCGACGCGGTGCGGGTGGAGTGCGTCCGCTCGTGCCACAGTGGCACCGATCCCTGACCCGGCCTGTTCCTATCTGGCAGGACGGGCGGCCGGGCGTCGCGGGAGAATCCGGGCATGTTTGTCGCTCGGCATCATCAGCCTCCGTCGCGGTCGATGCTCGTGGCAGTACGGTCGGTGACGATCCTGTCGAGTATGGGCGTCTTTGGTCTGTGACCGGGGCGCGGCAGGGGTGTGAAAGTCGCAGAATCGACCGAAAGGACCTATCGCCGCGCGTGGTGAGTAGTCAGGATGTTGACCGTGCCGGGCCGCCACCGTTATCGCCGCCGTTCGTCTCGTGGCAGTTCTGTCGCTGCCGCCGTCGCCGTGATCGTCGTGCTGAGCGGCGTTGCTTTCGGGCTCAGGCAGATGGCTGCAGCAGGATGCGCCACTGAGACGGCGTTGACGGTGGCCGCCGCGCCCGAGGTCGCGCCAGCGGTGCGGTCCACGGTCGCCGCACTGGAGCATGGCGGCGGCGGCGGCGCCTGTGTGCGGGTGTCGGTGAACGCGGTCAGTCCGGTGGACGTGGCCGCGGTGATCTCCGCTCGACACGGGGCGAATCTGGCCGGAGTGGGCCGGGCCAACGGCGCCACGCCTGACCCGGATGTCTGGATCCCTGATTCCTCGATCTGGCTGTCACGGCTGACATCGGCCGCCCCCGCGTTCGTGCCGAGCGACGGGACGTCGATCGCCAGCAGTCCGGTTGTGGTCGCCGCGCCGGAACCGGTCGCGGCCAGGCTCGGGTGGACGGACACGCAGTTGACGTGGCGGTCGCTCCTGTCGCAGGTCACCTCCGGTGTCGGCGTGAACGCCGGCATTGTCGAGCCAACTCGGGACGTCGCTGGCCTGTCCGCGCTGCTGGCCCTGACCACGGCGACGGGATCAGCGGAACCGCAGCTTACGACCGCGGCATTGCGTACCCTCGCGATCGGCCGTTCAGAGGTACGGGAGGACCTGACGGCGCGGTTTCCGCGGGCGAGCGACCCGACGACGCTCGCCACGGCGGTGGGTCTGGCGGTGCTGTCCGAGCAGGACGTGATCGCCTACAACGCCGCCAAGCCGCCGGTCCCGTTGGTGGCGGTTCAGGTCCGGCCCGCGCCGGTGCCGCTGGACTACCCCTTCGCGGTGATGCCCGGCCTGGATCCCGCGCGTGTCGCCGCCGCCGAGACCGTGCACCGGGCGCTGGACGCCCCGGCGTTCCGTAACCTCCTCGGCCCGCTGGGCCTGCGGCTACCCGACGGCGCTGCCGGACCGGGATTCACCACCCCCCGCGGCGCGCCGACGGACGGTCATGGTGCGGGATCGGCTGACGGGGTGAGCCCGGCGGTGGTGCAGCGCGCCTTGTCCTCGTGGTCGGCGGTGGTGGCGCCGGCGCGGATGCTCGCGGTGGTCGACGTATCGGGCACGATGAACGGGACGGTGCCGACTGCGGGTAACGCCACGCGGATGCAGGTGACGCTGGAGGCGGCCCGGCGAGGTCTGAGCCTGTTCAACGACGACTGGGCTGTCGGCCTGTGGATCTTCTCCACCCACCTCGACGGCGACAAGGACTACCGGCAGCTGGCACCCATCGAGTCCTTGTCGACCAATCGCAAACGCCTGGTCGATGCCCTGGCCCAGATCCAGCCGAAGCCGCGCGGTGACACCGGCCTCTACGACACGGTCCTGGCCGCCTATCAGCAGGTGCAGGCCGATTGGCAGCCCGGCCGGGTGAACTCGGTGGTGGTCCTTACGGACGGCATCGGCAACGACGATCCGGACGGCATATCGCTGCCGGAGTTGACGGACCGACTGGCCGAGTTGCGCGACGATACCCGGCCCGTCCAGCTGATCGTCCTGGGAATAGGCGACGCGGTGAACCGTGCCGAGCTGACCAAGATCACAAAGGTGACTGGCGGCGGCGTTCTCGTCGCCCAGGACCCGGCGACGATCGGTGACGTGTTCCTGCAAGCCATCGCCATGCGCCCAGCCGCCGGCTGACCACCATGGGTATGACCGGTCACCCGCCGGTCGGCGCCGCGCCGGAGCCGGTCAGGGCATACGGGCGAACCACAGCATGGACGTGGCGGCGGCGGCCAACGCGACCAGCAGGCCCCAGCCGATGAACCGGGCGGAGATGTCCTGCCGTTGGAGCCGGTAGCCCACGGAGCTGCCGATGTTCTCATAGACGTCGCGCAGTTCCTCGACGTTGGCCGCCTCGTGGAACTTTCCGCCGGTCTCCTTGGCTACCGACTGCAGAGTCTGCCCGTCCGCCGGCACGCGCACCGCCCGACCGCCGACGTCGATGGTGCCATGCACTGTGCCGAACACGATGGTGTGCACGGGGATCTTGGCCGCGACCGCGTGTGCCGCGGCTTCGCGCGGGTCGAGTCCGGCGGTGTTGGCGCCGTCGGAGAGCAGCACGATTCGCCCGGGCGGGGGATCCCTGGCCTCGGCGGCGTCGAACTCGTTCACCGCCTGCAGGCTGGTCTCGATGGCGTCGCCGATCGCGGTGCCCTGCACGCCGGTGCTGCCCTCGCCAAGCCTGTCGATGGCGGCGTGCAAGGCCGCCCGGTCGGTGCTGGGAGGCAGCCGCACGGCGGCGCTGCCGGCGAAGGCGACCAGCCCGAGGTTGAAGCTGTCCGGCAGGTCGTCGGCGAAGTCGTGGGCTGCGGCCCTGGCGGCGCTGAGCCGGTCGGTCTCGACGTCGGCGGCGAGCATCGAGGTGGACACGTCCACGGCGATCATGACAGTGGCCCGCTCCTTGGGCACGCGCACCTCGGCGGTCGGCCGGCTGAACCCGACCACCAGCAGCCCCAGCATCACCAAGAGCAGCCCGACCGGCACGTGGCGGCGCCATCCCGGCCGGTGCGGTGCCACCCGATCGAGTAGTCGCATCGTGGTGAACCTGGTCGCGTACCGGCCGCGTCGCCGCTGCGCCACCAGGTATGCCACGGCGAGGGCCGCAACAACCGCCAGCAGCCACAGCCGGCCCGGCGACTCCCAGGTCACCGGCCACCGCCGCACGTCGCCCGACCATCGCGGCCATTTGCCGGGCTAGCCGGCGGACCAGCGGCGCCCGAACGGTGTCCTGTCGCGCCACCTACCCTTTCCTGGTTCTGACCGGTGGAGATGTCTGTGTCGGTCACGGCGGCGGGCTTCCCCGCCCGGCAGCCGGCAAACACGTTCGCCCCGGTCCGGCAGGCGTCCTTACCGACCGGATCACGAACCAAACGCCGAGCCAGGGTGCATACCGTCGCCGCCTACCGCGACGCCACCACACTTCCGGGATGTGGGGCAGCACCTTGGTTGATAACGGCGGCCTGATGTGACGTGCCGGGGCGTGCCAGAGTGATGGGGTGCGCCGGTCCCGCGGACCGGCGCATTCCATCGGGTTGGGAGCGGTTGTTTAGCGTGTGGGCTCCAGCGCGGTCGGCTGGGGCGTGTGCCGGTAGTCGGCGCCTGTCCGCTGAAGTCTGCCGGGGGGCCGGTGCGGCCAACGCGGCAGTGTCCAGGTACGGGCGCCCAGCAGTGCCATGGCGGCCGGGAGCAGGACCCCACGCACGATGGTGGCGTCGATGATGACGGCGACGGCCATGCCGACCCCGAGCATCTTGTACTCGATGGCGCTGAGGGTGATGAAGATGGTGAATACGGCGGTCATGATGACGGCGGCGCTGGTGACGACGCCGGCGCTGCTGGCGATACCGCCGATGATCGCGTCGCGGGGATTGGCCCCGGCGGTCCAGCGTTCGCGGATGCGGCTGAGGATGAAGATGTGGTAGTCCATGCTGAGGCCGAACAGTATGACGAACATGAACAGCGGTAGCCAGCCGACCACCCCGCCGTACGGGGTGAAGCCGAGCACGGAGGCGAGGTGCCCGTCCTGGAACACCCAGGTCAGTACGCCGTATGCGGCGCCGATGGACAGCAGGTTCAACGCGACTGACACGAACGGGACGGCCAGGGACCTGAAGGCGACGACGAGCAGGACGAACGCCAGGGCGAGCACGAAGGCGAACACCGTGGGGGTGCGGCTGTTCAGCGTCGTGGCGAAGTCGTAGGCGATCGCTGTCCGGCCGGTCACTGCGTAGTCAATGTCGTCGATCTCGCCGAGGGTGGCGGGCAGGACGTCGTCTCGTAGCGTCTGCAGGGCCTGGTTGGAGGTGGCGTCGGTGCCCGAGCCGGCCATGGGAATCCGCATGACGAGTACCCGGTCGACCTTGACAACCGCGACGGGTTCGGCGAGCATGCCGCCACTCGTCAGGACACGAGAGCGCAGGTTGTCGATCGCGGTCTGCACGGCGGGGTTGTCGGCGTCCTCGCCGTTGCTGTTCCAGATCACGACCCGCGCCGGGCTGGCCGCGCCCGGGAACGCCTGCTGCATCCGGATCGCGGCATCGACAGTGGGAACACTGCGCGGCAGGCTGTCGGTGACCGCGGCGTCCTGCAGACGCATGCCGAACGCGGGCAGCGCCATCATGACCAGCGCTAACGTCGCCGTCCCACCCCACAGCAGCGGACGTCGGACGACGGCGTGCGCGACCGCGGACCAGAGGAGGGAATCGGCTGCCGCGGTGCGGCGTCGGCTCAGCCAGGGGATGCGGCCGCTGTCGACGCGGTGGCCGAGGACGGCCAGCAGCGCCGGCAGTACGGTCACCGAACCGGTCATCGCCAGACCGACCACCAGCACCGCGCCAACCGTCAGCCCCCGGAAGTTGTCCAGCCCGGTGAACAGCAGGCCGGCGAGGCAAAGCATCACAGTCAGGCCGGAGATCACCACGGCGTGCCCCGATGTGCGGGCCGTGATGCGCAGCGCCTCGACGATGTCGCGTCCCGTGGCGCGTTCCTCCCGCGCCCGGCGCAGATAGAACAGCGAGTAGTCGATACCCACCGCGACGCCGATCAGCAGCACCATCGACGACGTGGCGCTGTTGATCGGTACCCAGTGGGCAACAACCTGGAGGAGCCCGAACGTGCCGGCGACGGTACTCAACGCGAGCAGTAGCGGGATCCCGGCTGCGACCAGAGAGCCGAACACCACCAGCAGAATCACCACGGTCAGCGGCAGCGAGATGAACTCTGCACGCTTGAAGTCGTCCTTGATGCCCTGATCGACCGCGACCGCGAGGCTTCGGTCGCCCGCCTGGGCCAACCTCGCCTGCGGGTGGCGGCCGGCGACCGCATCGACCGCTCGGACGGCGGCGTCGTAGTTGGGCCTCACCTCGTCGACCGTGCCCGCTACGTGGAAGGTGACCAGGCCCGAGTGTCCGTCCGCGGACACCAGAGATTGCCCGTCGGGTTCCAAGGGTGACCGGACGTCGGTGACCGCACCGGTGCGCCGCAACGACGTGACGAGGTCTTTTACGGCCGCACGCAAGGCCGGATCGTCGCTCACGCGCTGCCCGCCGGACTGACGTGCCTGGATCAGTACGCTCTCGCGGACCGGCACGAGGCCCTGCTGTTGCCGCAGCACGCGCTGCGCACGTCCGGACTCGCCCGGATCGGTGGAGCGTGCCTGCTCGCCGGGCAGCAGCGCGCTGGCGAGCACCGCCACCGCAACCAGCGTGAACCAGCCGACAATCGCCAGCACCGGGTGCCGCACCGACCAGCCGGCGGCCCGCTCGATCACCGTCCGCTTGGTTTCCCTGTCCCGGTCGCCGAGAGGCGGTGACCCCGGCGGCCCGGCGCCTGGGTCGCCGCCGGCCGACTTGCCTGTGCGCAGCATGAAATGCTGTCCTTTCCGCGAAGGAGCATGGGGATCAAAACTCGCCTCGGGCGAGGTGTGCTTCTTCCTCGCCTGGGCCGTCGAGTTGCCGCTCGGCGGCCCAGGACCTACCTCGGCCTACTCGACCTGCTTCAGCACCCGTTCGATCTCGGCCAGCCGGGCCTGCATCGTCCCGAAGCGCTCGCCGAGGTCGGCCAGCCGGCGCTCGGTAACCTCCTGCGTTTGCACCACGGCCTCAGTGAGTTGGCGGTACTCGGCCTCGCGCGCCAAGGCCGCCTTCGCCCGCCAGGTCGCGCCCAACTGCACGATGGTCACCGAGATCACGGTGGTGATCAGCGCGATGAGGCCGATCGCCCCGACAACTTCCGTCCAATCCTGTCCGCTCACGAGCGGGACCCCTCCTCACCGTCTCGCTCCACCAGGTCCGGGACGGCCAGCGTCTGTGCCGCGACCGCTATCGACTCTGGCGTGAGCGTGAACACGAACTGGTTCACCTCGTAAAACTTCATTGCTTTCCCGTCCTCGGACAGCTCCAGGTGTGCCGACACCAGTCCAGCCGTCTCCAGCTTCCGTAGATGGACCTGCAGCAGCGCCCGGCTGATGCCCAACTCGCGCGCCAGCCGGCTCACGTAGTTGCGCTCGCGCACCAGCGCCGCGACGACCCGCAGCCGGTGCGGGTTGGCCAACGTGGCCAGCACCCGCACCAGGTCATCGCCGGTCGGAGCAGCCCTGCTCATAACCGAACCCTGCACATGCCAACAAAAGTTAGCAGGTGCTGTCGCCGCTCTCAAGTCCGGTTGCGTCACCTCCGCGCCCAGCTGGTCCGCCTAGGTCATCAGCGAGGTGGACGAGCGGCGCGAGCCGTCGATCGGTCAGGGACCTCGAAGACCACCTCGCCGCGGGCGGGTGCTGGCGCGGGTCGGGCCGGGTCGGTGACCGCCGCCGGGGCGCGCAGCAGCGTGTCGGCCCGGCCGCCGGCGGCGCGCAGGGCGGCGGCCTGCTTGAGCAGCAGCGCGACCTGGCTGGCCGGGCCGAGGACCGTCCCGGCGAGGACGACCGCGACCGGTCCGAGTGCGGTGCGGTCTGCTCCGCGAGCCGGCGCGAGCGTGGCACCACGACGATTTCGCTGCGAGGAGCAACCCTCGGAGCCGGACCCCGCGTGACTATCTCGAATCGGGGGATCGGAGGCTTGGATGGGCGATCGCGACGCGGCGTTCGCGGAGTATTTCGCGGCAAGGGCGGACGCGATGCGCGGCACCGCGTACCTGCTCTGCGGCGACTGGCACCGGGCGGAGGACCTGGTCCAGACCGCGTTCACGAAGCTCTACCTGGTCTGGAACCGGGTCTCCCGGCACGAGGTGCTCGACGCATACGTGCGCCAGATCCTGATCCGGACCTTCCTCGATGAGCGGCGCCGCGGCTGGTGGCGGCGGGAGTGGGTG
>NZ_POUB01000080.1 GCF_003236335.1 Micromonospora deserti
GTGCGCGGGAGCGCGTAGGGTCGGGGGGTGGCCAGTTGGGATGAGGTGCGGCGGATCGCGCTGGGGCTGCCGGAGACGAGCGAGGAACCCTCCTATCAGGGGCTGCCGGCGTGGAAGGTGCGGGGCAAGGCGTTCGTCTGGGAGCGGCCGCTGCGCCGGGCCGACCTCGACGCGCTCGGCACGGCGGCGCCCGACGGCCCGGTCCTCGGCGCGCAGGTGCCGGACGTCGGCGCGAAGGAGGCGCTGCTCGCCGACGACCCGACGGTCTACTTCACCACCCCGCACTTCGACGGCTACCCGGCGGTGCTGGTCCGGCTCGACCGGATCAGCACCGAGGAGCTGACCGAACTCGTGGTCGAGGCGTGGTACGCCCGCGCGCCGAAGCGTCTCGCCGCCAGCTACCGGGCCGGGCAGTCGCCCATCGGAGGCTCGCGGCCGATGGTCTCGAAGACCCGCCGACCGGTATCCTGACCGGCGCGTCACCGGCGGCCGGACCGGTCAGGCATGACCCCCGCGACGTTGACCCGCGGGGGTACCGCCCGGCGAGGTCAGGCCGGCAGGGCCGCGCGGACGGCCTCTTCGGCGGTGGCGGCCGGCACCGGACCGGTGACCGGGGCGCCGTCGGCGTCGAGGACCCGCCAACCCCCGAGCAGCACCACCGGGACAGCGCCGCGCCGCATCGCCAGGGCCACCTCGCTGAGGGTTCCCCAGGAGCCGCCGATCGCGATGACCGCGTCGGCGCTCCACACCAGGATCGCGTTGCGGGCCTGCCCCATGTTGGTGACCACCGTGGCCGAGACATCGGCGGCCGGGCCGGGGTCGCTGCCGTCGTCGGGGCGTACGCCGATGACCAGACCGCCGCGGGAGCGGGCGCCCGCGGCCGCCGCGGCCATCACCCCGCCGCCACCGCCGCAGAGCACCGTCGCCCCGCGCTCGGCGAGCAGTTCCCCCACCCGGCGGGCGTGCGCGGTCTCCCGCTCCGTCGCGACCGCCGGCCCGCAGACCGCCACCTGCACCATGCCGTCATGATGCCGGGACGCGCCGTGGCTCCCGGCGGGACCACCGGGGAACCACGAAGGGGTGCCTCAACACCGAGACGCGGTACTTGCTGAGCGCCTCCGTCACCGGCTGGAAGAAGGTGGTGCCCGCTGGTGCGGCAGGGGCCGCTGCCGCCGGAGGTGAGGCCGAGCGTGGTGCTGCCGGCCGCCGAGGTGACGGCCCGCGGCGAGCTTGTTCGCCCGCCGTTCGTCCGGCCGCCGCCCGCACGTCGACCGGGCCGCCTAGCGTCGACGCAGGCCGCCGGCCAGCCGGTCACCCCGTTCGTGCCGGGCAGCGGGGACGCGATCGATGACGCCCGGCCCGCCCGAGGAGGCCGCTGATGACGCCGGCACCGACCAGCCGCCCGGCGGCCGCCGAGGTCACGGCGGTACGCCGGATCGGTGACAGCGCACCGCACAGCGCCTTCACCGACCTGGTCCGGCACCGCGACGGTTGGTTCTGCGCCTTCCGGGAGGGCGCGTCGCATGTCTCCGGCGACGGGGTGATCCGGTTGCTCAGCTCCGCCGACGGTCGCTCGTGGACCTCCGCCGCGGTGCTCGCCCGACCCGCGACCGACCTGCGTGACCCGCGTTTCGTGGCCCGGCCGGACGGCCGGCTGCAACTGCTCGCCGCGGCGGTCACCGGAGCGGCGCCGAAGGAGTTCCGGACGGTCACCTGGCTCTCCGACGACGGGCACCGCTGGGGCGAGCCCACCCCGGTCGGCGAGCCGGGCATCTGGGTCTGGCAGGCAACCTGGCACGCCGGCGCGATGTACGGGGTCGGCTACGCCACCCGGGAGCCGCGGTTCGTCCGGCTCTACCGCAGCGCCGACGGCGTCGACCTGCACCCGGTGGTGGAGACGCTCTTCCTCGGCGGGTACCCGAACGAGTCGGGGCTGGTCTTCGACCCGGACGGGACCGCCACCTGCCTGCTGCGCCGGGACCGGGATGCGGCCACCGCCCAGCTCGGCCGGGCCCGCCCGCCCTACCGGGAGTGGCGCTGGACCGACCTCGGCGTACGGGTCGGCGGCCCGGCTCTGCTCCGGCTCCCCGACGGCCGGCTGGTCGCCGGCGTACGCCGGCACGACGGCGGCGTACGCACGGCGGTCTGCGCGGTCGACCCCGAGCCGGGCCGGCTCACCGAGCTGGTGGCGCTGCCCTCCGGCGGTGACTGCAGCTACCCGGGCCTGGTCTGGCACGACGAGCGGCTGTGGGTCAGCTACTACTCCTCCCACGAGGGGCGCACCTGCGTGTACCTGGCCGAGGTGGCCCTGCCGGAACAGCCGCTGGCCGGGGTGCGCGGCGTCGGCTAGCGTGCCGGGCATGGCATCGAGGCTCACCGAATCGACGGATCCGTGGTGCCTGCGCGCCGGGGAGAGCGCGGAGCTGCTGCACGACCATCCGTGGCGCCGCTTCGTGGTGCTCGGCGACAGCGTGGCCGAAGGGCTGTGCGAGCCGGTCGACGGCTACCCCGACGTGCAGTGGGCCGACCGGATCGCCGCGGAGCTGCGCGCCGTCCGGCCCGACCTGGCGTACCTGAACCTGGGGCGGCGGGGGTTGCGGGCGCACGAGGTGCGCGCCACCCAGCTGGCCCCGGCGCTGGCGTTCCGCCCGGACCTGGCGCTGGTGGTGTGCGGCGGCAACGACGCGTTCCGGCCGGCGTACGACGCCGAGGCGGTGGACGCCGAGCTGACCGCGATGATCAGCGCGTTGCGGGCGGCCGGGGCGGACGTGATCACCGTGGGCATGTTCGACGTCTCGCACAGCCCGGCGGTGCCCGAGCCGCTGCGCGCCGGCATCGGCGAGCGGATGCGCCGGCTCTCCGCGCACACCGGCGCCCTCGCCGAACGCCTCGGCACCCTGCACGTCCAGCTCACCGACCACCCGCTCACCGCCGACGCGTCGATCTACAGCAGCGACGGCCGGCACGGCAGCGCTCGCAGCGACGCCATCGCCACCGCCGAAACCCTCCGCCGCCTCGCCGCCCACCTCACGGCGACCCGGCAGCACCTGGGTTGATCACCAAGTGCCGGCACGAGCCGCCGGGGAGCGTGACGCACACTCCTTGATCACCGGGCGGTCGGGGGCGGGTCGACGACGAGGAGGCCGGAGAGCAGGACACCGCGGGCCAGGTTGAGCACCCCGTCGCAGCCGGGGAAGCCGGTGCGGATGCAGGCGCCGGCCGGCCGACGGCCGAACAGGTAGGGGGCGATGCTGTACGGCACGTCCGCGCTGACCGTCTCGCCGCTCTCGATGTGCACGAAGTCCAGCGGCACGCTGTCGGCGGGCACGTACCGCTGGAGGATGAAGCCGCCCCGCTCGGCGGCCCGCCGCACCCCGTCCCGCCAGCCGTCCGCGTCCAGCTCCCGGCCGATCAGCACGTCCACCCCGGCCGAGCCGTCGGCCGGCTTGGCGACCAGGTCGCGCTGCTCGGCGACCGCCCGCTCCAACAGCCCGGCGGTGAGCACCCAGGTACGCGGCACGTACCGCTGGACCAGGTCCCGGTCCGCCGCCGGCAGCCCGTCGACGTCGTCCCAGAGCCAGGCGAAGACCGTCTTGTTGGCCAGCAGCCAGGCCGCCGCCGACACCCACATCGGCACCGCGCCCGCCGCCAGCGCGGCCTCCAGGGCGTCGACCCCGGCGCTCGGGGTGACCCGGTTCGGCACGAAGAGCCGGAACACCCCGTCGACCGGCGCGCCCCGGGCGACCAGCCGCCCCCGCCCGTCCCGGGTCAGGTCGGCCACCGGCGCGATGACCAGGTCCATGCCGAAGGCGGCGGCCCGCTCGACCACCGGGGAGAGCACCGCGAAGAAGCGTTCCGGGTCGTCCAGCCCGGGGTACTCGGCGTCGAAGTCGATCAGCATGGCCACCCGGGCGCCGTCGGGCAGTCCGAGCCCGGCCCGGACCGCGGCGAAGCGGCGGTCCACCGCCGATGGCGCCGGCTCCAGCCGGATCCGGTCGGTCAGTCCGTGCCGCCGGTAGACCTCGACGAAGCGGCGCACGGTGGTGTCCGCGTCGAACGCCCCACCGAGGCTGCTGTCGATGTTGTACTCCACGACCTGGGGTACCCCGCCGGAGAGCAGCACGTCCGGGCGGAACGCCGCGAGCAGCGCCCCGGTCAGCGGCTCGGCGTCGTCGAGCAGCCGGGTGTCGCCCTCGGCGACCCCGAGCAGCCGGCGCAGCTCCCCCGCCGTGCCGGCCCGCCGCCGGCACGCCTCGAAGATGAGCTGGGCGAGCCGGTCGCAGACGGCGTTGAGCACGCCGAGGGAGGTCTCGTCCATCACCGGCGGCCGGGCCAGCCGCCACTGCTTGTTGTACGTGGCCCGCCCGTCGAAGATCTCCCGCCAACTGGCCGCGCCGGCGGCCACCATGGCGGTGCGGATCGGCGCGGGCAGGTCGAGCCAGGCCCGCGCGGCGGAGGGCCAGCGGAAGTCTGCGTCGATCATCTATCCGTCCTTCATCACGTGGTGGATGGCGGCCAGCAACTGGTCCCGGCCGGGCTGCACGGCCCGGTCCAGGGCGGGCGCGAAGGGCAGCACCGCGCCGTCCGGGCGGGTGACCCGGCGCGGCGGTGCGACCAGCGGCACCCGTTCCACCACGGTCGCGATCACCTCCCCGGCGACGCCGCAGGAGCGGTTGGCGTCGTCGACGACCACCAGCCGCCCGGTGCGGGCCACCGACTCGACGAGCGAGTCCCAGTCGAACGGGTACAGCGTGCGCGGGTCGAACACCTCCACCGACACCTGGTCGGCCAGTTCCTCGGCGACCGCGAGCGCGTCGTGCACCAGATGCCCCACCGCGACCACGGTCACGTCGTCGCCGGGCCGGTGCACCCGGGCCCGACCCAGCGGCACCGGGACGAGCGCGGCGGCGTCCACGTCCTCCCGCACGTCCAGCGCCCCGGCCGGGGCGAAGAGCACCACCGGGTCGTCGCAGCGCACCGCGGAGACCAGCAGCCCGTACGCGTCGGCCGGGGTTGCCGGCACCACCGTGGTAACCCCGGCGTGCGCGAAGAGGCTGTACGGGTGGTCGGAGTGCTGGCCCGCCCAGCCTTTGCGGGACCCCGAGCCGGGCACCAGGTAGGTGACCGGCACCGCGCACTGCCCGCCGGTCATCAGCGGGAACTTGTGCGCGTGGTTGACGATCTGCTCGAAGACCAGGAAGAGCAGCGACGGGATCTGGAACTCGATCACCGGTCGCATCCCGGCCAGGGCCGCGCCGGTGGCGAAGCTGGTGAACGCCTGCTCCGACAGCGGGGTGTCGCGCACCCGCTCCGGCCCGAACCGTTTGACCAGGCCGGAGGTGACGTTCGCGGCGGCCACCCGGATGTCCTCGCCGAGCAGGAACACACGCTCGTCGCGGGCCAACTCGTCGGCGAGCGCCCGGGTCAGCGCGCGGCGGTAGGAGAGCCTGGGCATGTCAGCCACCTCCGGTGCGGGCGGTGAGCCCGCTCGCGTACAGGTACGCGAGGGCGTCGACCGGGTCGGGTTCGGGGCTGGCCAGGGCGAACTCGACCGCCGCGGTGAGGGTCGCCTCGACCTCGGCGTCCACCGCGACCCGCCGCGCGTCGGGCAGCCGCGCCCCCTGGATCGCCACCGGGTCCCGGGACCGACCCCGGGCCACCTCCTCCGGCGGGCGGTAGTCCAGGCGTACCGCGTGCTCGAAGGTGTGGTGGGCGTCGAACCGGTAGGTGCGCGCCTCGACCAGCTCGGGGCCGCCGCCGGCGCGCATCCGGGCGACGGCGGCTGCCGTGACCGCGTGGACCTCCTCCGGGTCCTGGCCGTCGACGACGGTGGCGGTCATGCCGAACGCCTCGGCCCGGCCGGGGATGCTGCCGGCCACCGCCGCGGCGACCGGCATGGTGGTGGCGTAGCCGTTGTTCTCGCAGACGAACAGCACCGGCACCCGCCAGAGCGCGGCGAGGTTGAACGCCTCCAGGAGCATCCCCTCGTTGACCGCGCCGTCGCCGAAGAAGCTCACCCCGACGGCGTCGGCGCCGAGGCGCCGCCGCGCCCAGACCGCCCCGGTGATGATCGCCCCGGACGCGCCGACGATGGCGTTGGCGCCGAGCACCCCGACGCCGAGGTCGGCGGCGTGCATCGAGCCGCCCCGGCCGGCGTTGAGGCCGGTGGCCCGGCCGCAGAGCTCGGCGAGCATCCGGGCCGGGTCGGCACCCTTGGCGAGCACGTGCCCGTGCCCGCGGTGGGTGCCGGCCACCACGTCGTCGGCGCGCAGTGCCGCGCACACTCCGGCGGCGATCCCCTCCTGACCGAGGTACGGGTGGATGCCGCCGACGATGTGCCCGGAGCGGACGAGCTCGATCGCCCGCTCCTCGAACCGGCGGATCAGCCGTACCGTCCGATAGAGCCGGACCGGGTCGGCGTCGGTCACCCTACGCGGCCCTCCTTGATCGCGACGAGGATGTCGTCCCAGAGCCGCGCCCGCGCGGCGAGCGCCGTGTTGACCGTGTCGGCGCACTCCTGCCACTTCACGTCGTCGTCGCCGCAGAGGTCGGCGAGCATCTGCATCGCCATCGGGGTGTGCTGCTCGCCGTCGACCTCGATGTGCCGTTCGAGGTAGTCGACGAACGTGTGCAGCCGCCGGCTGCGCTCGTTGACCGCGACGACCTGGGCGAACATGTCCGGGATCAGGTCCTCCCGGCCGAAGGCGAAGGCGGCCGCCTGGCAGTGCACCGGGGTGGCGTCGATGATCCGCCAGGTGGTGGCGGCGAACCGCGCCGACGGGGCCGGCACGCCGGCGGCGACCAGGGCGTCGGTCACCGCGGCGCCGTCGCGGAGCAGACCGATCAGCGTGTCCACTGCGGTGGTGTCGGCGCCGGCCTCCCGCATGCCCTGCACGTACAGCTCGAAGTGGCTGGTGTAGCCGTCGCCGAGCTCGTCGCTCTCCTCCACCATCACGATGTCGTTGATCAGCCGCCGGCTGCCGGTCGGGCCGGTGGGGATCCACGGCACGGTGACGCAGGTGAGCTGCCGCTGCAACGACGTGAGCAGGGACATGAAGTCCCAGACCGCGAAGACGTGGTGCTCCATGAAGGTGACCAGCGCCTCGTGGGTGTCCAGGTTGGCGTAGAGCGGGTGCTTGACCACCACGTCGCGGCGGTCGCTCACCGCCTGCTCCAGCCGCTCGATGCCCGGGTGCGTCCTACCCCAGTCGTACCGTGACATGTCAGCCTCCCTGCTGGGCGCGGTGGCGCCAGATGACCGGGCAGTATTCGGGGTCCGCGTAGTCCGGCCGCCCGTCGTGGGTGCGGCGGACCAGCACGTCGTGGTTGTACGAGGCGAGCGTGCCGTCGGAGAGCCGGAACTCCCGCCAGGCGTTGTCGCCGTCCTGCAGGTGCAGCGAGACCGCCTGTCGGGGACGGCCGCTGACGTTGGCGCCGCTGCCGTGGTAGGTGCGGCAGTGGTGGAAGCTCATGTGCCCTTTGGGGATCACCATCGGCACCTTGCGGATCTCGGCGCCGTTGTGGGCGGCGTTGCGGGCCAGCATCTGCTCCAGCTGGTCGCGGTCGCGCTCGGCGAAGTGCCGTACCACGGTGTCGTCGGCGCCCACCTCACGCCAGCGGTGCGAGCCGTCGACCATGGTGATGGTGCCCATCTCCTCGCCGCAGTCGTGGAACGGGATGAAGGCGGTGAGCATCTTCTCCGACGACGAGGACGCCCAGTAGTGCTTGTCGAAGTGCCAGGGCACGATGTTGGTGGGCTCGCCGGAGCGGGGCGGCTTGTGGATCAGCGTGGCCTGGAAGACACGGATCTCCTCGGCCCGCGCGAGCCGCGCGGCGACCGCGCCGATCAGCGGTTTGCGCAGGATCGCCCCGAGCCCGTCGTGCTCGTGGTGGACGTAGTCGTTGTGCCGCTGCACCGGGCCCTGCGCCGGTTCCCAGTAGGCGAGCTTCGGTGGGCGGACCGGCAGGCGGCGGTCCCGCTCACCGGCGTAGTAGCGCTCGGCGGCCGCGGCGAGGGCGTCCACCTCGGCGTCGGTGAGCAGCTTCTTCGACAGGTACCAGCCGTGCTCGGCGTAGAAGCGCACGTCGTCGTCGGAGGGCAGCAGCGCCTCCTCCTCGGCGGTCAGTGTCGGGTCGAACTCGGTCGTGGTCATGCCGTCACCCCCTGCGGTGCGGCCGCCGCGGCGGCCAGTTCCCGTTCCTTGGCCTCGTACAGCGCCTTGATGTTGCCGCTGCCGAAGGTCCGTGCCCCGCGCCGCTCGATCAGTTCCAGGAAGAGCGTCCGGCGCACGTGCATGGACTCGGTGAAGATTTGCAGCAGCTGCCCGCCGTGGTCGCGGTCGACCAGCACGCCGAGCTCGCGCAGCCGGTCCAGCGGGGCGTCCACCGGGCCGACCCGCGCTTCCAGCGCGTCGTAGTAGCTGCCCGGGGTGCCGGCGAAACGCACGCCCCGGCCGGCGAGGGCGCCGACCGCGGTGACGATGTCGTCGGTGCGCAGCCCGAGGTGCTGCACCCCGGCGCCGGCGTGCTGGTCGAGGAACGCGTCGATCTGCCCGGGCCGGTGCGTCGGGTCCGGCTCCAGCAGCACCAGCGTGACCCGCCCGGAGGCGCTCTGCACCACCTTGGAGTTCATCGCCTGCCCGGCGACCTCGATGTGTTCCTCGAAGATCTCCGCGAACCCGAACACCTCCCGGTAGTGCCGGACGGTCCCGTCGAGCTGCCCCGGCGGCACGCAGACCGCCAGGTGGTCGATCTCGCTGAGCAGCTTGTCGTCGAGGCCGCCGGCCGGTGGTGTCATCTCGACCGCGCCGGGCAGGAACTCGCGCCGGTCACCGCGCCGCTCGACCAGGCGGTGCCGCACGTCGCCGAAGCCGCCCACCTCGGCGGTCACCACCTCGGCGTCCGTGCCGGTGAAGGTCCGCGGCGGGGCCACCGCCGTCGCGCCCCGGGCCACCAGTTCGGCGTACGCCCCGGCGGCGTCGCCGACCTCCAGCGCGACCACGGCGATGCCGTCGCCGTGCCGCTGCACATACCGGGAGGCCGGATGCCCGGCGGTGAGCCCGGTGGTGAGCAGCATCCGGATGTCGGCCTGGCGCAGCAGCAGCGACCGCTGGTCGGTCAGCCCGGTCTCCGGGCCGCCCTGTCCGCATAGGTGGAGGCCGACTGCCCGGCCGAAGTAGAAGGCGGCCTGCCGGGCGTCCCCTACGTAGAGTTCGATGTGGTCTGTCCCACGAATGTCCATTTATCCAGCCCTTCCCACAGTGCCCCCGTGGTTGCCGTCCGGGCGCGTGCCGCCCGGAACGTCGGTCACCCCCGCGGCCGGCCGGCCCGCCCGAGCAGCAGGCTCACGTTCTGGCCGCCGAAGCCGAAGGAGTTGGTCAGCGCGTACTCCGTCTCCGTCGCCCGGGGCTCCTTGCGGATGTGGTCGGCCGGGCAGGCCGGATCCGGATCGTCGAGGTTGTGCGTCGGCGGGAGCAGCCCGCGGCCGAGCGCCAGCGCGGTGGCGGCGGCCTCCAGCACCCCGGAGGCGCCGAGCAGGTGGCCGGTAAGCGCCTTGGTGGAGCTGACCGGCACCCCGCCGGCGCCGAACACCGCCGTCAGCGCGGTGGTCTCGGCGATGTCGCCGAGCTTCGTGCCGGTGCCGTGCGCGTTGACGTAGCCGACCCGGGCCGCGGGCACTCCCCCACTGGCCAGCGCACGCCGCATGCATTCCGCCGCGCCGGTGCCGTCCGGGCGCGGGGCGGTCGGGTGGTACGCGTCGGTGGTCGCGCCGTACCCGGCGACCTCCGCGTAGCCGGTGGCGCCCCGGGCGGCGGCGTGCTCGGCGCGCTCCAGCACCAGCAGCGCCGCGCCCTCGGCGAGGACGAAGCCGTTGCGGCGGGTGTCGAACGGCCGGCTGGCCGCGGTCGGCTCGTCCCAGCCGCGGGCGAGGGCCCGGGCGTTGCCGAAGGTGTCGGCGAAGGTCGGGAAGAGCGGCGCCTCGCTCGCCCCGCAGAGCACCACGTCGGCCTCTCCGGCCCGGATCAGCCGGACCGCGTCGGCGACCGCCTGGGCACCGGAGGCGCAGGCGGTGCCGACCGACGAGCTGTAGCCGCGGAGGCCGTGGGCGATGGCGATCCGCGCCGACGGCATGTTCGGCAGGATCCCGGTGAGCAGGTACGGGCTCACCGCCGCGCGCCCGCGGGCGGCCCGGGCCAGCACCTGCGCCTCCAGGGTGGACATGCCGCCGACCCCGCCGACGATCACGCCGATCCGGCCCGGGTCGACGTCCCGGCCCACCTCGATGCCCGCGTCGGTGAGCGCGTCGGCGGCGGCCAGCAGGGCCAACACCACGATCCGGTCGAGCACCCGGGCCTCCGGGCCGGAGGCGACGTCGCGCGGGTCGATCTCGGGCAGCAGGCCGGCGACCTCCAGGCACCCGGCGGCCGGGTGCCCGGACGGCGGTCGGGTCAGCCCGGACCGGCCGGCGCAGAGCGCGTCGAAGGTCGCCTCGACGCCCCGCCCGACCGGGGTGAACAGGCCCATCCCGGTGATGACGGCGGTCACGACGGCGCCTCGCTGAGATAGCGCTCGCGCAGGGCGACCTTGCGGACCTTGCCGGTGACGGTGACCGGGATGTCGGCGGAGCGCACCGGCACCACCCGGCGCAGGGTGGCCCCGACGTCCGGGCCGAGCGCGGCGCGGACCCGCTCGGTGCGGTCCTCCGCCTCGTCGGCGCCGGCGGCGAGTTCCAGCAGCACGTCGGTGACCACCCCGTCGGGCTGCCGGACGATGACCACGGTGCAGTCGGTGACGTCGGGGCAGGCGGCGAGGACCCGCTCCTCGGACAGTGCGGTGTAGAACCGCCGGCCGTCACCGGCGTCGACGGAGTCGACGGCCCGGTCGAGGTGGTAGTAGCGCCCGTCGGCGTCGGCGTAGACCAGGTCTCCGGTGAGGTACCAGCCGCGCCGGCGGAACCGGTACGTGGTGACCGAGTCGTTCCAGTAGCCGCGGAACAGCGACGGCGAGTCGATGCCGAGCCAGCCCACCTCGCCGGTGGGCACCGGCTCGCCGTTCTCGTCGAGCACCGCGACCTTCGTGAACCGGTACGGCCGGCCGATGCAGCGGCCGTACCGGTCGGTGTCGGCGCGGTGGGTGATGTGGAACATCGAGTGCCCCATCTCGCTGGAGCCGAGCCCGTCGATGAAGACCGACCCGGGCACCTGGGTGATCCCGTCGCGGGTCATCACGTCTCGGGAGCCGACCGCGACCAGCCGGCGGACGTGCGGCTCGTGCGAGCAGTCGCCGGTGTTGAACCAGAGCCGCACCGAGTCCAGGTCGTACCCGGACAGGTCGAACCGGGCCAGCTCGGCCCAGGTGACGGAGAAGCCGAACACCCCGTCCGGGCGCCAGCGCTGGATCGCGTCGAGCACCCGGTCGCCGCCCTGCTCGGAGAGGAGGAACATCTCCGCCCGGTTGCCCAGCGCCTGGTTGACCATGAGGACGGTGGCGGTGTGCGGGGCGGGCAGCGCGTTGAGGATCCGGCTGGTGCCCTGCGCCTGCGGCATGGTGAGCAGGTGCCGGGTGGCGGCGAAGAGGCTGGCGTGCGAGTGCAGCACCGCCTTGGGCACGCCGGTGGTGCCGGAGGTGTGGGTGATCACGATCGGGTCGTCGGGATGATGCTGGTAGTGGGCGGGGGCGGCGGCCGGGTCACCCGTGCCGGCCTGTCCCGGGGTGCCGATCAGCGGCACGCCGACGTCGTACCCGGCCAGCAGCGCGCGGTGCGCGTCGTCGGCGAGCACCGCCACGCCGCGCAGCCGGCGGATGTACTCGGCGGCGATCTCCGGGCGCAGCTTGCCGTTCATCAGCGCCGGGATGGCGCCGAGCCGGGTGAGCGCGAGGTAGCTGAGCACCATGTCGGCCGCGGCGGTGGCCCAGACCGCGACCGGGTCGCGGGGCTTGACGCCGCGTTCGTGCAGCCAGGCCGCCCGGGCGGCCACCCGCTCGTCGAGCTGCGCCAGCGTCAGCGGGTGTTCGGCCGGGTGGCCGTCGACGGGCGTGTCGAAGGTGAGCCCGGGCCCGTCCGGGTCGGCTCCGTGCGCCAGCACCCGGGCCAGCACGTTACCGGCGCCGATCCGCTCGTCGGCGGCGAGCCGGCCACGCAGTCCCCTGGTCCTCATGTGTCTCCTCCCCCAGCAGCACCGCGACGGCTGTCTCCGCACCGCCGTCGTCAGGTGCGTCGTCGATCAGGACCAGCAACGCCCGGTCGGCGTCGCCGTCGTGCAGCAGCAGTTCGGCCTCGGCGAGCCCGGCGGCACGCGGGTCGCCGGTCGGCGCGAGGCAGACCACCGGCCCGCCCAGGCCCCAGCGGGCGGCGACGTGCCCGGCCACGCTGTTCGGCACCGACTGGAAGAAGAACAGCGGCCCTGGCCGCCCCCCGGCGGCGACCGTGGCGCGCACGTGTGCCGCGCTGGCCCGGTCGCCGGCGGCGCTGACCAGCACGACCGCGATCCGCGCGCCGTCCGGCGCGGGCCGCTGGCCGTACGCCCGCCGCAGGCAGCGCTCCGCGGCGGCCGCGACGAGCGGGTGGAACGCCGAGTGCACGAATCCGGGCAGCGGCGGCGGCGGGCCGTCGCCCCGCTCCGGCCAGGCCGCCTCGGCCAGCACCCCGTTCACGCCGCACCCACCAGCAGGGCGGTGTTGGCGCCGCCGAAGGCGGCGTTGAGGCTGAGCGCGTACCGGGTGGTGGCCGGTCGGGGCGCGTCGCGGATGACGTCGAGCGGGCACTGCGGGTCGGGGCCGAGCCAGCCGGCGTTGACCGGCAGCTTCCCGTGCCGCAGCGCGAGCACGGTGACCACCAGTTCGAGCAGGCCGGAGGCTTCCAGGGCGTGCCCGTGCAGGGCCTTGGTGGAGCTGACCGGGGTGTGCGCGGCCGCCGGGCCCAGCGCCGCGCGCAGCGCCGCCGCCTCGGCCGCGTCGCTGTGCCCGGTGCCGGTGGCGTTGGCGTTGACGTACCCGACCGCCTCCGGCGGCAGCTCGGCCCGGCGCAGCGCGGCGGCCACCGCGCGGGCCAGGCCGTGCCCGGTCGGATCCGGTCGGCAGGGATGGTAGGCGTCGCCGGTGCGGGCCCAGCCGAGCAGGGCGGCGACCGGTCGCCGGGCCACGGCGGCGGATTCCAGCACCACCGCCGCCACCCCGTCGCCGAGCAGCAGCCCGGTGCGGCCGGCGCTGAACGGGCGTACCGCCGCGTCGGTGGCGAGGGCGCGGCCGGCGTCGAAGAGCGCGTACTGGTCGGGCTCGACCAGGTAGCCGGCGGCGACCACGGCCCGGTCCAGGTCCCCGCGGCGGATCAGCGCGGCGGCGTCGGCGACGGCGCTGCTCGCCGAGACGCAGGCAGTGGTGTACGCCCGGGTCGGACCGCCCAGCCCGGCCCGGGTGGCCAGGCCGGCGGCCAGGGCCGGCACGCCCGGCCCGCCCTGCACGGCCAGCAGCAGGGCACTCTCCCGGCGCTGGCCGGTGGAAAGTGCGGCGTCCCGGCAGGCCGCGTCGATGGCCTCGGCCAGTTCATTCCCGAGTGCGCCGGCGTCGGGCAGGGTGGCGGCGGCGTCGACCCGGCGGGCGCCGGTGTCGAAGCGGCTCACCGGCCGGAACGCCGGCACCCCGGCGAGCACGCCGGCGAGCTGCGCCCCGGTTCCCCTGCCGAGGGCGCTGATCGTGTGGACACCGGTGAGCTGGACGGGCCCCCGCTCAGCCATCGGCGGTGACGGTCAGGGCGGTCCGGAAGACCGCCAGGGCGTCATCGACGGTACGGATGCCGGCGAGCTGGTCGTCGCTGAGGTCGAGCCGGCGCTCGTGGCGCTGCTCGACGAGGTGGACCAGCCAGGCCAGCTCCATCGAGCCGATCCGGTCGGGCACCTCGGTGGCCGGTTTACCGGTGAGCTCGGCGAGCATGGTCACCAGGTCAGCTCGCCCCAGGTCGGGCTGACCGGCCATCAGGAGTTGTCGCTGGTCGCCCCGGCGACCCGCTCGGCGACCATGGTGGTGAACTCGCCGACCGTCATCAGGGCCAGCTTCTCCGACTCGTCGTCGGCGAACTTCAGGCCGTACCGGTCCTCGACCCGTACCGCGAGGTCGGCGAGGGCCAGCGACTCCAGGTCCACTCCGGAGGGACCGAGCGTGGTGTCGTCGTCGATGTCCTCGACGTCGTAGTTCATATCGGTGAGCTGCTCGATGACGAAGGCGCGGACCTCGGCTTGCATGGTTAACCTCTCTCCGTGAGCCAGCTACCGGCGCCCGATCGGGACACCGTGTACGTGTGGGTGGGCCGTACCGCCGGCGATCGGCCGGAGGCGGCCCGGCGGCTGCTGCGGCGGGCGGGTGCCACGCTGCTCGGCCACGCGGAGGAACGGGTCGTGGTCGGCCACCGATCGGACGGTCGTCCAGTGGTGCGCGTGCCCGGCCGGGGCGGTGGGCAGATCGAGCTGCCGGTCAGCCTCAGCCGGTCCGGCGCCGTGCTGGTGGTCGCCGCCCGGCCGGGCGGGCCGGTCGGCGTCGACGTGGAACGGCTCCGCCCGCTGCCCGCGCTGCCGTTGGCACTCCGCTGGTTCGACCCGGCCGAGGCGGCCTGGCTGGCCGGCCGGCCCGGCGACGGCCGGGCGGCGGACTTCCTGCGGCTCTGGACGGCGAAGGAGGCCGTCGGCAAGGCGCTCGGCGTGGGGCTGCGCGGCGGCGGGCTGCGCCGGGCGGTGCCGGTGCCAGGGATGCCCGGTGCGCCGCTGCGGCCGGTGCCCGGTCTCGCCGGCCTGCGGGTCGGGCACCCCGGCGCGGGCGAGGATCTCGTGCTGGCCGTGGCGGTCGTCGATGACAGCGAGGTCGCGGTCGAGGTGATGCAGGGGGCCGGTCACCGCACCGCCGCCGTCCGCAGCGCCTCGACCGAGCGGACCAGCTTGCCGGTGGTGGTCCGGGGCAGCTGATCGAGCAGGTGCAGGGTGCGGGGCCGCTTGTAGCCGGCCAGCCGCTCGGCGAGCAGCTTGTCGAGCACCTCCGCCGACAGCGGTCCGTCGGGTTGCACGTAGGCGGTGATGCCGGTGTCCCAGACCACCACCGCGGCGGCCACCCCGGGCAGTTCGGCGACGGTTGTCTCCACCTCCGTGAGATCGACCTTCAGGCCGCCGACGGAGACCTGCGAGTCGAGCCGGCCGCGGACCGTGACCAGGCCGGTGTCCGGGTCGACCGTGCCGGCGTCGCGGGTGTGCAGCCAGCCGTCGGCCCAGCGGGTGGGGTCGCTGAGCCCGACGTACGGCGACGCCGGGCAGCTGACCTGGAGCTCGCCGTCGACCTCGCGGACCTCGATGCCGGGCGCCGGGGCGATCGACGGGCGGTGCCGCCCGTACAGGTCGGTGCCGATCACCCCGACCTCGGTCATCCCGTACATGTTGCCCAGGGGCACGCCGAACCGGTCGGTGAAGGCCCGGGCGACGGCGACCGGGACCAGCTCCCCGCCGGTGGTCATCCGCTTGAACTGCGGCAGCGGGCCGTCGAGGCGGGTGAAGGCGAGCAGTCCGATGTGGAACGGGACGCCGAGCACGGTGGCAGGGCTGTCGGCGGCGGCGATCGCGGCGAGCACGGCGTCGCCGCTGAGCCGTTCCGGTGGGACCAGTTCCACCCCGGCGTGCAGGCCGTAGAGCAGCCCGCCGACCAGCCCGAGCACGTGCACCATCGAGGGCAGCAGCACGATCCGTTCGCCGGGTAGGGCCACCCCGTCGATGCGGGTGTAGCGGTGCACCTCGGCGACCAGGTCCGCGGCGGTGCGCCCGATCACCTTGGACGGCCCGGTGGAGCCGGAACTGAGCTGGATCACCGCGTGCCCGCTGACCGCGGGGCGGTCGGTGTACGGGGTGACGCCCTCGGTCACGTCCAGGAAGATCCGCAGGGCGCCGCCACCGGTACGCACCGGCGCGACCACCACCTGCGGGGTGAGTCGGTGCAGCGCCCGGCTCACCTCGTGATCGGTCAGCCGGTGGTCGAGCAGGATCGCCTGTGCCCCGGTGCGCCAGGTGGCCAGCAGGTTCACCACGTACGCCAGCGACGGCGGCATCCGCAGCGCGGCCGCGCCGCCGGGGCGGAGCCCGGCGGTGGCGAGGCGGGTCTGCGCGGCGGTCACCAGCCGGCGCAGCGCGGCCCGGTCCACCGGCTCGGGCAGGCGCAGACAAATGTCGGTCGGGCGGCCGGCGAGCAGCACATCGTCAACCCATCCCGGGTCTGTCGCCGTAGGACTTCCGGTCGCCCGGTCCATGACCACTGCCATTCACCGCCCAGCATAAAAGCGGGCAAAAATGCCCATCAGGTGCGCCTTACGGGGTGCTGCGGGGAACCCTACGACAGCCGTCAGAATCATTACTAGATGCAAATGGCTAGATCAGATCGAGCGGCTGGCCGGATTGCCCACAGCCGCTTCGGCGGGCAGTATCGGGCGCGTACGCCGGCTGAGGGTAACCGCCGGATGACCCATCGTGCGTACGGCGTTCAGCGTCCGCCGGACGGCCGATGGCGTTCATGAGCCGGACCGTCCACGTCGGTCAGGCGGTGCCGGCGGCGCGCTCAGGCGGGGGGAGGCTGCCCGCACCGTCGGCTCAGGTACGCCGGTCGGGCCTCCGGTTTAAGGTGGAAGGTCCGTCCTGTGCCTGTCGAGCTGCCCCGTCGGTGCGCCCACGCGGAGCGCGCCTGATCGGCGCAACCGCGGCGCACGTCGAGGTCAGCACCCACGGGTACCCGCGGCCCGCGCGACGGCGGCCCGCACGCCGGCACCACCACCCACGGAAACACCCGACCCGCACGATGCTGGCCCCGGGCGTAGGTCGGGCACCGCCGGTGCTCGCGCGGGGCGCCGGGGCGGGAAGTAGCCGATGGTGACCAGGATGGTGACCGCGGTGAGCAGGTTGACAGTCCAGGTCCTGGGAAGGCCGGGCCGCCGGGGCAGGCGGGCGCCGGACGGCACCGGTGCCCGGTGGACGCATGAACGGGGCAGCTCGACAGCGGCACTCAGCTCTCGGTGAGCTCGCGATACGCCGCACGACAGTGCCGCGTACGGCCGCGAGCCCGCGGAGCGGGCCGACCCGGCGGAGCACCCTTCGGCAGCCCGCGGGGAATCAGGCCGGGCTGGGGGTCTGGGCGTGGATGAGGAAGCGCAGCGACCGGGCGTCGGTGAAGCACTCCCGCATCGGCCGGACCAGCTCCCGGTGCTCGGGGCTGCGTTCCCAGCTCTCGAAGTCGGCCAGGCTCGCCCACTCGCTGGTGATCAGCCACTGCTCCGGGTCGGCGGACGAGCGGCACACCTGGTCGACCAGGTGCCCCGGCACCCCGTCGGCGACCAGGTGGCGCACCGCCTCGTACGCGGCCAGGAAGTCCGTCGTCCGCTCCGCCGGCACCCGCACCAGGAAGACCACCCGGGCCCGCTGCTCGGTCATCGCGTCACTCCCCTCGTCGGTGCCGCCCCGCGCAGCACCAGCGCGCTGTTGAAACCGTCGAAACCGCGGGCGCAGACCAGGGCCACCCGGCTGCGCGGGCGGCGGTGCCCCCGCAGGAAGTCAAGGTCACAACCGTCGGCCACGTCGTCCGGGGCGGCGGTGGCGGGCAGCGTGTCGTGGTGGAAGGCCAGCAGCGCGGTCGCCACGTCCAGCGCCGCGCCGCCCTGGTGCGCCCGCCCGGTCAGCGGCTTCTGCGTGGTGACCGGCGGCGGGCGCTCGCCGAACACGGCGCGCAGCGCCACGGCCTCGCTGCGGTCGTAACGCGGCACGCCGAGAGCGTCGGGCAGCACCACGTCGACCGCGTCCGGGCCGACGCCGGCCCGGTCCAGCGCCAGCCGCATCGCACGGGCGTACTGCCCGGGGTCGCCCGCGGCGTCCGGTCCGGTGTGGACGGCGTCGTGGGTGGCGCCCCACCCGGTCACCTCGCCGTACACCCGGGCGCCCCGGGACAGCGCGTGCCCCAGCTCCTCCACCACGAAGACCGCGCCCCCCTCCGCGGGCAGGTAGCCGCTCGCGGCGGCGTCGAACGGCCGGTAGGCCCGCGCCGGGTCGGCCACGTCGCTGAGCAGGCCGGAGCGGAGCTGGCAGGCCAGGGCGTACGGGCTGAGCGGGCATTCGGTCGCCCCGGCGACCACCACCGGCGTGCCCCGGCGCACCACGCGGACGGCGTGCGCCAGGCTGTCCAGCCCGCCGGCGGCCTCGGCGACCAGTACCCCGCACGGCCCCTTGAACTGGTGGTGGATGGAGAGCTGGCCGACGCTGGCCGCGTAGAACCAGGCGATCGACTGGTACGCCCCGACGGTGCGGGTCGGCCCGCCCCAGAGCCGTTGCAGCTCCCGCTGGCCGAACAGGTTCCCCCCGGACGAGCTGGCCAGGGTGACCGCGTAGCCGTACGGGTCGGTGGCCCGCTCGGGCAGCCCGGCGTCGGCCAGCGCCAGGCGGGTGGCGGCGAACCCGAGGTGCGTCCAGCGGTCGGTCTGCACCAGCTGGCGGTTGTCGGCGTACGCGGCGGCGTCGAAGTCCGGCACCTCCCCGCCGTGCCGCGTCGGGTAGCCGGTCGGGTCGAACAGTGTGATCGGCCCGGTCCGGCGGGCGCCGGCCAGCACCGTCCGCCAGTGGGCGTCGACGCCGACACCGCTCGGGGCGACCACCCCGATCCCGGTCACCACCGCCCGGGTCATGCCGGCACCGCTCCGGACAGCCGGCGGAACACCATCGCCGACTGGAACCCACCGAAGCCGCTGCCGACCGAGAGGGCCACGTCGACCGGGAGTTCCCGGGCCTCGTTCGGTACGTAGTCCAGGTCGCACTCCGGGTCCCGGGTGGCCCAGTTGGCGGTCGGCGGCACCACGCCGAACTCGATGGCCAGGGCGCAGGCGGCCATCTCGATCGAACCGATCGCACCGAGCGAGTGCCCCACCATCGACTTGATCGAGCTGATCGGCACCCGGTACGCGGCCGGGCCGAGCGCCCGCTTGAAGGCGGCGGTCTCGTGCCGGTCGTTCTGCCGGGTGCCGGAGCCGTGGGCGCTGATGTAGGAGACCTGTTCGGGAGCGAGGCGGGCCTGCCGCAGCGCGTCGGAGATGGCCAGCCCCATCTCCAGCCCGTCCGGCCGCAGCCCGGTCATGTGGTAGCCGTTGCTGCGGCTGCCGTACCCGGCCACCTCGCAGTAGACGTGCGCGCCGCGCCGGCGGGCGTGGCCGGCCTCCTCCAGCACCAGCACCGCGGCGCCCTCGGCGAGAACGAAGCCGTGCCGGTCGGCGTCGAACGGGCGGGAGGCGTGCTCCGGATCGTCGTTGTCGGGGCTGGTCGCCTTGATCGCGTCGAAGGAGGCGACGGTGACCGGGGAGATCGGCGAGTCGGCGGCGCCGGCCAACACGACGTCCGCCTCGCCGTCGGCGATCAGCTGGTGGGCGTAGCCGATGGCGTCGATGCCGGAGGTGCACCCGGTGGAGACGACCTGGGCCGGGCCGTGCAGCCCGTGCCGGCACGCCACGTCGGCGGCCAGGCTGCTGGGCACCAACGCCTGGTACAGGTACCGGCCACCGCGCGCGGCGTCGACCAGCCACCGGCGGCCGGTGTCGCTGACCGTCACGTACTGCTGCTCCAGTGCCATGGTGCCACCGACCGCGGTGCCGAGGACCACCCCGGCCCGGTCCCGCTCGGCGTCGGTGAGGTCCAGGCCGGCGTCGGCGACCGCCTCGGCGGAGCAGGCGAGGGCGAACTGCACGTACCGGTCGGCGCGCCGCCGCTCGGCCGCGGTGAGCCCGGCGGCGACCGGGTCGAAGTCGCACTCGGCGGCGATCTGCGACCGGAACTGTGACGGGTCGAAGAAGCTGATCCGCCGGGTGGCCGTCCGCCCCTCGGTGATCGCCTTCCAGAACCGGTCCCGGCTGGCGCCGCCCGGGGCGACCACCCCGACGCCGGTGACCACCGTGCGGCGCCCGGTCACGACCCGCCCCGCTGCTCGATCAGCTCGGTGTCGACGTGGCCCAGCTCCGGCCGGGGCGCCAGCGGTCCGAGGTGGAACACCACCTCCGCCGGCTCGTCACCGGTGTTGCGCAGCCGGTGCCGGACGTTGACCGGGACGAAGAGGGCCTCGCCGGCGGCGAGGGGCACCGGTCGATCGTCGAGGTCGACGGTGATCGCGCCCCGGGCCACGTAGAGAAACTCCTCGCTGTAGGGGTGGTAGTGCTCGGCGATCCGCTCCCCCGGGCGCAGCGCCGCCACCCCCATGAACCCGGAGGTGCTGCCGACGGTCCGCGGGCCGAGCAGCACCCGCAGCTCTCCACCGCGGCGCCGGTCCGGCGGCACGTCGACGGCGGCGACCTGCCGCAGCGCCCGCTCACTCATCGCCGGCTCCCGTCGCCTCGCCGCACCCGGCGGCAGCCGGGCCGCGGGCGGCGGCGCCGTCGCGGGCCAGCCGTTCGATCCGTTCCTTGATGACGGCCAGCTGCACCGCGCTGTTGGCGTTGATCCGCTCGGTCATGCCGGCGTTGTCCACCGGCGCGGTCGGCTTCATCGCGAAGTCCTGCACCCAGGTCATCCGGGTGCCGCCGGGCTCCTCGGCGTAACGCCAGTGGATGCGCATGTACTCGAACGGCCCGGTCTCCACCCGCTGCGCGCGGACCTGCCGGGTGGCCGGGTCCGCGGTGCGCTCGCTGACCCAGCTCCAGGCGATGCCGTTCTCGTCGGGGTGCATGGTGAGCCGGAACCGCACCGTGTCGCCGTCGCGGTGCAGGATCTCCACCCGGGCGTACTCGGTGAACAGCTCGGTCCAGCGGGCCACGTCGTTGGTGACGTCCCAGACCAGCGGCAGCGGCGCGGCGATGAGGACGCTGTTTTCGGTGTGCCCCGGCCCGGCGGTGCGCCGGGCGACCAGTTCGGCCACGGCGGGGATGCTCAGCTGGCCGGTCTGCTCGGGAATCTGCACCTGCCAGCGGTCGGCGACCACGGCGGAGAGCTCCAGCAGGGCCAGCGAATCCATGCCGAGCTCCTCCAGGGACGCGGCCGGCGCGCGGGCGGCGGCGTCGGCGTCGAGCCCGCAGTGCGCCACCAGGATGTCGGTGATCTCGGCGGCCAGCGGCCGGCCATGGGTGACGGTCATCGGATCCTCCTGTGGTGTGCGTCGGCAGGGGCGTCGAGCAGCTGGTCGACCAGACCGGTGGAGTAACGCCCCTTGCGGAAGCCGGCGTCGTCGAGCACCCGCCGGACGAACGGGATGGTGGTGCGGATGCCGGGACCGGCGATGTCGAACTCGTCGAGGGCGCGTTCCAGCCGGTTCAGCGCCAACTCCCGGTCCGGCGCCCAGACCACCACCTTTGCCAGCAGCGAGTCGTAGTACGGCCCGACCAGATAGCCGGCGTGGCCGTGGGTGTCGACCCGGGTGAACGGGCCACCGGGCGGGACGAAGCGGTCCAGCCGGCCGGGGGTCGGCGCGAAGTCGCGGTCCGGGTCCTCCACGTTGACCCGGCACTCGATCGCGACGCCCTGCGGTCGGATGTCCTCCTGCCGCCAGCGCAGCGGCACCCCGGCGGCGATGTGCAGCTGCTCGTGCACCAGGTCGATCCCCGTGATCATCTCGGTGACCGGGTGTTCCACCTGGATCCGGCAGTTGATCTCCAGGAAGTGGAACCCTTCGTCGGCGTCCACGAGGAACTCGACCGTGCCGGCACCGGTGAAGCCGACGTCGAGAGCACCGCGCAGGGCGCACTCGGCGATGGCCTCCAGGGTGCCGGCGGACAGCGCCGGCGCGGGCGCCTCCTCGACCAGCTTCTGATGCCGCCGCTGCACCGAGCAGTCCCGGGTGCCCAGGTGCACGCCGTTGCCGTGGGCGTCGCAGAGCACCTGCACCTCGACGTGGCGGGCGCCGGTGAGATACCGCTCGACGTACACCCGGTCGTCGCCGAAGGCGGCCTGCGCGGCGGCCCGGGTCCGGGCGTACGCCCGGGACAGCTCGGCCGGGGCCCGCCACGTCGAGGTGCAGGTGCTCTGCG
>NZ_POUB01000081.1 GCF_003236335.1 Micromonospora deserti
GCATCGGCCTGGGGCTCATCGCCCGCCCCCCGCCGCCCGAGCCGCCGCCGCCAACTGGCCGGTGGCCCGGCGTACCGCCTCCGCGGCGGACACGCCGCCGGTGACGTCGGCGAAGAAGTCCTGCATGATCCGCCAGATGCCGACCCCGTCGGCGCCGGTGAACGGGCCGGGCAGCAGATCGGACAGGTCGAACCGGACCGCGTCGGTGGTGCGCAGCTCGGCGGCCAGCTCGCGGCGCACCGGATCGCGGTAGCTGCCCAGCGGGACGGTGACGTTGGGGGAGAGGTAACCGCCGGCGCGCAGCCACGGCTCGAACGCGGCGCCGTCGCTGAGCCAGCGCACCAGCTGCACCCCGCGGGTCGAGCCGGCGAACGCGACCGCCGCGTCGCCGCCGAGGATCAGCGGACCGTCGGCGACCCGGGCGCCGGGGAACCGGAACGTCGCTGGTTCCTCGGCGCCGGCGCGGAACCGGTTGCTGACCGCGTCGACGAAGTCGGCCTCGAACACCATCGTGGCCCGGCGGTGGTGCACCACCTGGATCACCGACTCCTCAAACTGGGTGAGCAGGGCCCGCCGCCCGCCGCCCGGGAAGGCGCCGTCGATGCTCCACAGCTCCGCGAGCCGGTCCAGCGCGACCCGCACCGACCGGCCCTGCCAGTCCGCCTCGCCCCGGGCCAGCGCCTCGTAGTGGCCGGGCGCGGCGACATCGGCCAGCACGTTCTCGAACCAGTCGGTGAGCACCCACCCGTCGGCCGCGCCGATCGCGAGCGGCGCGGGGGCGATCCCGGCCCGGGCCCGCGCGCCGAGCCGGCGGGTGATCGCCACCAGCTGGTCCCAGGTGCCCGGCGGCTCGGAGAGCATTGACGGCAGGTACCAGAACAGCGACTTGTGCGCCGCCTTCACCCAGACGCCGTAGCGGCGCCCGCCGGTGGAGAGGTCGGCCATGCCCGGCGGGACGGCGTAGCTGTCGGCCGGGGTCACCTCGCTCAGCCAGCCCCGCCGGGCGTACTCGATGACCAGGCCGGAGCGGGGCAGGATCGCCACGTCCGGGCTGGCGCCGGAGAGCCGCCGGGCACCGATGAACGCGTCGATGTCGTTGCCCACGCCGACCACCTGCACCGGGGCGCCGTAGCCGGCCACCACCTCCCGGAACCGGGCCAGCTCGCCGCCGCTCCACACCACCACCACCTGCGTCGACCCCGATCGGGAGCAGGCCGTTGCGGTCGTCGCCGTCGCGGCGGCGGCGGCGCGCAGCAGCGTACGGCGGCGCAGCCGCGCCGGCCCCGTCACGGTCGCACCTCGTCGGTGGTCTTGTCGACGTAGAGCCGGTCGGGGATCTCGGCCAGCACCTCGTCGTCGGCGGAGCAGACCAGCACGGCGACACCGGGGGAGCCGGGCGGGGACAGCCGCCCGACCAGGTCGGCGAGGTGCCCGCCGCCGGCGACCCCGGTGGGCAGGTCGACCACCAGCACCTCCGGCAGGCAGGCCATCGCCCGGGCCACGGCGACCCGGAACCGCTGGGCGTCGGAGAGCTGGTGCGGGCGCAGCTCGAGGGTCAGGGCGAGCTCCAGCCGGTCGACCACGGTGGCCGCCCAGTCGTCGGCGACGTCCCGCACCCGCTCCCGCTTGCGCTGGCCGTAGGAGATGTTACGGCGCACGGTCAGGTGGGG
Organism: Micromonospora deserti; assembly: GCF_003236335.1. GTDB lineage: Bacteria > Actinomycetota > Actinomycetes > Mycobacteriales > Micromonosporaceae > Micromonospora > Micromonospora deserti. The sequence continues at coordinate 1,671 of NZ_POUB01000081.1, forward strand.
CAGCAGGGCGCCGCCGGCCGGGACGTATCCGATCCGGCGGCGCAGCGGCGGCAGGTCGGTGACGTCCCGGTCGCCCACCAGGATCCGGCCGCTCACCGGCGCGGCCAGCCCGGCTACCACCCGGGCGACGGCGGTGCCGACCCGGGGGCTGGCCGCCAGGGCGGCGGTGGCGCCGGCGGCGACGTCGAGGGTCACCGGCGGGACGGTGGGTACGGCGACGAGTTCGCACAGGCGTAACGTGACCATCACCTCCCGGTGACCTGAGCTGTCGCCCCCAGGGTGGCACATCCTGCCGACCCCCAGGGTCCGCGACCCTCCCTTGTGGAGTCGGTCGGAGGTGGGACAGGGCGGAGCTTCATGATCAACCGCGGTGTTCCCGGAACCGCCGCGAGCCGGCGCGCGGGTCCATAGCCTGACGGTCAGGAGCAGCTTCTTGCAACGTCGACGGAGGTCAGGGTGAGCATCGAGCAGGCCAGGGACGCGTTCGCGGGCGCCCGCGAGGTCGAGATCACCGTGACCGGCCGCAGGTCCGGACGGCAGATCTCCCACCCGGTGTGGTTCGTGCAGGAGGATCAGAACATGTTCCTGGTGCCGATCACCGGCGCGGACAGCGACTGGTACAAGAACGTCCGGAAGACGCCGATGATTCAGGTGTCCGCGAACGGTACGAGCGTGAGCACGCCCGCCACCCCGATCACCGACGCCGACCGGGTCGAGCACATCGTGGCGATGTTCCGCGACAAGTACGGCCCGGAGCAGGTGGAACGGCAATACCCGAAGCACGACGTCGCCGTCCAGGTGCCCCTCGGCTAATCCGGCACCGGGGTGCCGGCGGCTCGCGGGGCGTAGCGCGCTGCCAGCTCGGCGGCGGTGGCGGCCAGCCGGGCCCGCAGCTCGGCCGGGGCCAGCACCTCCACCTCGGCGCCGAGCCGGAGCAGGTCGCCGTGGGCGTGGGTGAGCGACTCGATCGGCACCACCACGGTCACCCAGCCGGCGCCGTCCGGCGGGCCGGCGCTGCGCTGGGCCGCGGCGACCACCACGTCGCTCGCGATCTCCCGCAGCCGCTCCCGGCCGCGCGGGGAGAGCCTGATCGTCGCCTCGTCGCGGTGCAGGCGGGCCCGGAACCGCACCACGTGCGCCCGCCACCAGGCCGGCAGGTCGAACTCCGCCGGCCGGTCGAACTCCTCGTCCAGGCTCGTCAGCGCCAGGATCTGGTTGATCCGGTAGGTCGCCGGGCCGTCCCGCCCCGGACGGTTGGCCACCGCGTACCAGCGGCCGCCCTTGAGGACCAGGCCGTACGGCTCCAGCACCCGGTCGACCTCCCCGGCCCAGCTGCGGTAGCGCACCGCGATCCGGCGCTGCCGCCACACCGCCTCCGCCACCTCCGCCAGGTGGGGCGAGGCGTCGCCGTCGGCGTACCAGTGGGCGGGGTCGAGATGGAATCTCTGCTGCACCTGCGCCGCCCGGTCGGCCAGCGACGGGGGCAGCGCCGCGTGCAGCTTGCGTTGGAGCCCGGCCACCACCGCCCCGTAGCCCAGCTCGGCGGCCGGGCCGGGCAACCCGGCCAGGAAGAGCCGTTCGGCCTCCTCGGCGGTCAGCCCGGTCAGCCGGGTCCGCCAGCCGTCCACCAGCTGGTAGCCCCCGGCGTGCCCGGCCTCGCCGTAGAGCGGGATGCCGGCGGCGTGCAGCGACTCGACGTCGCGGTAGACGGTGCGGGTGGAGACCTCCAGCCGCTCGGCCAGCTGCGCCGCCGTCATCCGCCCGTGGGTCTGGAGCAGCAGCAGGAGGGAGAGAAGTCGACTGGCCCGCACTCTGCTGACAGTAGCTGTCAGTGGAGCGCCCGTACCGTCCCGGCATGACGTTTCACGACAAGGAACTGCGAGCGCCGGGGCCGGTTGAGGTCACCGGCCGGCGGCTCAAGCGCTACCACATCGACCAGCCCGACCGGCCCATCGAACCCGAGGTGGAGCGGGCGGCGTACGCCGTGCTGCCCCGCCTGATCCCCGCCGCCCGCGGCGACGCCACCCCGCCCGGGGGCTGGGTGGTGCTGCACCGGGGCGCGGACACCGGTGCCTACCTGCTGGCGTACAGCTGGGTCTGGGACAACGTGGTCGAGGTGCGCATCGCCGCCGCCGGGCAGCCCGCGCTGGACTGCCCGGACGACGACCCGACCCACTTCGTGGACCTGAACCGCCCGTGGATGGGCTGCATCTGGGAGCTGGGGGTGCTGGAGCACGAGCGGGCCGCCTGGGCCCGCCACGTGCTCGCCCCGGACCGGCCGGACCTGGCCGGCTACCTCGCCGAGACCCGGGCCGAGGGACCGGTGGGCTGGTGATGGGCGACTTCGACTTCCTCGTCGGCGCCTGGCAGGTCGTCAACCGCCGGCTGGTGCGGCGGCACGTCGGCAGCGACGAGTGGGACGAGTTCCCCGGCGTGTCGGTGGCCCGGACGTTCTTCGGCGGCGCCGGCAGCTTCGACGAGATCACCTTCCCGACGAAGGGCTTCTCCGGCGCGACCGTTCGGATCTTCGACGCGGCGAACGGCACCTGGTCGATCTACTGGATGAACAGCCGGCGCGGGGTGCTGGAGCTGCCGCCGGTGGTCGGCCGGTTCACCGACGGCGTGGGCACCTTCTACGCCGACGACGTCGACGAGGGACGCCCGATCCGGTGCCGGTTCGTCTGGTCCCGGATCACCCCCACCTCCTGCCGCTGGGAGCAGGCGTTCTCCACCGACGGCGGGGACAGCTGGGAGACCAACTGGACGATGGACTTCACCCGCGCGTCGACCGGCTGACCCGCCGACGCCGGCCGGTCACCGGGAGACGGCCGCCGGGTCCGGCTCCGGCCGCAGCCGGTGGGGCATGTCCCAGCCCGCGGCCAGCCGGGACGGGTGCACGACGTGCCCGCCGCCGAAGAACTCGCAGAACTTCATGATCAGCGGGTCCCAGCGCAGCGGGTCCACGTAGTGCGTGCCCGGAACGAGCAGCTCCTGCTCGACGTGCGCGCGCAGCACCTCGACCTGGAAGGCAGTGGCCCGCACGTCCGCCCCGGCGAACGGGTGGGCCGCGACGACGCGGCACTCGAGCTGGACCGGGCACTCCGCGACCCGGGGTGCCTGGACCAGCTCCGACGGCTGCGCGGTGAGCCCGGCGGCGGCGAACTTGTCCGGCTCGTACCGGTAGCCCTGGCGGGCCTTGTATTCCGGCACGTCCGACCGGCCGGTGGTCAGCGCGATCCGGTCGACCGCGTCGACCAGCGCCGACGACGGCAGGTTGAGCACGCACTCGCGCTCCCGCCGCAGGTTCGCGGTGGTCTGGCCGCTGTCGCCGAGACCGAGCATTCCGGACTGCCCCAGCCACCACGCCGACGACATCGGGGCGAGGTTGGCCGTGCCGTCCGGGTTGCGCGAGCTGACCAGCACCACCGGAGTCCCGAAGTAGAGCACCTTGAGACCGGGGACCACGTGCATTCTTCCGCCCTCCATCGAAGCGCGGCCGCGTGCGCGGCCGTCCCCCACTCTGCGTGAGCCCGGCGACCGCCGCTGGCGGCGATCGGACGTGGCGTTCGGCGGTAGGGCCGGATCAGGCCGGTGGGGGAGTGGTGCTGCGGTAGATGGCGGCCAGCCAGACGTCGAGCAGCACGTCGACCACGTCCCGCTCGGCCACCGCCGGTCCGTCCCCGGCGAACGTGGCGTACCAGACGCGTTCGTTCAGCGAGTTCAGCGCGATGGCGAGGTCCCGGGCGGGCAGGCCGTCCGGGGCGGCGCCGCGGCGGCGTTCGGCCTCGATCGCTTCCTCGATCGCCTGCACCCAGCGCTCCAGCACCCGCGCCCAGAGCTGGCGCACCTCGGCGTCGGTGCCGCGCACCTGGGCGCAGGCGAGCACCACCGCGCGGTGCGCGCCGAACGTCTCGTGGAACCGGGCGATCAGCTCCCGCCACCGGTCCCGCGGGTTCTCCGCCAGCCGGTCGAGCACGTCCCCGGCCGCGGCGTTGGCCTCCTCGATGACCCGGTCCAGCAGCGTCAGCAGCACCGCGCCCTTGGACGGGAAGTAGAAGTAGAACGTCGGCCGGGAGATGCCCGCGCCCCGGGCCAGGTCGTCGATGGAGATGTCCGCGAAGGAGCGGTGGGACAGCAGCCGCTCGGCGGTGGCGAGGATCGCCGTCTCCCGGTCGTCGCCGACCGACCGGGCCGGCCGGCGCCCGCGCGACGTGGCGCTCCCGGTGGCCGCACGGGCAGGCGTCATGACCGCAGACTCTACACCGGATCGACACGGTGTCGACGGGACTCGACAGGGTGTTGACGTACGTCGACGGCGGTGGATAGTGTCCTGGGTCACCGCCTCGCGACGGGAGTTGAGATGGCCTCCGACCACGTCGACGTGCTCATCGTGGGTGCCGGTCTCTCCGGCGTCGGCGCCGCCTGCCACCTACGGCGCAACTGCCCCGACAAGACGTACGCGGTGCTGGAGGCGCGGGGCGCCATCGGCGGCACCTGGGACCTGTTCCGCTACCCCGGCATCCGGTCCGACTCGGACATGTTCACCCTCGGCTACTCGTTCAAGCCGTGGACCGACCCGAAGGCCATCGCCGACGGCGACTCCATCCGCGACTACGTCACCGAGACCGCCCACGAGTACGGCGTCACCGGGCACATCCGCTTCCATCACCGGGTCGTCCGCGCCGAGTGGGACAGCGCCCGGGCCCGCTGGACGGTGCACGCGCACCGCACCGACACCGGCGAGACGGTGGTGTTCACCTGCGCGTTCCTGTTTATCTGCGCCGGCTACTACCGCTACGACTCCGGCTACACCCCGACCTTCCCCGGCATCGAGCGGTACCCCGGGCAGGTCGTGCACCCGCAGCACTGGCCGGCGGACCTCGATCACACCGGCAAGCGGGTCGTCGTGATCGGCAGCGGCGCCACCGCGGTGACCCTGGTGCCGGCGCTGGCCCAACGGGCCGCCCACGTGACCATGCTCCAGCGCTCACCCACGTACATCATGGCGCTGCCCTCGCGCGACGTGGTCGCCGACGCGCTGCGGCGCTGGCTGCCGGCGAAGGCCGCGTATCCGGTGGTCCGCTGGAAGAACGTGCTGCTCGCCACCGCCAACTTCCAGCTCAGCCGCCGCGCGCCCGGCCTGGTGAAGAAGCTGCTGCGCCGGGCGGCCAAGGGCCGGCTGCCGGCCGGCTACGACGTCGACCGGCACTTCTCGCCCCGCTACAACCCCTGGGACCAGCGGCTGTGCATCGTGCCCGACGGCGACCTGTTCACCGCCGTCCGGCACGGCCGCGCCTCGGTGGTCACCGACACCGTCGACACCTTCACCGAACGCGGCGTCCGGCTCACCTCCGGCACCGAGCTGGCGGCCGACGTGGTGGTCACCGCCACCGGGCTCGACCTGCTGGCCCTGGGCGGCATGACGCTGACCGTCGACGGTGTCGACGTCGATCTGGCCCGGACCGTCGCCTACAAGGGCATGATGCTCTCCGGCGTGCCGAACTTCGCGTTGACCATCGGCTACACCAACGCCTCCTGGACCCTCAAGGCCGACCTGGTCGCCACGTACGTCTGCCGGCTGCTGCGCCACCTGGACCGCACCGGCCAGCAGATCGTCACCCCGTTGCCGCCGTCCGGCGGCCCGCTGGAGCCGATCATCGACCTGTCAGCCGGCTACGTGCTGCGCAGCGTCGACGCGCTGCCCAAGCAGGGCGCCCGGGCGCCGTGGCGGCTGTACCAGAACTACCCCCGCGACGTGCTGCTGATGCGGCACGGCCGGCTGACCGACGAGGGCGTCCGGTTCTCCGGGGCCGGCGCGCCGGAGAGGAGCAGCGTCCGTGCGTAGCTTCGACTTCGCGGCCGGCACGGCGGTGGTCACCGGCGCCGCCAGTGGGATCGGGGAGGCCCTGGCGCACGGGCTCGCCCGCCGGGGCAGCGACCTGGTGCTGCTCGACCGGGACGCCGAGCGGCTTGCCGCCGTGGCGGCGGCGATCGGCGCCGCGCACCCCGACCGGCAGGTCACCACGTACGTCGTCGACCTCGCCGACGCCGCGGCCACCGCCCGGGCCGCCGAGGAGATCCGGCAGCGCCACCCCCGGATCCGGCTGCTGGTCAACAACGCCGGGGTCGCCCTCGGCGGACGTTTCGACCAGGTGACCCTGGCGGAGTTCAGCTGGGTCATCGACATCAACTTCCGCGCCGTGGTGCAGCTGACGCACGCGCTGCTGCCGACGCTGAAGGCCGAGCCCGGCGCGCACCTGGTCAACATCTCCAGCCTGTTCGGGCTGATCGCCCCACCCGGCCAGACCGCCTACTCGGCCAGCAAGTTCGCCGTGCGCGGCTTCACCGAGGCGCTGCGCCACGAACTGGCCGACGACGGCGTCGGGGTGACCTCGGTGCACCCCGGCGGCATCCGCACCCGGATCGCCCAGAACGCCCGGGTGGGCAGCGGCGTCTCCGCCGAGGAGTACGAGACCGGCCGCCGACAGTTCGAGAAGTTGCTCTCCATCGACCCGGCCACGGCCGCCCAGGTGATCCTGCGCGGCGTCGAGCGGCGCCGGGGCCGGGTGCTGATCGGCTGGTCGGCGAAGCTGCCGGACCTGCTGGCCCGGATCGCGCCCACCTCGTACGGGCGGCTGCTGGCCGTCGGGCTCAACCGGGCCGCCGGTGACCCGGCCCGGCGTGCCAGCACCGTACCGCCCCAACGGCAGCCGGAGACGCCGGCGGCCGACCGGGCCGGAGAGCCGGCGTGAGCGCCCCGGCCGGGCAGGGCCCCCGGCACGTCACCGTGGACGGCCGGCGGGTCCGCCACCGCGTCGACGGCGACGGGCCGCCGGTGGTGCTGCTGCACGGCATCGGCCGGACCCTGCGCGACTTCACCGAGCAGCACGAGCGGCTCGCCGAGCGGTTCCGGGTGCACAGCGTCGACCTGCCCGGCTACGGCGGGTCGCTGCCGATGGCCGGGCCGTACAACCTGCCGGCGCTGGCCCGGTTCGTCGGCCGCTACCTCGACGCGGTCGGCGTGGACCGGCCCGCGCACCTGGTCGGCAACTCCCTCGGCGGCGCGATCGCCATGCGGCTGGCCGCCACCGAACCCGACCGGGTTGCCAGCCTCGCACTGGTCAACAGCGCCGGCTTCGGCCGGGAGGTGACCATCCTGCTGCGGCTGCTCGCCCTGCGCCCGCTGGGCCGGCTGCTGCTGCGGCCCACCCGCTACGGTGCCCGCCGCGCCGAGCTGGCCCTGTTCCACGACCCGGCGTTCGCCACCGAGGAGCGCATCGCGTACGCCCTGGCGGTGGCCCGCCAGCCGTACGCCGCCCGGGTGATGCTGGAGACCGCCCACAGTCTGGGCACCTTCCGCGGGGTGAGCCCGCAGTGGCGGGAGGAGCTGCTGGCCGAGGTGGCCCGCCTCGACATCCCCACCCTGATCGTCTGGGGCGACCGGGACCTGATCCTGCCGGCCGCGCACCTCGACGCCGCCCGGGCCCGGCTGCCCCGGGCCCGCACCCACCTGTTCACCGACTGCGGGCACCTGCCGCAGATCGAGTGCGCCGAGGAGTTCCACCGCCTGCTGCTCGACTTCTGGGCCACCAGCGTCCCCGCCCAGCCGGGGCGGGACGCCGCGCCGGACGTCGCCGCGGGGCCCCGGGTGGCGGAGGCCGGCTGACGGTCAGGGCGACGTGGTGGCCCGGCCCGCGCGAATCGCCCGCTGCCGGTCCACCACGGTCAGCGTCACCAGGGCGAACAGCAGCGCCGCGATGAGGTACGCCGCTGCCGGGCCCAGCGGGGTGAGCAGCACCAGCGCCGCGGTCACCGGGAACGCCGCCACCACCAGCGGCCCGCGCCCGTGCCCGCGCACGTGCAGCGCCCACAGGGTGAGCAGATAGACGGCCACCGGAACGGCGATGGCGTAGCCGACCACCACGTCGCCGACGTGCCCGACGTGCCGCTCGCGGTCGACCGCCACCGCCAGCCCCGCCCCCACCGCGGCGATCGAGGCGAAGACCAGGTAGTGGCCGTACCCCCAGACGAGCGTCCCGGGCAGCCCGGTCGGAACGTCGATCCGCCGGTCGAAGTAGAGCCACCACAGCGCGAACACGATCACCGCGCCGTCCGCCGCCAGCGGCCACAGCCCCTGCTGGCCGGCGTTGGTGCCGGTCTGGAAGGCCATCAAGGTCGCCAGCACCACCTCGCCGAGCACGATCAGCGTGAACAGGCCGTACCGCTCGGCGATGTGCCGGGGATGCCAGCTGGTCATCCCCGGCCGCTCGGCCACCACCGGCACCAGCAGGTCGGCCAGGGCGAGCACCAGGAACGACGGCGCCAGCCAGTCCTCGGAAAGGGTGAGCCGGAGCAGCCAGCCGATCTGCACCGCCGTCACCCCGACCGCGTACCGCGTGGTGGCGGCCCGGTGGGCGGGGTCGCCGATCGCGGCCCGGGTCCAGTGCGTGACGGCGGCCAGCCGCATCACCACGTACCCGTAGGTGATGGTGGTGAAGTCGCCCTCGGTGAACGCCGGCGGCACCCCGGCGGCGAGGATCAGCGCGCCGGTGATCTGCACCAGGGTGGTGATCCGGTAGACGTCGTCGTCGGTGTCGTACGCCGAGGCGAACCAGGTGAAGTTCATCCACGCCCACCAGATGGCGAAGAAGACCATCAGGTAGCTGGCCATCGCGTGGCCGATGTGCCCCTCGGACACGTCGTGGTGCAGTCCGGCGGCCGCCTGCGCCACCGCGACCACGAAGCAGAGGTCGAAGAAGAGCTCCAGCGGGGTCGCCGAGCGGTGCTCCTCGTCCCGGCTCCGGGACCGCATCGGCCGGTACCAGGGCCGCAGCCGCGGGCTCGTGGTCACCGCGCCCTCCTCACGCCGGCCGCCTGGTCGGAGGTCCGGCGGGTCGCCACCGGTCGGTCCAGCCACACCATAGGCGGGCGCCGGGCGTATCGGGTCATTTCCCCGCTGGCGGCGCCTCCGTCCCGGGTCGGGGCGGGTGGACCGCCGAGCAGGCCGCGCCGGCCGTCCGGCTCCCGCATCCAGGTGAGGGCGGCGCCGGGGCGGGAATACCGTTGGATGGCCCAGCTGACCCTGCTGCTCGGCGGCGACGTGATGACCGGCCGGGGCGTGGACGCGATCCTGCCCCGGCCGGGCCCGCCCGACCTGCGCGAGGAACTGGTCCGCGACGCGCGCACGTACGTCGAGCTGGCCGAGTCGGTCAGCGGGCCCATTCCCCGGCCGGTGCCCCCGGCCTGGCCCTGGGGCGAGACCCTGGAGCTGCTCGACCGGCTGCGGCCGGACGCGCGGATCGTGAACCTGGAGACAGCGGTGACCGGGCGGGGCGAGCACGCCCCGACCAAGACCATCCACTACCGGATGCACCCGGGGAACCTGCCCTGCCTCACCGCGGCCCGCCTGGACGTCTGCGCGCTGGCCAACAACCACCTCCTCGACTTCGGCCCGGTCGGCCTTGCGGACACCCTCGACGCGCTGGCCGGCGCGGGCATCGCCACCGCCGGCGCGGGCCGGGACGCGACCGGCGCGTGGCGGCCGGCGGCGCTCGAACTCGCGGGGCGTCGCCTGCTGGTCTGGTCGGTGGCCGCCCCGTCCAGCGGCGTGCCGCCGCCGTGGGCCGCCACCGACGAGCGGCCCGGGGTGGCGTACCTGCCGGAGACGACCGCCGCCACCGCCGACGCGCTGGCGGCGCGGATCGCCGCCGTGGCCGGGCCGGACGACCTGGTGCTGGTCTCGGTGCACTGGGGCGGCAACTGGGGGTACGACGTGCCGGCCGAGCACGTCGACTTCGCCCGCCGCCTGGTCGACGCGGGGGTCGACGTGGTCCACGGGCACTCGTCGCACCACCCGCGCCCCGTCGAGGTGTACCGGCAGCGGCTGATCCTGTACGGCTGCGGCGATCTGGTCGACGACTACGAGGGGATCAGCGGGCAGGAGGCGTACCGGCCGCAGCTGCGGCTGCTCTGGCTGCCCGCGCTCGACCCGGACGGTCGGCTGCGGGCGCTGCGGGCCGCGCCGGTGCGGATCCGTCGGATGCGGCTGGAGCGCGCCGCACCCGACGAGGCGCGCTGGCTTGCCGACCTGCTGAACGGCTTCGGCCCGCCGTACGCCCGCGGGTTCGACCTCGACGCCGGCGGCCTGGTCGGCCTGCCCGGCCACTGACCACTGTGGCCGTGCGGCGGGCCGGGCCGAAGCCACCGGCCAGCCCGGCCCCGGCGTGGTCCACGCCACCCGCCGTGTGGCCGCCCCGCCGGCACACCGGATCGGGACGCACCATAGATACATGACGTATCCCTCCGCGCCGGCCCGGTCGGCCGCGCCCTCCGCGGCCGAGCGGGCCTACCAGCACCTGAAACGGGCGATCCTGGAACAGATCCACCCCGGCGGGTCGCTGGTCAGCGAGGGCGAGATCGCCGAGGCCACCGGCGTCTCCCGCACCCCCGTCCGGGAGGCCCTGCTGCGGTTGGAAGCGGAGGGCCTGGTGAAGCTCTACCCCAAGCGGGGTGCGCTGATCCGGCCCGTCTCCGCCCGCGAGATCGCCGACGTCATCGAGGCGCGGCGGCTGGTCGAGCTGTACGCCGCCGAGCGGGTCTGGCCGCGCCGCGCCCCGCTCAAGGCCGACCTCGCCGCCCGGCTGGCCGAGATGCGCGCCGCGCACGCCGCCGGCGACCTGACCGCCCTGATGGCCGCCGACCGGGCCTTCCACGCCACCGTCGTCGACGCGGCCGGCAACGAGATCCTCGCCGAGTTGTACCAGCGGCTGCGCGACCGGCAGCTGCGGATGGGTGAGGCCAGCTTCCGGCTCTCGCCCGGCTGGGCGGAGGTGGCGCTCACCGAGCACGCGGCGCAGCTCGCCGCCCTCGACTCCGACGACCCGCAACCATGGCTCGCCGCCGTCGCCGCGCACATCGACAACGCCGCGACCGTGCTGCGGACGCTGCGGTGAGCGGGCCCGCCACCGCGCCCGCCGCCGTCGTCCCCCGCCGCTCCGCCCTGCTGGTCTGGGGCGTGGCGCTGAGCGCGTACGTGGCGGCGGTGTTCCACCGCAGCTCGCTCGGCGTCACCGGGGTCGACGCCGCGCACCGCTTCGACATCAACGCCTCCGCCCTGGCCACCTTCACCGTCGCCCAGCTCGCCGTGTACGCGGCGATGCAGGTGCCCGTCGGGGTGCTGCTCGACCGGTTCGGCTCGCGCCGGCTGCTGATCGCCGGCAGCGCGCTGATGGTCGCCGGCCAGCTCTGCTTCGCCCTGGCCACCGACGTCCGCCTCGCCGTCGCCGCCCGGATCCTGGTCGGCCTCGGCGACGCCATGACGTTCATCAGCGTGCTGCGCATCGTGGCGTTCTGGTTCCCCGGGCGGCGCAACCCGATGCTCACCCAGCTGACCGGCACGCTCGGCCAGCTCGGGGCGGTACTCGGCGCCGTACCGCTGGTGGCGCTGCTGCACCGGGTGGGCTGGACCCCGGCCTTCCTCGTCGCCGCGGCGGTGGGCGCCACGGTGCTGCTCATGGTGGTCGCCGCCGTGCGCGACACGCCGCACCGGGACACGGCGGCCAAATCCGCGCCCACCCTCGCCACCGTCCGCCGGCGACTCGTCGCGGCCTGGGCGCAGCCCGGCACCCGGCTCGGCCTCTGGACGCACTTCGTCACCCAGTTCTCCGGCGCGGTCTTCGCCCTGCTCTGGGGCTACCCGTTCCTGGTGCAGGGGCAGGGGCTCACGCCGACCGCCGCGGCGTCCCTGCTGACCCTGATGACCGTCGCGACGCTGCTGTCCGGCCCGGTCGTGGCGCACCTGTGCGCCCGGCACCCGTTGCGCCGCTCGGTGCTGGTGTTCGCGGTCACCGGCGCCACCGCGGTGGTGTGGGCCGCGGTGCTGGCCTGGCCCGGCCGCGCCCCGGGCTGGCTGCTGGTCACCCTGGTGCTGGTGCTGGCGGTCAACGGCCCCGGCTCGGTGATCGGTTTCGACTACGCCCGCACCTTCAACCCGGTCAGCCGGATCGGCAGCGCCATCGGCATCGTCAACGTCGGCGGCTTCGTCGCCTCGATCGTGCTGGTGCTGGCCGTCGGCGTGGTGCTGGACCTGGCCACCCCGGCCGGGCGGAGCACACCCGACCTGGCCGCCTTCCGGTGGGCGTTCGCCGTGCAGTACGCCCTCTGGGCGCTCGGTGCGGTTCAGGTGCTCCGCTGGCGCAACGCCGCCCGCCGCCACCAGGCCGCCGAGCGGGTCCGCGCGGCGGCCGCGCCGGTTTCCGCCGCCATCTCGTGATCAGCCGCGTCGCCGCCGGCGGTGGGTGAGGTCGTCCAGCACCACGCGCCGGGAAGCAGCCGGGCGAACCGGGTGGGATCCATCGCCCTGAGCTGCGGGATCGCGCCGGACGGCCATCCCGTGCACGCCCCGGGCGGCCTCGCCCTCCAACGTGCGCTCACCCAGGTCGGAGTGGGGGACGAACGCGCCGATGCCGACCCGCAGCGGCAGATGGGTGACCTTCTACGTCCTCCCGTGCGACGGCGGTTGTCGCCGCCTACCCAGCCGCGGCGGCGACAACCGCCCGCCGCGCCACCGGGCCGACCGCGGGCGACGGCGGTAGGTTCGCCGCAGGGCGTGATCGACGGCGTCGCCGTACCCCCGCGGGGCGCCGCACCGACGGACGGCGGCGCGGCGCGCCGGCGTGGAGTAGGAGGAGATCGTGAGCCAGGAGGTTCGGGGAGTCATCTCCCGCAGCAAGGGCGCACCGGTCGAGGTCACCACCATCGTGGTGCCCGACCCCGGTCCCGGCGAGGCGGTCGTGCGGGTGCTGTCGTGCGGGGTCTGCCACACCGACCTGCACTACCGCGAGGGCGGCATCACCGACGACCACCCGTTCCTGCTCGGGCACGAGGCCGCCGGCATCGTCGAGCAGGTCGGTGAGGGCGTCGACGCCGTCGCGCCGGGCGACTTCGTGGTGCTCAACTGGCGGGCCGTGTGCGGGGTGTGCCGGGCCTGCCGCCGGGGCCGCCCCTGGTACTGCTTCGCCACCCACAACGCCACCCAGAAGATGACCCTCGTCGACGGCACCGAGCTGGCCCCGGCGCTGGGCATCGGCGCGTTCGTCGAGAAGACCCTGGTCCACGCCGGCCAGTGCACGAAGGTCGACCCGGCGGCCCGGCCGGCCGCGGTCGGGCTGCTCGGCTGCGGGGTGATGGCCGGCCTCGGCGCGGCGATGAACACCGGCGGGGTGACCCGGGGTGACTCGGTGGCGGTGATCGGCTGCGGCGGCGTCGGCGACGCCGCGATCGCCGGCGCGCGGTTGGCCGGCGCGACGACCATCATCGGGGTGGACACCGACGTCCGGAAGCTGGACCGGGCTCGGCGGCTCGGCGCCACCCACACCGTCGACGCCTCCGCCGAGGACCCGGTCGCGGCGATCCGCGCCGCCACCGCCGGGTTCGGCGCCGACGTGGTGATCGACGCGGTCGGCCGGCCGGAGACCTGGAAACAGGCGTTCTACGCCCGCGACCTGGCCGGCACCGTGGTTCTCGTCGGCGTACCGACACCGGAGATGACCGTCGAGGTGCCGCTGCTGGACGTCTTCGGCCGCGGCGGCGCCCTCAAGTCCAGCTGGTACGGCGACTGCCTGCCCAGCCGGGACTTCCCCGCCCTTACCGAGCTCTACCTGCAGGGCCGCCTGGACCTGGACGCCTTCGTCACCGAGGAGATCGCGCTGGACCAGGTCGAGGAGGCGTTTGGCCGGATGCGCCGCGGCGAGGTGCTTCGCTCGGTGGTGGTCCTGTGATGGGCGCCCGCGTCGACCACGCCGTCACCTCCGGCACCTTCTCCCTCGACGGGCAGACCTTCGACGTGGACAACAACGTCTGGGTGATCGGCGACGACACCGAGTGCGTGGTCGTCGACGCCCCGCACGACGTGGCCGCCATCCGCGCCGTCGTCGCCGGCCGCCGGGTCCGGGCGATCCTCGCCACCCACGCCCACGACGACCACGTAAGGGTGGCCCCGGCGCTGTCCCGGGCCACCGGCGCGCCGGTGCTGCTGCACCCCGCCGACCGGGTGCTGTGGGACCTGGTGCACCCGGACGAAGCACCGGGCGGGCAGTTACTCGACGGCCAGACCCTGACCGTCGCCGGCACCGACCTGATCGTGCTGCACACCCCCGGGCACAGTCCCGGCGCCTGCAGTTTCCACGCGCCGCGGCTGGGTGTGGTGTTCACCGGCGACACGCTCTTCGCCGGCGGCCCGGGCGCCACCGGCCGCTCCTACAGCGACTTCGGCACCATCATCCGCTCGGTCCGGGACCTGCTGCTCACCCTGCCGCCGGAGACGGTCGTGCACACCGGGCACGGCGACAGCACCACGATCGGCGCCGAGGCGCCCCACCTCGACGAGTGGCTCGCCCGCGGCCACTGACCGCCAGCCGAGCGGCGGGCCGACGACCGGGGAACGCACCGGGCGGCGTCAGCGCTCCCCGGTCGCCCGGCGCATGTGCAGGCGCACCGTCGTCCCGGCGGCGGTGCTGTGCACCAGGACCAGGTCGCAGAGCGCGTGCACGATGACCAGGCCCCGCCCGCCGACGCCGTCATGGGCCGGCGTCAGCCGCCCGGCCAGCGGGTCGTCGAGCCACCCGTCGTCGCGGACCTCGCAGACCAGGTGCTCGGCGGTGCGCCACACCTGCAGCAGGCCGGCGCCGCCGGCGTGCGTGATGCTGTTCGTCGCCAGTTCGGTCACCGCGATCTGCAGGTCGGCCACCCGGTCGTCGTCCAGGCCAGCGGCCGCCGCGTGCGCGGCGACGAACCGGCGGACGTCCGCCAGCATGTCGACCCGGTAGCCCAGCGCATCCACCGGCTCCACGGGGGTGGGCAGCGGCTTGTTGTGCCGGGCCACCACATCGGACGGCGCGAACTGGGGGCTGGGGCGCCGCCCCGTCGCGTCGACGAGCACCGGGTGCGTGCCGCACGCGTCGGCGAGCACCGCCTCGTCGAGCCCTGCCGCGTCGTACGGGCACAGGATGGTCGCGGCCCGACCGGTGAACGCCGCATTGATCATCGCCTCGTGCTGGACACAAGCCGGATACTCCGCGCCGGTGCGGCCGGGCCAGATCGGCTCGCCGATGATCCGCACCCGTCGGCCGGGATGCCGGTCGATGAACGCCTGCAACACCCACGGGATGATCCGGCCGGGGTTGCGCCCGGCCTCGGCCATGTCCTCCCAGCGCACCCCGTCGGCCGCGCCGACCGCCGCACGGACCAGGGCCAGGTGTGGCCCGGGCATCGCCACGAGCACCGGCTCGCCGTCGGCGAGCCCGGCTCGGATGAACGGCACGGTGCCCGCCAGCAGGCCGTCCGGGTCGGTGTAGAAGAGCCCCTCGTGGACGAACGCGTCCGGGGCGGCGGGCGCCCCGCTCGGCACCGTCATGCCGGCAGCCCCACCGCGTCGCGGTGCGGACCGGTGGCGGCGACGCGGCCGACGGCGCCGAGACCCCCGGCCTCGGCGTCGCACGTCCACCAGACGTGGTCGCCCAGATCCACCTGGCCGACCACCGCAGCAGCAGTCACCGTGATCGCCTTCCAGTCGGCGCGCCCTCACTGTAACCTCCGCGGTCGCGTCGGCCTTACCGGGTGAACCCGGTCCGGCCCGGCACTATCATCGGTCGGCATGACCGTCGACGACCCCGACCGCACACCCGCCGTACGCCAACTGCGACTGGTGGTGGAGGTCGAGGACTACGAGGCGGCGGTGGCGTTCTTTCGGGACGCGCTCGGCCTGCCCGAGCAGGCGGCGTTCTCCGGCGACGGGGACGCCCGCGTGGTGATTCTGGACGCCGGGCGGGCGACGCTGGAGATCGCCAACCCGGCGCAGAAACGGATGATCGACGAGGTCGAGGTGGGCCGGCAGGTCGCCCCGAAGATCCGGGTGGCCTTCGAGGTCGACGACAGCCAGTCGGCCACCCGCCGCCTGGTCGCCGCCGGCGCCACCGAGATCGCGGCGCCCACGGTGACGCCGTGGCAGTCGCTGAACTCCCGCCTCGGTGCCCCGGGCGGCCTGCAGATCACCCTCTTTCAGGAGCTGCGCAGCCTGGACGAGCGGGCCGCGCTGGGCGGCTTCGGCACCGAGCGGGGCACTGAGGACTGAGGCGCGGGTCAGCCGCCCGCGCCGGTCGGCACCGGCCCGGATGCTCGCGCAGAACCCCCGCGCGCGTCCGCCCGACATTTGCCGCGCGCCACGCACCGGGAATCCGGGTTGCGCCAGGCCCGGCCGGTTGGGACGCTCGTCGACGTGCAGCGCACCGCCCGTCCCGCCGTCCGGCTGACCTCGGCCCAGCGCCTGGCGCTCGGGCACGTCCGCGTGAGGGCGCTGCGTGACCGCCCCGCCGCCCTGGCCGTCGTCGCCCGCGCGCTCGCTGGCTCGGGCATCACCCACGGACCGGAGCCGCTGATCGCCGCGATCGGCCGGCACGGGCGACTCACCCTCAACTTCCACCCCGACCGGTTGCTCGCCGACGGGCGCACCGTCGCCGAGGCCCTCGCCGCCGAGGGCGTCTACCGCAGCCAGTTCGAGACCGGGATCTCCAATGGCGGGCTGACCGCGTACCCGGGCGGCGGCCGGGACCGCTGGGAGGAGTCCCTCTTCGGCGGCGCCTACCAGGCCGCGGGCGTACGCCCGGCCGACCGGCCGAAGTACGGCGGCCTCAACCTGCTCGATCACCCCGACGGCGCCTGCCCACGGTTCGGCTCCTGCCACCTGCGGCTGCGGCCCGACGTGCTGGCCCGGGCGACGTTTTGCTTCGGCGACAGCCACCTCGGCCCCCGCGACCTCGGCACCGTGGACATGTTCGAACCGGTGCTCGCCGCCCTGCTTGCCGCCACCGCCGGCAGCGGGACCAGCCTCGGCGTGCCGGGCGACGTCGTCACCCTGGTCCGGGCGCTGCTTCGTCGCCGCGAGGAGGCCGCGGGGGCTCCCGGCGCCGCCGGCCGCGCCCTCGACGACTACATCGAGGCTCAGATCCACGGTGAGCTCGACCTTGCCCGGGACGTCGAGGCGATCGTCGTGGACCCCTCGTTCCGCGGCACCGAGGCCGGTGCGGCGCTGGCCGGGATCGCCCGCCGGCACGACCTCCCGCTGCTCTGGCACGCCGGCTTCGCGCTGCCCGTCGACCGGATCGACCCGGAGTTCCGAGGGCCGGCCATCCCGCCGCTGGCGGCCCGGGTGCACGCCGAGTTCGCCCGGCCGGGCGACCCGGTCGACGCGGCACTGATCGGTCGTGCCGCGGTCTCCGTGGTCACCGAGCCGGCCCGCTGGGCCGACCGTGGGCCGGCCGAGGTCACCCTTCAGCACCTGAAGCAGCTCTGGCACGTGCTCGTCCGGTTCGGCACCCCGTACGCCGACTGAGCCGTCCGGGGCCTCCGCCCGATCCCCGGGCGCGTCCCGTCCCGACCGCCCTGCGACCAGTGTCCGATTGTGATGAGTGAGCCGGGCCGCCGCCGGCCGTCCGGGGACCCGCTCCGGAATGGCCGGGACGCCAAGCTGGTTGTGTCCCCAGTACCCCCGGAACGCAAACCCCTCCGGCGGGACACCCCCGAGGAGTGCTCATCCCGGAGCGCTTCGCCTGACCGAAAGGGCACATCGTGAAGTACGACTTCACTCGATGGCTCCCGGCCATCGCGAAGGACTCGAACCGTAAGATCGCGCTGAGCGTGGCGGGCGTCGCCGCCATCGGTGGCCTGGCCTTCGGGCCGACCGCGGTGGCCGCGCCGGTCACCAGCGGCCCGCACGAGGGCGCCGTGTCCGCGATCGAGCTCGCCACCGGCAAGGGCCGGTCGGCGGAGACCGTGGAGCCGGCACAGACCACCGGCGCCGACCGGTCGGCCGCCAACAAGTCGGACTCCGACCAGCCCAGCCGCGACAAGCTGATCCCGCACGGGGTGCAGGGCGGCCAGTCGCGGATCCCGCTGGACGGCGCGCAACTCACCAACGCCAAGGCCATCATTGAAGAGGCCAAGGAGACCGGCGTGGGTGAGCGCGGCGCCGTGATCGGTGTCGCGACCGCGCTGCAGGAGTCGAAGCTGTACAACCTCGGCCACCTCGGCGCGTACAACGACCACGACTCGCAGGGCCTGTTCCAGCAGCGCCCGTCGTCGGGTTGGGGCTCGCCCGACCAGATCACCGACCCGGAGTACTCCTCGCGGGCGTTCTTCCAGGCGCTGAAGAACGTGGGCGGCTGGCAGGACCTGCCGCTGACCGCCGCGGCGCAGACGGTGCAGGTCTCGGCCTACCCGTTCGCGTACGCGCAGTGGGAGGAGCAGGCGGCCGACATCGTCGCCCAGCTCTGGTGACAACCGGATGACCCGACCGGCCGGTCCCTGATCCCAGGGGCCGGCCGGTCGCGTCCGGGCGCACCCGTCGCGGCTCACACCAAAGGCGCGCTCTCCCGGCGCAGCGTCGCCGATCCGGCCCCCACCGACCACCCGGCCACCCACCGGCTTGCCGTCGCCGCGCGGGTGCGGTCGGCGAGGTGGTACCAGTCCATCCGGCACCGCTGCCGGGTCACCTCCAGCACGCCGTAGCCGTGCCCGTCCAGCTCCGTCCACCGCACGTGCGGGTTGGTCGAGCGCAGCAGCCCCGCGCCGAGCGCGCTGAGCGCGTTGCCCGCCGGCAGGCCGAGGAAGTCGTTGACGTTGTCGCTGGTCACCGACGGCACCACGAACTCGGCGGCGGCCGGCTCCCAGGGACCGGTGGCCCTCGTGGTCACCTCGTTCGCCCACGAGGTATGGATGTCGCCGGTGAGGAAGACGACGTCGCGGGTGCCGGTGGCCCGGAGGTGGTCGACCAACTCGTTGCGGTCGGCGTTGTAGCCGTCCCACTGGTCGGCGTTGAGCACCCCGCCGTTCTCCGGGATGCCGAGCAGCGTGCCCAGCGGCCCGAGTAGCCAGGACGGCAGCGCGCCGATGTCCAGCCGGGCGATCATCACCGGGTTGCCCACCAGCTTCCACCGCGCCGTCGCGGCGGCCAGCCCGCTCTTGAGCCAGGACATCTGCGCGTCGCCGGTGATGGTGCGCCGCGGGTCGTCCACCGCGACCCCCGACGCCTGCTGGGAGCGGTACGTCCGCAGGTCCAGCATGGACAGCTCGGCGAGCCGGCCGAACCGCAACCGGCGGTAGATCGCTCCGTCCGCGCCGGTGCGCACCGGCATCCACTCGGCGTACGCCCGCCGCGCCGCGGCCACCCGGTCGGCGAAGCTTCCCTCGGTGCCCGGGGTGTGGTTCTCCGCGCCGCCCGACCACTGGTCGTTGGCCACCTCGTGGTCGTCCCAGGTGATCACCCAGGGCAGCGCGGCGTGCAGGGCCTGCAAATCCGGGTCGCTCTTGTAGAGGGCGTGCCGGGCCCGGTAGTCCGTCAGGGTCAGCGTCTCGTGCGCCGGGCGCACCGGGCGCACCACCGTCCCGCCTGCGGTGAACTGGCCGGTGCCGTACTCGTAGAGGTAGTCGCCCAGGTGCACCACCAGGTTGAGGTCGCCCCGCTCCGCCAGGTGCCGGTACGCCGCGAAGTAGCCGGCCTCCCAGTTGGCGCAGGAAACCACCCCCAGCCGGAGCCGGTCGATGTCGGCGTCCACCGGTGGCGCCGTCATGGTCCGCCCGGTCGGCGACCAGCCGTCGGCGTAGCCGAAGCGGAACCAGTACGTGGTGGCCGGCGCCAGGCCGGTCACCGCGACCTTGACAGTGTGATCCCGGGCCGGGCCGGTGGTCAGCGAACCCTGCGCGGCGACGGTGGCGAAGTCCGGATCGGCGGACACCTGCCAGGTCACGTCGACGTCGGGGCCGACCCCCGATCCGGGCTGCGCCTCGTCGGTCGGGGTCAGCCGGGTCCACAGCAGGACGCCGTCGGGCAGCGGGTCGCCGGAGGCCACACCGTGCCGGAACGCGGCGCCGGCCGCACTGGCCGGTGCCCCGGCGGCGAGGGTGGCACCGGCGAGCACGGCCGTGCCGGCGGACGCGCCGGCCACGCGCAGGAGGGTACGACGGTCGAGGGTGTTCGTCATGGTCTATGTGTCTACCGTTTTCGACGTCCCGTTCGCTGCCCCGCACGAGGACTGTTCGTGGAGGCTTCGGCCGTCGTTTCCGGTTCCGCGCCCGGCGTGCGGGCCGTCCGGCAACGCGGACCGACACCTCCCGCCCGTCGACCGCGCGCTCGGGCTGCGACATGTCGGCGTGTCGTGGCGGGGTGGTCGGTCGAGCTCGCGGCTGTGTGGTGGCTGTCTGGATGTCGGGTTTCGGGGTGTGACCGGGGGCATTCGGGGTTTGGAATCGTGG
>NZ_POUB01000082.1 GCF_003236335.1 Micromonospora deserti
CGTCCCCTTCGCCGAGCGCTGACCCCAGCTTCACCCCGAAAGGCCGCCGGCCCGGGTGGGCGGCGGCCTTTCGGGGTGAAGCTGGGGTCAGCGCTCGGCGAAGGGGACGTAGGCGCGCTCGGCGGCGCCGCTGTAGACCTGCCGTGGGCGGCCGATCTTGGTCTCCGGGTCGTTGATCATCTCCCGCCACTGGGCGATCCAGCCGGGGAGCCGGCCCAGCGCGAAGAGCACCGTGAACATCTTGGTGGGGAAGCCCATGGCCTTGTAGATCAGGCCGGTGTAGAAGTCCACGTTCGGGTAGAGCCGCCGGGAGACGAAGAACTCGTCGGCGAGGGCGATCTCCTCCAGCTCCATCGCGATGTCCAACAACGGGTCCGGCTTGGCCATTCGGCCGAGCACGTCCTGGGCCGCCTTCTTCACGATCGCGGCGCGCGGGTCGTAGTTCTTGTAGACCCGGTGGCCGAAGCCCATCAGCTTGACGCCGTCCTGCTTGTCCTTGACCTTCCTGACGAAGGTGCGGACGTCGAGGCCGTCGGCCTGGATCTTCTCCAGCATCTCCAGCACGGCCTGGTTGGCGCCACCGTGCAGCGGGCCGAAGAGCGCGTTCACCCCCGCCGAGACCGAGGCGAAGAGGTTGGCGTTGCTGGAGCCGACCAGCCGGACGGTGGAGGTGGAGCAGTTCTGCTCGTGGTCGGCATGCAGAATGAACAGCATGTCCAGCACCCGGGCCATCACCGGGTCGACCTCGTACGGCTCGGCCGGCACGCCGAAGGTCATCCGCAGGAAGTTCTCCACGTAGCCCAGCGAGTTGTCCGGGTACAGCAGCGGCTGGCCGATCGACTTCTTGTAGGCGTACGAGGCGATGGTCGGCACCTTCGCCATCAGCCGGACTGTGGAGATCTCCACGTGCTCCGAGTCGAACGGGTCCAGGCTGTCCTGGTAGAAGGTGGAGATCGCGCTGACCGCCGACGACAACACGGCCATGGGGTGGGCGTCGCGCGGGAACCCGTCGAAGAAGCGGCGCATCTCCTCGTGCAGCAGCGAGTGCCGGCGGATCCACTCGGTGAACTCGCTCAGCTGCTGCGCGGTCGGCAGCTCACCGTAGATCAGCAGGTAGGAGACCTCCAGGAAAGAGGACTTCTCAGCCAGCTGCTCGATCGGGTACCCGCGGTAACGCAGGATCCCCGCGTCGCCGTCGATGTACGTGATCGCGGACGAGCAGGCCGCGGTGTTGACGAAACCGGGGTCGTATGTGGTCATCCCGGTTTCCTTCAGCAGCTTGCTGACCCCGATGCCGGAGGGGCCCTCGACCGCGGGATGCACCGGCATCGACAGCTGCCCACCGGGGTGATCGAGCTTGACTTCCGTCATGTGGTTCCTCGCTTCGCCGGCAGATCTTCGTTGAATTGCCTTCGCTTTTACCGTAATCGCGGTTGCCGGGACACCGCCCCGCGTGGTTCGGGGGTGAGGTGTGCGTCACCCGATTCCCGACCATTCGGCTGGGAAACCCGGGCCGGATCGCAGGTACGCCGCGCGAAGCCGGTGGTGGCGAGGCATGGGAACGCTACCGGCCGGTGCGGCCGGGCGCCCCGCCGGGTGCGGTCAGGAGAGCTGGAGCCGGCGCAACGTGCCGTCTGCGGCGACCTGGTAGAGGTCCAGGCGGTTCGACCCGGCGTGGAAGAGCCGGTCGTCGGTGAGCAGCGCGGCGAAGCGGCGACCGCCGGCGTCCCGCGGCACCACCGGGACGACCGCGCCGACCCGGCCGTTGACGGCCACCGCCAGCAGGGTGCCGTCGGGGACCCGGTCCGGCAGGTCACCCCAGACCGCTGCCGGCAGCCGGCCGGCGTCCGGGTCGACGGCGGCGAACGCGGCCAGGTCGGCGACCTGTGCCGGGCCACCGGCCGGACGGTCGCCCACGGTGGTGCCCACCAGCGGGTGCGGTGCCGGCGCGGCCGGCGGAGCGGGCACGCCCCCCGAGATCGGGGTCGGCTGACCAGGGCGGTCGTAGAAGACCTTGCCGCCGTCGGCGCGCGGCGCCTGCCGCGCCGAGCGCCCGTCCACCCGCCAGGGCAGCCGGATGGCCGCCTCGTCGGCCACGGTGGGCAGCAGGTCGACGTGCTGCCAGTTCCGGTCGTCGACCCGGCCGGCGCGCTGCCCCGGCGTCTTGACGAACATCGGCACCCAGGCGACCTGGTCGGGAGCGGCCTTGATCGCGTCCATCCCGCGGCCCTGGGCGCCCCGGGTGAAGCTCACCCCGTGGTCGGCGGTGACCACCAGCAGGGCCTGGTCGTACAGGCCCCGGGCGCGCAGGGTGCGCAGCGTCTCGCCGATCAGCCGGTCGGTGTAGCCGAGCTGGGCGAGGTGACGCTGGCGGGCCAGCTCCGCCCAGCCGTCGCCGTCGACCGGCAGGTCCTCCGGGGCGTCGTAGCGCACGCCGGACGGCAGGTACGCCCACGGCGAGTGCGGCATCAGCAGGTGCAGGAAGTGCAGGGTGGGCCGGGCGGCCGGCCGCAACCCGGCCAGAAACGCGGTGAACCGGGCCGGCTGGTTGTCGTCCAGACTGTCCCAGCGGAACTTCGGGTCGTCCGGCACCGGCTCGGCGGCGTCGATCCCGGCCTCGGCGCGGGTGCGTTCGCGGTAGGAGTCCGCCGGGTCGACCCGGCTGTCCACGGGCGCGGCCACCCGGCCGAGCAGCGTCGCGGTCTCCCGGACCAGCACGCCGAGCCCCTGTTCCGGGCTGATTGGGTGGTCGCAGCGGCTCGGCGGGCAGAGCCGGGTGATGCTCTCCTCGGCACGGATGTCGTAGAGGCCGCCGAAGGCGGTGAACAGGTTGTCCGGGTGGTGTGAGTAATGCGGTGCGGCGGAGGTCGTTGGGTACCGGCCGGACAGCATCGCCGGCAGCGCGTACGGGGTCCAGCCGCTGACTCCGGTGGCGTTGCGGTACCAGGTGGAGCCGGCGGCCAGTTCCGCGAAGTGCGGGAACCGGGCGGCGCCGATCCGCCCGTCGGGGCCGAGCAGCGACACCAGCGGCAACTCGTCGAGGACCAGCATGACCACCGGCGGGTGGACGCCGGGCTGCGCCACCCCGGCGGCCCCGCCGTCGCCGCGCGGCAGCACCACCGCCGAGGACGGCGAGGCGAACAGGAACAGCCCCACGAAGAGCAGCGGACCGGCGGCGGCCACCCGCAGCACCCGGCTGGGGGCGCGCCATCGCCGGTGGGCCGCCGCCCCGGCGGCGCCGGCCAACCCCGCGACCACCAGGAGCGGTACGCCCCGCAGCGGCGTGCCGTGCCGGCCGACCTGCACGGCCAGGGCGGCGAGCAGCAGCCCGACCAGCAAGGTGTGCGCCGCGCCCCGCCCGGCCGGCCCGGCGAGCCGGCTGAGCAGGCCGAGCAGCGCCACGGCCGCGGTGGGCGCCGCCGCGATCAGCGCGACCAGCAGCAGAATCTCCCGGCGGTCGGCGCGGTGGAACAGGAAGAAATCCGGGCTGCGCCCGAGGACGTCCAGCAGCGGCTGGGTGACCACGAGCCCGACCAGGGCCGCCACCTCCGCGACCCGGCCGACCTCTGCCCGCCAGGCCGACGCTCGCCGCCGGCCGCCCGGCACGGCGCCGCCCGGGTCACCTGCCTCGGCACGGGCCTGGGCGGTGTCCCCGGTCCCGGTCGGGTGCCCCGGCGACGGGCCGGCCGGCCCCATGTCGGGGTCCGGGTCGGCGGAGCGCTCAGGCATCCGCCGTCACCCGGTACAGCGTCCGGGTGCCGGAGGGCAGCACCAGCCGGTCCGCGATCCGGCCCCGGCCCGTCAGCAGCCGCTCGAACTCCTCGCGACGGTAGTCGGGGAAGAGTCCCTCCGGCTTGTTGGCCAGCAGCCGGCGGGCCATCGGATCCTCGGGGTGGACGAACTCCACCACGACCCGCGCACCGGGCGCGGCGAGGCCGGCGAGCCAGTCGACCACCTCGGGCAGCGGCACGTTACGCCCGATCGCCAGGTGATGCACGACCGCCAGGGCGAGCACCACGTCCGCGGCGGCCCGGTCGGCGAAGGAGGCTCGCTCCACGCCCCGCCAGCCGCCGCCCGGGGACGGATCGGTGAGGTCCATAACCAGCGGCAGGATCCGCCGTTCCCGCTCGGCGCGCAGCGTGCGGTACAGCTCGTCGACCACGGCCGGGTCCTGCTCCACCGCGACGACGTAGTCGGCGTGCCGGGCGGCGAGCCGGGCGTACCGGCCGTCGTTGGCGCCCAGGTCGAGCACCAGGCGGGCGGGCGGCCCGGCGGTCAGGGCCTCGGTGACGAAGCGTTCCTTGGCCGCCCGGTCCTCGGCGGTGTAACCGCAGGTGCGCTGGTAGTCGACCCAGTGGCTGGCCGCCGGGCGCCGCCGCAGCCGGCGGACCAGCTTCTCGATACCGCGCACGGTGGCCAGCGCCAACTCGTGGGAGTAGCCGGCGGCCCGCAACTGGTTCCGGACATCGGCGGTGCTCGCCCCGGCGTTGCCCCGCTGCATCGCGCCGTGCAGGTGCACGTGGGTCGGCACGCCGGGCAGCAGCCGGCGGACGCCGCCGAACAGCCTTCGCATCTGGTCGGGCTCGATCCCGTCGACCCGGGCCCGCAGCCAGGGTTGGAAGTCCAGCCCAAGGTGAGCGCCGAGCAGGAGCGGATAGAGCAGCGTCTGGCAGAACTGCCGGTAGCCGGCCCAGGGCTCGCCGGCGCGGACGGGCGTGAACGAGCCGATGTCGATGAAGACCGGCTCTGTGCCGCGCCACTGCAGGTTGTACGCCGAACCGTCCTTTGTGGTGAAGCCGGCCGGCAGGGCGGCGCGCAGGATCTCCAGGTGCAGCAGCGCCGCGTCGCGCAGCATCCCGAAGGACCACTCGTACGGGTGGGAGACGAACGGGATGCGCTCGTGGCGGAGCACGGCCGCCCAGCCCTCGCCGCCCACCAGCGCCGGGTCGACCGCCTCGGTGCCGCAGACCTTGCCCGTGGCGAGCAGCGGCGGGAAGAAGTCGCTGCCCACGAGGGCGCGCCACTCCGCTGCCGCCCGCTCGTCCAGCCCGCGCAGCACGTCCTCACCGAGGTGGTAGACCCGGTTGGCCGGGTCACGGAACGAACCGGGGTCGGGGCGCAGCCCGGTGCGGGAGATTGCCATTCCGATTAGCGCTGGTCGGTGGGCTGCCGGCGGAACCGGTCGACCAGCCGGCGCCAGTAGAGCTTCGCCGCCACCGCCGCGCCGGCCACCCCGCCGACGACCGCCTGCACGATCAGGCTGCCGGACCCCGCGTCCAGGTAGGCCAGATGGATCACCGACCACTCCTTCCCCTCGCCGTCTCGACCCCGGCATGCACCCTCCACCCACGACGAGCGGTTTTGACCGGGACGCCGGACTTATCCCACCGTACGCCGAAGGTCACCGCCACGGAGGCCACACCGGCCATGCGGCCGCCCGTTTCGTTCAAGACACCGGCCCCGCGGTTTCCTACCGTGGTCGCCATGACGCCCCGCTTCGACCTGATCGGCATGACCACCACGGACATGGCCCGCACGCTGGACTTCTACCGTCGCCTCGGAGTGGCGTTCCCACCCGGCGCGGAGTCCGAGCCGCACGTGGAGGTGACCCTGCCCGGCGGCGTCCGGCTCGCCTGGGACACCGTGGACACGGTCCGCTCGTTCGACCCCGGCTGGTCGCCACCCAGCGGCAGCCCCCGGGTCAACCTCGCCTTCCGCTGCGCCGACCCGACCGAGGTCGACCGCCGCTACGCGGCACTCACCGACGCCGGCTTCCACGGCCACCGCACGCCGTGGGACGCCGACTGGGGGCAGCGGTACGCGGTCCTGCACGACCCGGACGGCACCGGCGTCGACCTGTTCGCCCCGCTACCCGCAGACTGACTCCCGGGCCGCACGGATCACGGCCGAGCGGGCCAGGGGTCTGCGCCACCCGGGCCACGGGTCACGGTCAGCGGGGCAGCAGGGCGGTGGGCGGCACCCCCGCCAGGTCCCGCACGTCCCGCGTGAGGTGGGCCTGGTCGGCGTACCCGCAGCTCGCGGCCACCTCGGCCAGCGGCGTGCCGGCCCGGGCCAGCGCCAGCGCCCGCTGCATGCGCAGGATCCGGGCCAGGGTCTTCGGGCCGTACCCGAACAGGTGCCGCGACCGACGGTGCAGGGCACGCGGGTCGAGGCCGACCGCGGCGGCGGCCGCGGTCACCGTGGCGCCAACGGCCAGCACGGTCGCGACCCGGACGCCGAGCGGGTCCGGGCCACCGGAGGCCCGCAGTCGTCCCGCCGCGACCTCCCGCAGCACCGTGGCCGGCGCCGACCCGGCCCGCTCGGCCAGCCCGGCGACCGCCGAGTCGCCCCAGAGGTCAGCGAGCGGGACCCGCCGGTCGCGCAGCTCCACGGCGGGGACGCCGAGCACCGCCGGGCCGGTGCCGGGCGGCAGCCGCAGGCCGACCCACCGTTCCTCCGGCCCGCCGCCGCTGAGGTGGGCGGTGCGGTCCGGCCCCGCCACCAGCAGCCCGGAGCGGCTGGACCAGAGCAGGTCGACGCAGCCGTCGGGGAGTACCCGGGTGGGGGCGGCCCCGGCCGGGGTGGTGCTGGTCCAGAGCACCGCGCCGGCCACACCACCGGCGGGACGTTCCCGGTACACGCCGCCCAGCCTGCCACAACCGCACTAGCCTCCAGATGTGCGATGGTCGGTGCTGGACGCCCCGCTCGATTCGTCCGGACGCGGGCGGGGTGAGCGGCGGGCGCCCATGGCGCTGCGGGCGGCCGGGCTGGTGGGCCGGTTGGGCGCCGAGGACGCCGGTGCCGTCGACGCGGTGATCACCGACCCGGTGCCCGACCCGGCCACCGGCATGATCGGCGCCGACCAGGTCCGCCGAGCCGGCCGGGCGATCGCCGCACGGGTGAACGAACTGGTCCGCGCGGGCCGGCACCCGCTGGTCGTCGGCGGCGACTGCGCGCTGCTGCCGGGGACGTTGCAGGGGCTGCCGGCCGGGTTCGAGCTGTGGTTCCTCGACGGCCACCTGGACTTCGAGGACGGCCGGACCTCGCCCACGGGCGAGGGGGCGGACATGGACCTGTCGGTCGTCACCGACCACGGCCCGGCCGGGCTGTTGGACCGGGAGGGACCGCTGGTCGACCCCGACCAGGTGCACGTGCTCGGCTACCGCCCGACCGCGGGCGACGGGTCGGAGGCCGGCCGGCTGGATCCGGCCATCCACGTGGTGCCCGCGGAGCGGCTGCACGGGCCGGATGCCGCCGCGACGGGCCGGGACCTGGCCGCCGGCACCGGGCCGGCGTGGCTGCACCTGGATCTCGACGTGCTCGACCCGCTGGTGCTGCCGGCGGTCAGCTATCCCGAGCCGGGCGGGCTGGACTGGGCGGACCTCGCCGCGCTGGTCGGGCCGCTGGTGGCGTCGGGCCGGCTGCTCGGGCTGAGCCTGACCGACTTCAACGCCGACGAGGACCCCGACGGGCGCCACGCGGAGCGCGTCGTCCAGGTCCTCGCGCAGGTGCTGACCGACTGACCGGAGGCAGCGGCGCGGCGCGGGCACCGCGGACCGGGTCCGCGGTGCCCGCGCCGAGGAGTCGCCGCCGGGTGGCGGTCAGCCGCGGCGGTGGTGCATGCCGAGCCGCAGCAGCACGAACCGCAGCACCGTGGCGGCCAGATTGGCGGCCACCAGCACCGCCAGCTCCACCGGCCGGGCTGGCTCGGCGGCGACCGCGTGCAGCACGGCCAGCGAACCGCCGGTCAGGGCCAGGCCGAGCGCGAAGGCCAGCAGGCCCTGCAGGTGGTGCCGGGCGGCGTGCCGCCGGCCGGTGATGCCGAAGGTCAGCCGCCGGTTCGCCGCGGTGTTGGCCACGGCGGTGAGCAGCAGCGCCAGCAGGTTCGCCGGCTGGGCGCCGAGCGCCCCCCGGGTGGCCACGAAGAGCAGCAGGTAGGCCAGGGTGCTGGCGACCCCGACGGCGGCGAAGCGGACCAGCTGCCGGGGCAGGCCGACGGGCACCTGCGCCGGCGGCGCGGCCAGCGGCGCCCGGCCCAGCTGCTCGCGCAGCTCGGGCAGGGGTAGGGCGCCGGTCAACAGTGCCCGGCCCAGCCGGCCGATGCCGCGCAGGTCGGCCAGCGCGGTCGCCACGATGTCCACCCGGCTGTCCGGGTCGTCCACCCAGTCCACCGGTACCTCGTGGATGCGCAGCCCGGCGCGCTGGGCCAGCACCAGCAGCTCGGTGTCGAAGAACCAGCCGGTGTCCTGCACCAGCGGCAGCAGCCCCGCCGCGACGTCCGCGCGGATCGCCTTGAACCCGCACTGCGCGTCGGAGAACCGCACCGCGAGGGTGCCGCGCAGCAGGAGGTTGTAGGCCCGGGAGATGATTTCCCGCTTGGCGCCGCGCAGCACCCTGGAGGTCCGGGCCAGCCGGGTGCCGATGGCCAGGTCGGAGTGGCCGGAGATGAGCGGGGCGACCAGCGGCAGTAACGC
Source organism: Micromonospora deserti (assembly GCF_003236335.1). Lineage (GTDB taxonomy): Bacteria > Actinomycetota > Actinomycetes > Mycobacteriales > Micromonosporaceae > Micromonospora > Micromonospora deserti. The sequence continues at coordinate 8,475 of NZ_POUB01000082.1, forward strand.
GGCCAGGTCGGTGGAGAGGTCCACGTCCATGTACGCGAGCACCGGCGCCGGCGAGGCCGACCAGGCGGCCCGCAGCGCCCGACCGCGCCCCTTGGCGTCGAGATGCAGGACCCCCACCTCGGGCAGGTCGGCGGCGAGCGCCTCGGCCACGGCCAGGGTGCCGTCGACGCTGGCATTGTCGGCGACGGTGATCCGGAAGGGGTACGGGAAGTGCTCGCGCAGGTGCGCGTGCAGCCGCCGGACGCAGGGGCCGAGGTCGGTCTCCTCGTTGTACACCGGGATCACCACGTCCAGCACGGCGGTGGGCGAGGTCGGACGGGCCTGCACGCTGGCCTGGGGGCCGGTGGATCCGGTCATGGTCAGCCCTCCTGTCCGCTGCTGAGGTCGTAGACGGTGACCCCGTCGACGGTCTGCGCCGGGAAGGTCTCCGCGACCCAGGCGGCGATCTCGGCGGAGGCGTTGCTGCCGCCGTTGGCCCGGAAGCCACCGCCGCCGACGAAGTAGTGGATCTTCCCTTCGGCGACGTACCGCTGGAACTGCGCCAGGGTCGGCGACGGGTCGCTGCCGTTGAAGCCGCCCACGGCCATCACCGGGTCGCCGGTGGCGAGCTGGTAGCCGGAGGCGTTGTTCGAGCCGACCGTGGCGGCGATCCAGGTGTAGTCCCCGCTGCCGCGCTCCAGCAGCTCGCGCAGCTCGGCGCTGGGCTCGCGGGAGTCGAGCAGCCCGCCCATCCCCCCGGTCCGGTCCGATCGGCCGGTGCCGTCCCCGCCGGGAAGGCCGGGGAACTGGCCGCCTCCGGGGAACTGGCCGTTCTGGCCACCGTCGCGGCCGGCGCCGAGGAACTGCCCCCCGGTCGGCAGCTCCACGCCGGCCGGCAGCCGTCCACCGGCGAGGCCACCACCTGGACCGAACCCGCCCCGCACCGACGGCCCGGCGGTCGGGATGGATCCGGTGTGCGGGGTACCGGCGGTCTGCAGCGAGTACGCCACCGGCCCGGCCAGCACCGCCGCCGAGCCCAGGGCGAGGACCAGCGGGGCGGCCCGGCGGGACAGCCGGTCGGCCAGGACGAGCAGCACCGCGGCGGCCAGCCCGCCGGCCAGTACCGCCGGGCGCAGCCACGGGTGCCAGTCGGGGCTGCGGCCGAGCAGCGTCCAGGACCACCACGCGGTGGTCGCGAGCGTTCCGGCCAGGGTCAGCGTGGCCGCTACCGACCGCCACGGCGCGGCGGGCGCCGCGCGCGGGGCGCGTTCCCGCCACAGCAGGGTGACGCCAATGCCGACCAGCGCGCCGACCGCGGGTGCCAGCGCCACCGTGTAGTACGCGTGGAAGATGCCGGACATGAAGCTGAAGATCCCGCCGGTGACCAGCAGCCAGCCACCCCAGAGCAGCAGCCCGGCCCGGGTGTGGTCGGTGCGGGCCGCCCGGCCGGCCAGCGCCAGGCCGGCGACCAGCAGGATCAGTGCGGCCGGCAGCAGCCAGGAGACCTGACCGCCCACCTCGCCGCCGAACATCCGCAGCGAGCCGGTCTGCCCCTCGAACGGGCCACCGCCGCCGCCCGGGCCGCCCCCGCCGACGCTGCCGACCTCGTCGCCGGTGATCCGGCCGAGACCGTTGTAGCCGAGGGTCAACTCCAGGATGCTGTTGGTCTGCGACCCGCCGATGTAGGGGCGGGCGCTGGCCGGCACCAGCTCGACGATCGCCACCCACCAGCCGGCGGCGACAAGCACCGCGAGCCCGGCCAGCAGCAGCTGCCGGATCCGTCGCCACGCGCCGGTCGGGGCGGCCAGCAGGTAGACCCCGGCGAAGACCGGCACCACCAGGAACGCCTGGAGCATCTTGGTGAGGAAGCCGAACCCAACCAGCACGCCGGTCAGCACGAGCCACCGGGTGCTCGCCCTCTCCACCGCCCGCACGGTGGCGTACGCGGCGGCGACCAGGAGCAGCACCAGCAGGGCGTCGGGGTTGTTGAACCGGAACATCAGGGTGGCCACCGGGGTGACCGCGAGCACCGCGCCGGCTATCAGGCCGGCCGCCGGGCCGTACCAGCGCCGGACGGTGGCGTACAGGACGCCGACGGCGGCGACCCCGCACAGCGCCTGCGGCACCAGCATCGCCCAGCTGTTCAGGCCGAAGACCCGCACCGACAGGGCCATCAGCCAGAGCGAGGCGGGGGTCTTGTCGACCGTGATCGAGTTGGCCGCGTCGGAGGAGCCGTAGAAGAACGCCGTCCAGCTCACCGAGCCGGCCTGCACCGCCGCCGCGTAGAAGGAGTTGGCCCAGCCGGAGGCGCTGAGGTCCCAGAGGTAGAGCAGGGCGGTGGCCACCAGCAACCCGGCCAGCGCCGGGCGGCTCCAGGCCGGCCTGCTCCGGGGTGGCGGCGGGCGCTCGCCGGATTGTTGGGCCGGTGCCGGCTCGGACGTCCGGGGCGCGGCCGGCGCCGGGGCCCCGCGGGCGGGCACGGTCAGCAGGTCGTCTGTTCTGTCCATGCCGGCGAGCCTGGGCGAGCGGCCTGGCCAGCCCCCGTGTGCCGGCTATGCGGCAGCTGTGGGATTGGGCAGCCGCACGGTAAACACGGTCCGGCCCGGCCGGCTGTCCAGGCTGACCGTGCCGTGGTGCGCCTCCACCACGGCGGCCACGATGGCCAGCCCGAGGCCGGTGCTGCCGTGCGCCCGGGACCGCGAGCTGTCGCCGCGGGCGAAGCGCTCGAAGACCTCTGGTTGCAGGTCCGGCGGTACGCCCGGGCCGTTGTCGGCGACAGTGAGCACGGCGGCGTCCGGCGCGACGCCCAACGTGGCGGTGACGGTGGTGCCGGGTGGGGTGTGCACCCGGGCGTTGGCGAGCAGGTTGGCCACCACCTGGTGCAGCCGCGCGGCATCGCCGGGGACCCGGATCACCGCGTCGGGCAGCTCGAGTTGCCAGCGGTGCTCCGGGCCGGCGACGTGCGCGTCGCTGACCGCGTCCACCAGCAGCGCGGAGAGATCGACCGGCTCGACCGCGAGCGGCCGGCCGGAGTCGAGCCGGGCGAGCAGCAGCAGGTCGTCGACGAGGCTGGTCATCCGGGTGCTCTCCGACTCGACCCGGCGCAGCGCGTGGGCCACGTCCGGTGGCACCTGGTCCCGGCCGCGCCGGGCGACCTCGGCGTAGCCGCGGATCGCGGCCAGCGGGGTGCGCAGCTCGTGGCTGGCGTCGGCGACGAACTGGCGGACCCGGGTCTCGCTGGCCTGCCGGGCGGCCAGCGCCGCGGCGACGTGCCCGAGCATCCGGTTCAGCGCCGCCCCGACCTGGCCGACCTCGGTACGCGGGTCGGTGTCGGCCGCCGGCACCCGCTCCGACAGCGCCACCTCGCCCCGGTCCAGCGGCAGTTCGCTGACCCGGGCCGCGGTGGCGGCGACCCGGCGCAGCGGACGCAGTGTGGCCCGGACGATCAGCGCGCCGGCGGTGCCGGCGAGGAGCAGCCCGGCGGTGGCGACGGCGGCCTGCGCCGCGACCATCCACATGACGGTGTCCTGCACGCCCGACAGCGGCAGGGCCAGGACCCGGACCTCACCGGCGCGCCACATCCGCGCGACCGCGCGGTAGTCGCCACGCTCGCCGAGACGCACGGTACGGGGAGCGCCGTCGACCGGCAGGGCGGCCAGCGCGGCGACCTCCCCGGCTGGAAGCCTCTCCCCGCCCGGTTGGCTGCCGGTCTGGATCCGCGCGTCGGTAACCCGGCCGTCCACCACCGTCACGACGACCGTGGACGGCGGCAGTCCGGGCGGGATGTCCCCGTCGCCGGTCGGCCCGAAACGCGGATACGGGCGCTCCCCCCGCACGCCGGGGCTGGGGGCCAGCTGGGCATCGACCCGGCCGAGGAGGAACTGCCGCAGCGCCGCGGTGGTGATGCCGCCGATCGCGACGCTGACCAGGGCCAGCAGGGTGACCAGGATGACCACCAGCCGGGTACGCAGTGACCACCCGGCCACCCGGCGGCGCAGCGCGCCCGCCGGCCGGCCGCCGGGGTCACTCCGCCGGCTTGAGGACATAACCCGCCCCGCGCAGCGTGTGGATCATCGGCTTCCGACCGGCGTCGATCTTCTTGCGCAGGTACGAGACGTACAACTCGACCACGTTGGCCTGGCCGCCGAAGTCGTAGTTCCACACCCGGTCGAGGATCTGCGCCTTGCTCAGCACCCGGCGTGGGTTGCGCATCAGGTAGCGCAGCAGCTCGAACTCGGTGGCGGTGAGGGTGATCAGCTGCCCGTCGCGGCGCACCTCGTGGCTGTCCTCGTCGAGGCTGAGATCCCCGACGGTGAGCACGGCCTCCTCGCGCGCGGCGACGGCGAAGCCGGAGCGGCGCAGCAGCGCCCGCAGCCGGGCGATCACCTCCTCCAGGCTGAACGGCTTGGTGACGTAGTCGTCGCCGCCGACGGTCAGCCCGGCGATCCGCTCCTCCACCGCGTCCCGGGCGGTCAAAAAGAGCACCGGCACCGTGGGAGCCTGCTCGCGCAGCCGGCGCAGCACCTTGAAGCCGTCCAGGTCGGGCAGCATCACGTCGAGCACGACGGCGTCCGGCTGGAACTGCCGGGCGGTGGTGATCGCCGTCATCCCGTTGCCGGCCGTACTCACCTGCCAGCCCTCGTAGCGCAGCGCCATGGACAGCAGGTCGGTGAGGGTCGGCTCGTCGTCGACCACCAGCACCCGCACCGGCGCACCGTCGGGGCGGCGCAGCTCGATCCGCCCGGTCTGCCCATCTGTCACCATGGCTCCCATGGTGGGCCGGGCCGCTGAATACCGCTTGTGCTGATGCTGTGCGCCAGCTGTGCGGCGCCGGTCACCGGCCGTCCGGCGGGCGGCGGGCTCACTCGGTCATGCCCACCGGGTAGCTGTGCACGAAGCGCATCGTCCAGGTGCCGGTGCCGTCCGGGCGGCCGCGTTCGTAGAGGTGGTCGGGGGCGCCGGCGACGGTCGGTCCGCCCTCGGGGTGGCGCAGCACCCACCGGGCGGGGGGATGCCCGTCTGGTCCGGCCGGCAGGGCCCGGACCAGGTCGTGGGCCGGCCCGCCGACGAAGCGTACGGTCACCTCGCTCATCGCGCCTCCACCTCCCGCGTCCGGCCGGGGTGGCAACGACCCCGGCTCGCAAGCTACCGCACCCCGGGACGGCGCCGCCCCGGATCCGGTCGCGGTCTGCCCCCGGAGGTGGCCGACCTGTGCACGCGGTGTCTGGCCGACGACCCGGCGGACCGGCCAACCAGCCGGTGACCGCGCTGCTGCTGGCCGAGGCGGTGGACGTCCGGGTGTACGTGCCGATGCGGCAGCCGCTGACCCCGCGACCACGCCCCGCGTCGGTGTCGTCGTGGACCGAGCGGGCGGCGGCCGAGGAGACCGAGGCCGCGCCGGTGGCTAACCGTTCCGGCTGGGTCGGCTGACCTGCCGTCATCGCCGGCCCGTCGCCGGGGCCGCCGTCGCCACCCGTGCTGCTCAGGGCCGGTTTCACCGGTCGGGGGCCGGGTAGCCGGCCGGGTGAGTGACGGGAGGAACGCGATGCCGGATCCGAGTTCCTGGCTGCGTGAGGCGGGCGCCGCGACCGCCGAGGGCGGCCACGTACGCACCGACGACGGTGGGCTCTCCAGTGCCCTGGCGTCTCCGCTGGCGCCGCACTGCTCGGGCCTGACCCCGCAGCAGCTGCTCGCCGCCGCCTTCGCGTCCTGCCTGCACCACGCGGCGGTGGAGGCGGCCGGGAAGGTCACCGACGAGTCGCACACGGTGCAGGTGCGGGCCGAGGCGAAGCTGGGGCGCGACGACGACGGCCGGTACCGCGCCGACGTGCACGCCTCCATCTCCTCGGCCGGCCTGAGCCGCCAGCAGCTGGCTGACCTGGTCGAGTACGCCGACCGGCTCTGGCCGTTCTCCAGCGGCGACGGCAGCCGCCACCGGCTCACCGTCACCCCGGCGGAGAACGGCCGCCACTGACCGACCCGCCCGCTGACGGGCCGGCCCTCGCCGCCGTGGCGGGGACGGAGCGGCTCCCGAGGCGGGGATGCCAGTCGATCGGGCGAGGGTAGGACGGTGGAGGCGGGCGCGGGTGAGGATGGCACCTGTGGCCAGGAGCACTCCACCAGCACGGGCGAGTGCCGCCTCCACCGTACGGGGGATGCGGCAGTCCTTGGCGACCCGTCGCGCCAAGATCGACTATTTGCCGGCTTCGTGTGGTTCTTTCCGACATGAACGGCAGGACGGATACACGGAGAGAGTCGCATAGCTCAGCCGCTTGCCCGTGATGACCCACAAGATCATGGCAAATTGTGGCGCATGCCACCAACCGGGCCGATGGCAACGGGCGAACGTCTTTCTAGCCTCGGCGGGTGCATCCCGACGACCCCATCGACCAGACACCGACCCCGGAGCAGCCGGCCGCCCGCACGGCCGACCCCTCCTCCACCGAACGGGCGACTGGCCGTCATCGTTCCCCCGAGCCGCAGCGTCGCGGCCCCCGTGCCCTGCTGACGTCGACCCCGGTACGGGTCGCGCTCGCCGCTGGCGTTACCTGCTGCCTCGGCGTGGTCGCGTTCACCGGCACCCGGGGCGACGCCGACGCCGAGCGGGAGCCGGTGGCCGAGGCGGTGGCCGACCGGGCCGCCGCCGACCAGCGCGCCTCGCGGGCGTTGGACCGGGCCGCCGCCTCCCCCACGCCGGCCAGCCCGAGCCCGACGGCGAAGCCCTCCCCGTCGGCCACCAAGAAGGCCCCCAAGAAGCCCGCGAAGCCACGCCGCCCACGCCCCGTCGCCGGCCTCAGCCAGGCGCAGATGGACAACGCCAAGGTCATCGTGGAGGTCGGGGTCGACCTGAAGATGCCCCGCCGCGCCCTGGTCATCGCGGTGGCCACCGCGATGCAGGAGAGCACGCTCCTCAACTACGCCAGCGGAGTGTTGCCCGAGTCGCAGAACTACCCGCACCAGGCCATCGGCTGGGACCACGACTCGGTCGGTCTGTTCCAGCAGCGTCCCAGCAGCGGGTGGGGCACCGTGCGCGACCTGATGCGCCCCGCCTACGCCGCCCGGGCGTTCTATGAGGCGCTGCGTGAGATCCCCGGCTGGCAGGAGATGAGTCTCACCGCGGCGGCCCAGGCCGTGCAGGTCTCGGCCTTCCCCGACGCGTACGCGCAGCACGAGGAGCGGGCCACCACGATCGTCGCCGCCCTGGTCTGAGGCAACGGGCTCAGCGGACCGGCGTGCCCCGACCGCCCGGCTGCTCGGCCGACGTGTCCGCGCCCCCACCGGCGGCGGCCCGGGTCGACGGGACGCCGCCGCCGACCCCGGCCGCGGCGGTCGGCGTGTCGGCCGGCACCGGCTCGGCGGTCACCCCGCCGAGGATCTCGTCCACCCGGGCCTCGCGCCGCCGGCGGGCGTGCAGCGCCTCCTCGAAGTCCCGCCGGGCCTGCACCGCCTCGGCGTACACCCGCTCGCGTACCTGCCGGGCCTCCTCGCGGGCGGCGTCCAGCTCGAACCGCGCCTGGGCCAGGATCTCGGCCGCCTCCCGTTCGACGTCCCCAACCCGCCGTCGGGTCAGGCTCGTGTCGCCCAGGTCCAGCCGCTGGAGCAGGCCGCAGAGCCCGATCGCCTCCTCGCGGATCTCGTCCCATTCCCGGCCCGCGCCGGCGGTGCTCTCCGCCCGCGCCGCGAGCCGGGTCAACCGGATCCCCAGGTCGTCCAGGCAGGAATCGACCTGCCGCTGGTCGTAGCCGATCTCAACGATGGAGAACCTCATACTGTCGCCCCCCAGGCAGCTGGTAAATCTTCCCCACCTGATCCTCTGCGCCGCCGGCGACGGCCGAGTGGGTTCGGGAAAAATGTTCAGCATGCGAGCGCCCGGCCGGTTCCGGCGGGTCGCGGGGTGTCGGCGGGCGGCCCGGCGTGGACAATATGGCCGGCCGCCGCGGCTCAGCCGCGCTTCGGCAGCACGACCACCCGGCCGAAGAACTCGTCGATACGGCGTACCACATCGTTGAAGTCATCAAGATCGATTGGTTTGGTGACGTATGCGTTCGCCTGGAGCGTGTAGCTGCCGAGGATGTCCGTGTCGGCGTTGGAGGTGGTCAGCACGACGATCGGGATGGTACGCAGGTCCTCATCCCGCTTGACCGCGCCGAGCACCTGGCGCCCGTCCATCCGCGGCATGTTCAGATCGAGCAGGATGACGTCGGGGCGCCGGGCACCGAGGTGCCGCCCCTCGCCGCGGAGGAACTCCATCGCCTCCTGACCGTCACCCACCACGTCGATCACCTTCTCGACGTCCGAGTCGGCGAGGGCCTCCTCGATCATGAGCACGTCACCGGGGTCGTCGTCCACCACCAGGATGCGAACCGGACTCGGGCTGTGAGCATCCATCTCTACCTGCCTCGTGTCGCCGGGGACGGGACCTGAGCGTCACCGCGCTGGCGGGGAAATCTAGCCCATCCTGGACCCGTCGGCACGCCTGGGTCCGGCGGCGCGGGGGCGTGGCCCGACACGGCGACCATCGAAGGCCCGGCGTTCCCGATGCGGCCCGACGCGAAGGGGTGGCCCCCGGCCCTGGGACCAGGGGCCGGGGGCCGGAGTGAGGCTTAGGGCACGGTGACCGGTTGCAGCAGGCGGGGGCCGGTCGACCGCTCGCGCAGCGCCGGCGGCGGTTCCGCGTCCTCGGGAGGGCCGGAGTCGGGCGTCTGGTAGAGGTAGCGGACGAACTCCCCGCTCGCCTCGTTGTCGTCCGCCCCGGGCCACTGTCCGATGCAGTCCACCCCGATCACCTCGCGGCCGGTGCCGTCGGCCTCCTCCAGCAGCGCCCACAGACTCACCGGGTAGCAGCGGGTGCCCTCGGGCGACAGGCGCCAACGGGCGTACCAGCCGGGTCGGGCGGGGACGATCTCGACGATCCGCTTCATCACGACCTTCCCTTCCGCGTACATCGGAAGATTCCCGGTCCGCTCCATCGTCGGCCCGCGCCGGGTGAGTGCCCCTCACCCCGGCCGGATGAAGCTCCCGCCGGCGCTGCCCACCGGTCTGCGGCTCGGCCGGCGGCGTCCGTTTCGGTGTCCGCGACGACGGGAAGGCGACGGGGGAAGCGAGGGAACACCAGCGAAAGCGAGGTGTCACCATGCGCAAGCAGATGGAGGGCGACAACCAGCGCCGCCGGACGCTGGCCCGGCGGGCCCGCGAGCGGGGCCAGCAGCCGAGCGAGAGCGGCGCCAGCCTGAGCGCCTCCAAGCAGCTCACCCACCTCGACCGGGGCAAGCGCGACGGGCCGCCACCGGCGGGCCGGCACAAGCCGGACGCCACCCGGGGTGGGCCGGCGCCGCCACCGGCCGGCATCCCGGAGCGGCCCCGACCACTCCCGGACCCGGGCCAGGGTACGCCGGGGGTTACCACGATGGGCTACCACGAACTGGTCGACGACGTCTGCCGGCGCGCGGGCGTCGACTTCCGCACCGCGAAGGTGGGGGTCGAGTCGACCGTGCTCGTGCTGGCCTGGGCCCTCGGCGAGGCGGAACGCCAGCGACTGCTGGCGGCCGTGCCGACCTCGCTGCACGACGTGGTCCCCGTGGACGGCATCAGACGGCGCCAGGACCTGCCCGGCTTCCTGGCCGAGGTGGGCCGGATCAGTGGGCGCACACCGGAGCAGGCCCGGTACCAGGCCGAGGCGACCCTGGCGGCCCTCGCGGACCACGACGGCGACCTGGTCGAGTCGCTGCACGTGCCGGACGGGCTGCGGGACCTGCTGGAGCCGTCGCCGGCCGGTGGCGGGGTGGTCGGCGCCGTCACCGCGACGCCCCCGCTCACCGACGCCGAGCTGGCGGCGGCGCTGAACGCGCTGCCGTACTGGTCCGCCGACGCGGGCCAGCTGTCGCGGACCGTCCAGCTGCCGGCGGACAACCTCGACCGGGTGCTCGACCGGATCGACCGGCTTCGCGAGGAGACCGGGCGGGGCCCGCGGATCGGCCGGCCGGACGCGATGACCGCCGTGCTGACCGTACGGTCCCGGCAGGCCGACGCGGTGACCGCGCGGGACGTGGACCTGGCCCACGCCATCGACGACGCGATCGACGAGGTGGGCGCCGGGATGAACGCCGGCTGACCGGCGCCGGCCGGTGGGACGGTCCCACCGGCGCGCCCCGCCGCCGTCGACTAGCGTGCCGGGCATGGACGACGAGGGCGCCGACCGGCTGCGGCTGGTCGTCGACCCGGCGCGCCGCACCGGGCGTACGCTGCTGGCCGCCGATGTGGAGCAGTCCTATGTGGACGTGGCCGACCCGGGTCACCTGCACTTCGAGTACGTGCGGCGGATGGCGGCCGTGGCCGACCTGGCGGCGCCGGCCGGCCGCCCGCTGGACGTGCTGCACCTCGGTGGCGGCGCGCTGACCCTGCCCCGCTACCTCGCCGCGACCCGACCCGGCTCGGCGCAGCTGGTCGTCGAACGGGACCGGGCGATGGTCGATCTGGTGGCCCGGGAGCTGCCCGCGCTACCACCGCAGGTCGAGATCCACGTCGCCGACGCGCGGGACGCCGTGACCGCCGCGCCGGCCGGCCGGTACGACCTGGTGCTCGCCGACATCTACCGGGGCGCCCGGATGCCGGGGCACGTGGCCAGCGTCGAGTTCGTCGCCGAGGTGGCCCGGACGCTGCGTCCGGAGGGCATCTACCTGGTCAACGTGACCGACCTGCCGCCGCTGGTCTTCGCCCGGGTGCAGGTGGCCACCCTGCGGGCCGTCTTCGCCGACGTCTGCCTGGTCGCCGACCGCCGGATGCTGCGCGGGCGGCGCTACGGCAACGTGGTGCTCGCCGCCGCGCCCCGCGTCGGGCGGCTGCCGGTGCTACGGCTGGCCACCCGGGTGGCCCGGGACCGGGTCCCCGGCGGCGTCCTGCACGGCGGCACGCTGGACGCCTTCGTCGCCGGCGCCCGGCCGGCCACCGACGCCACCGTGCGCCCCCGCTGAGCGGCGGTCAGCGGGCGCGCACCGGCACCTCCGGGGACGAGCTCTCCAGCGGCACCGCGTTGGCCGGGACCAGACCGAGCTGGATCGCGGGGCGGGGCAGCGCCGCGTCGAGCACCCAGTCGGCGCCGACCCGGGCCCGGTTGGCCGGCATGGCCAGCAGGTGGTAGCCGCGGGTGACCGCCTTGGCGGGCAGACCGGACAGGGAGACCTTCAGCGGGTTCGCCGCCGCGTCCTTGCCCCCCAGGTCGACCACCCAACCCAGGTCGTGGTGCTTGTACGGCTTGCGGCGCCCCTGGCCGTAGGAGGCGGCGATGTTGTGCGCGGCCAGCTTCCCCTGCCGCTGGGCGTGCTGCGCGGTCATCGCGCAGATCTGCCCAGGCCGGGCCAGGTCGGGCACCGCGGCGGCGTCGCCGCAGGCGTACACCTCGGGGAAGCCGGGGACGCTGAGGTACTCGTCGACGACGAGCCGGCCCTTCTCGGTGCGCAGGCCCAGCTCGGCGACGAACGGGTCGGGGCGTACCCCGACGCACCAGACCAGGGTGCAGGTGGGCACGTACTCCCCGTCGGTGAGCTTGACCCCGTCGGCGGTGGCTACGGCCACCGAGGCGCCCATCCGCACGTCCACGCCGCGTCGGCGCAGCACCCGGTCGGCGGTCTCCGACATCCGCGTGTCCAGCTCGGGTAGCACCCGGGGCGCCACGTCGAGCAGCATCCACCGGGGCCGGATCGTCAATCGGGGGCGCTGCGCCACCAGGGCGTCGGTGAACAGCTGTCCCTGCGCGGCCACCTCGGTGCCGGTGTAGCCGGCGCCCACCACCACGAAGGTGGCCCGGGCCCGCTGCTCGGCCGGGTCCTCGGCCTGCTCCGCCAGCTCGATCTGCCGGACCAGGTGGTCGTGCAGGTAGAGCGCCTCGGGCAGGCCGCGGAACCCGTGCGCGTACTCGGTCACCCCGGGAATCGGCAACAGCTTGTTGACGCTGCCCACGGCGAGCACCAGCCGGTCGTACGCCAGCCGGTTGCGGTCGCCCTCGGGCTGGGTGAAGCCGACCCAGCGGTTCTGCAGGTCGACGTGGTCGGCCTCACCGATCACCACCCGTACCCCGTCCAGGGTGCCGGCCAGGGGCACCGAGATCCGGCTGGGCTCCACCACACCGGCGGCCACCTCGGGTAGCAGCGGCAGGTAGAGGAAATAGTCCGTGGAGTTGAGCAGCACGATCTCGGCCCGGTCCCGGGCGAGCCGGCTCAGCGTCTTCGCCGCGTGGTAACCGGCGAACCCGGCCCCCACGATCACCACACGAGGTTTCGTCATTGCGGTCCCGTTCCCACCGCGCGCCCGGGCAAACGTATCGCTCCGGCGCCGTCGCGTTTCCCCGCCCGGGCAGCTGACCCCGCCCGGATCACCCGCCCGGGGTGGGGCCGCCTCACCCCGAGCCGGTGGACGGTGGTGAGCTGAGGGTCCGCCTCCAGCGAAGGGAGCACGTCGTGACCTTGCCGATCTCCAACGACCACCGACAGTCGGTCTACCTGCGGCAGAGCGGACGCAATCGGCTCACGCCCCGGCAGCGCCGCCGGGTCGAGCACAAGCAGGGGCACATCGAGCGCCTGGGCGGGCAGGCCCGCCGGCCCCGGCGCTGAGCCCGGCGCCGGTGGCCGGGCGGCCCCCAGCCGCCGGCCGCCGGCCTACGCCGTGATCGCCCAGCGCTCGTGGTCGCGCCAGGCCCCGTCGATGAACAGATAGTCCGGCGAGAAGCCTTCCAGCCGGAAGCCGAGCCGGCGGGCCAACCGGCGCGACGGCTCGTTGCCCGGCTGGATGTTCGCCTCCAGCCGGTGCAGGCCGAGCCCGGTGAACGCGTGTTCGATCACCAGGCGCACGCCGGCCGAGGCGTGCCCGGTGCCCTGGTACGGCAGGAACGCCCCGTAGCCCAGGTAGCCGCCGCGCAGCGCGCCCATGACGATGCCGCTGATGGTCACGTACCCGGCGATGGCGCCGCTGGCCCGGTCGCAGACGAGGTAGCCGGAGTTCTCCCGGCGCCGGATGCGGCGCAGGTAGGCCGCGTACGTCTCCGGGTCGTCCGGGGCGGCGAGCCAGGGATGATGCAGGTCCCGGCTGCGCCTCGCGGCGGCGATGAACTCGGCTTCGTCGGCGGGGCGGGGACGGCGGATGCCGGCCGGTCCGCCGGCGCGGAGGTATCTCACGGCCGACCACTCTCGCCCAACCGGGGCGCGGTGTCCAGTCCGTGTCGGTGGCCGCCGGCGACGCGTTCACCGCCGGCCTGCTCGACGCCCTCGTCGAGGTCGGCGCGGCCATCCCGGCGGCGGGCTGGCCGAGGACCGGCTGCGCGCGGTGCTCGACCGGGCGACCGTGGTGGCGGCGCTGACCTGCACC
>NZ_POUB01000083.1 GCF_003236335.1 Micromonospora deserti
TGACGGTGCCGTCGGCGGCGGGGCGCAGGGCGGGGGCGCCGCCGTAGATGTTCTCGGCGGCGGGGAACCCGGTCAGCCGCACCGGCGTGCCGGCGGAGCGGCGGGCCAGCACCAGCACCGCGCCGGCCGGGGACTCGCGCAGGAAGACCACGGTGTCCGCGTCGGCGTGCACCCAGCGCAGCCCGCCGTGGCGCAGCGCGGGCTCGGCCCGGCGCAGCGCGATCAGCGCCCGGTACGCGGCGAAGGTGCCCGCGTCCCAGCTCTCCGGGCGGTGCCACGGCATCGGGGTACGCGAGCCCTCGCCGTTGCTGCCGGTCAGCCCCAGCTCGTCACCGGCGAAGACCATCGGCGTGCCGGGCATGGTGGCGAGCAGCCCGGCGGCCACCTCCTGCCGAGCCGCGTCGCCGACCACCGTGCGGATCCGGGCCGAGTCGTGCGAGCCGAGCAGCTGCCACGAGTGGGTGTACGACCGCCAGGACACCAGCGACCGGTAGGTGTTCATGGTGGCGAGCACCGCGTCGGCGTCCCGCCGGACCACCCCGCCGGGGGTGCCGAGGAAGTTCGGCACCGGCTGGTCGCCGTGCCGCAGCCAGGACCAGACCGGGTCGGTGAAGCCGACGTAGTTCATCGTGCCGTGCCAGCCGTCGCGGTCGAGGTCGCCGGTGTGGTCGTGGCCGTGCTCGGCCATCAGCAGCCCGTCGGCCCGGGTCTCGGCGACCACCCGGCGCAGCAGCGCCGCCACCTCGTGGGTGTACGCGTCGGCGCCCCGCCGGCCGGTCATGTTCGCCACGTCCACCCGCCAGCCGTCCAGCCCGTACGGGGGCCGCAGCCAGCGGCGCAGCAGCGAATCCTCGGCGGTGGCGAAGCGCCGGCGCAGCTCGGCGCTGCCCCAGTTCAGCTTCGGCAGCGACGTGACCCCGTTCCAGGACTCGTAGTCGCCGGTCACCTCGTCGAAGTAGTACAGCTCGCGCTCCGGCGCGGACACGTCGGCGGCGGCGGCGGTGAACCACCGGTGGGCGTCACCGGTGTGGTTGCTGGTGATGTCCCCGAGCAGCCGCCAGCCCCGGGCCCGCACCGCGTCGGCCAACCGGGCCAGCGCGGCGTCCCCGCCGAGCAGCGGGTCGACGGTGTCGAAGCTGGACGCGTCGTAGCGGTGGTTGGAGCGGGCCGGGAAGATCGGGGTCAGGTAGACGGTGTTGACGCCGAGCCGGTCCAGGTGGTCCAGCCGCTCGGTGACGCCGTCCAGGTCGCCGCCGTAGAACTGGTACGGCGTCTCCGGGCCGCGCCCGATCACCGGGGTGTCCCAGTCGCAGGGGATCGCCCAGTCGGGCGGTTCCCGCCCGTCGGCGGCGGCCGAGCGGGCGAACCGGTCCGGGAAGATCTGGTAGATCACCGCGTCCCGGGCCCAGGCCGGGGGCGGGGTGTGGGTGACGAGCTTGAAGTCGCCGTTGTCCGGCACGTCGTGGTCGACCAGTCCAGCGGCCGTCAGCCAGCGGTAGCCGCGGGCGCCGGCAAGCATGAACCGGTAGTTACTGACCGGGTTGCGGGCCTCGACGGTGGCCCGCCACCACACCTCGCCGCCGTCGGTGCGGTCGACCACCGCCTCGGCGAACCGGGGCTCGCCGTCGCCGGTGGTGCGCACGTGCACCTGGCGTACACCGGCGGCGGCCGGCACCCGGACGAAGACGTCGACACGGTCCCCCAGTGCGGGAGTCTGCTCGGGGACGTACAGCTCGGAGCCGTCGTGGTGCGGCAGTAGGGACATGCGGGTCCTTATCCCTTGACCGCTCCGGCGGTGAGGCCGGAGACGATGTAGCGCTGGACCAGTTGGAAGACCAGCACGGTGGGGATCGCGGTGAGCAGGGTGCCCGCCGCGAAGATGCCGAAGTTGTTGTTCCGCTCCCCGGCCACCAGACCGAACATGCCGACCGCGAGGGTCTTGGACTCGGTATTGGTCAGGAAGACGTTCGCCATCAGGAACTCGTTGATGGTGCCGATGAACGCCAGCAGGCCGGTCACCGCCAGGATCGGCGCCACCAGCGGCAGCATGATCCGGAAGAACACCTGGGCGTGGCTGGCGCCGTCCATCGTGGCCGACTCGTCCAGCTCCCGGGGAAGCGTGTCGAAGAAGCCCTTCATCAGCCAGGTGTTCACGCCGAGCGCCCCGCCCAGGTAGAGCAGCAGCAGTCCCCACGGGGTGTTGAAGCCGATCGCCGGCCACAGGTCGGTGACCGTGGTGAAGATCAGGAAGATCGCCACGATCGCCAGGAACTGCGGGAACATCTGGATCAGCAGCAGCGACAGCAGCCCGACCCGGCGGCCGGTGAACCGCATCCGGGAGAAGGCGTACGCGGCCAGCGCCGACAGGAAGACCGACGCGAACGAGGCCACCCCGGCGATCACCAGCGAGTTGACGAACCACCGCCCGAACGCGGTGCGGTCGAACAGGCCGGTGAAGTTCTCCACGGAGACACCCCCGGTGGGGACCAGCTCCGTGGAGGAGAGGGTGCCGAGCGGGTTGAGCGCGGCGGAGAGCACGAACAGGATCGGGAAGAGGCTGAACGCCACGGCCAGCACACCCACCAGGTGCCGCCAGCCGACCTGGGCGAACCACCGGCTCCGGCGGGAGTTGCGGTTGACGGCCGGGACGGCCCCGGTCGTGCCGCCCGCGACCGGGGCGCCGCTGAGCGAGGTCACGAGTACACCTCCTCCTGCTTGCGGGTGCGCCGGAAGCTCACCGCCGAGACCACCGCGACGATGGTGAAGATGAACAGCGACACCGCCGCGGCCAGGCCGAACTGGGCGCCCTGCGCGCCGAAGGCCAGCCGGTAGGTGTACGTGATCAGCAGATCGGTGGCGCCCGCGGTCGGATTGTCCGCCGGGAACGGGCCACCCTCGGTGGTCAGGTGGATCGCGTTGAAGTTGTTGAAGTTGTAGGCGAACGAGGCGATCAGCAGCGGGGAGAGTGCCACCAGCAGCAGCGGCAGGGTGACGGTGCGGAACGACTGCCAGGGCGACGCGCCGTCGACCAGGGTCGCCTCGGTCAGCTCGCGCGGGATCGCCTGGAGCGCGCCGGTGGCCACCAGGAACATGTAGGGGTAGCCGAGCCAGAGCTGCACCAGGATCACCGCGAGCCGGGCGGACCAGTCGTGGCCGAACCAGTCGACCCCGAGCCCGAACAGGTTGTTGATCAGGCCGAAGTCGGTGTTGAACATGTCCCGCCAGACCAGCAGCATCGCGAACGACGGCATGGCGTACGGCAGGATCAGCAGGATCCGGTAAAGGTTGGTGCCGCGCATCCGGGGTGAGTGCAGCGCCAGCGCGATGAACATGCCCAGCAGGAAGGTTCCGCCGGTGGAGCCGATGGCGAACGCGAAGTTCCACACCAGCGTGCCGAAGAACGGCCCGGAGATGGCCGGGTCGGTGAGCACCCGGGCGAAGTTGCGCAGCCCGACGTCGACCTTCCAGCCCTGGGCCAGCCGCTCGCCGTCCGCGGCGACGAAGGCGCCGGTCTCCTCGTCCGCCGTCCAGGTCCTGCCGGTCTCGCTGTCCCGGACGCAGTCGCATCCCGCGTCGTACCCCCGGACCGCCTTGCCCTCGTAGGCGCGGGACAGGCCGGAGGAGCGCAGCGCGCCGCCGGAGGTCGGCACCACCAGCTCGGTGATGTCCTTGCTGCGGCTGCTGGCCTGGCCGAAGTTGAGGATGGTGTAGCCGTCGGCGGCGGTGACCTTGCCGCCGGGGGCGACGGTGACGTCGCCGGGGTCGAGCTGGCGCAGGCCCTGGGCGTCGCCGACGGAGACCGCGCCGGTCTGCGGGTCGGTGACCAGGAAGACCAGCGGGCCGGTGGCCGGGTCGCCCTGGGTCGCGACCGACAGTGGGTACTGGGTCGAGCCGGGCACCTGCTTCACCGAGGCGGTCTGGATGGCGACGATCGCCTCGTCCTTGCTGCCGCGGTGCCCGTCGCCGAAGTTCGTGAAGGCGGTGCTGGCGGTGTAGAGCACCGGGACCACCTGAAACGCGATCAGGAAGAGCGTGCCGGGGACCAGGTACTTCGCCGGGATGTGCCGGCGGGTGAGGTAGAGGTAGAACAGCCCGGCGGTGGTGGCGGCCAGCACGGCCAGCCCGATCCACCGCTCCGCCTCGACGAGCGGGAAGGCCGCCCAGATCGCGATCCCGGCGGTCAGGCCGAGCAGGATCACCTTGACGAGCAGTCCGGTCGCGGTGATCGGCGCGTGGTTCCGCGCGGTACGGGAGGTGCGCGGGAGCCCGGAGCCGACGGGCTCCCGGCCCGGGGCCTGCTTCGCAGACCCCGGGCCGGACAGCGACGTGCTCATTACTTGATCTGGCCGGAGATGGTCTTGCCGGCCGCGGTGATGGTCTTGGCCGGGTCGGCGCCACCGATGATGGCGGCCTGAGCCTTGCCGAACGGGTCCCAGATGGTGGCCATGGCCGGGATGGCCGGGAGCACCTGGCCGTTCTTGCCGGCCTCCTGGAACTTGGCCAGGTCCGGGTCACTGCCCTTGACCTGGTCCAGCGCGGCGGTCAGCGCCGGCGGACGCGGCTCGGCGTTGTACAGCGCCACGGCCAGCTCGGGGGTGGTGACGTAGTTGGCCACGAACTCCTGCGCCAGGGCCTTGTTCTTGCCCTTGGCGGCCACGTAGAACGCCTGGACGCCGACGAACGGCTGGGCCTCCTTGCCGCCGGCGAAGCCGGGGACAGGGGAGATGTCGTAGGAGATGTTGGCCTTCTTGGCGTCCGCGATGGCCCACGGGCCGGAGACCAGGTAGGCGCACTTCTTGCCGGTGAAGGTGGCGATCGAGTTCTCGGCGGTGATGGAGCGCTTCAGCGCGCCCTCGCCCTTCTCACCGAGCGCGGCGATCTTCTTGAACGCCTCGATCGACTCCGGCTTGCCGACGCCCAGGTCCTTCGGGTCGTAGTCGCCGTTGGCGGTGGTGCCGAAGAGGTACCCTCCGCCGGAGGTGTACAGCGGGTAGATGTGGTACGCGTCGCCGTTCTGGCCGGACTGCAGGCAGAGGATCTCGCTGGCCTTCTTCTCGGCCTTGAGCTTCTTGCCGGCGGCGACCAGGTCCTCGATGGTCTTGGGCGCCTCGGGGGCCAGCTCGGTGTTGCGGATCAGCGCCAGGTTCTCCATGGCGTACGGCACGCCGTAGAGCTGGCCGTTGAAGGTGACCGCCTTGATCGCGGTCTCGTTGAACGCGCTCTTCTGCTCGGCGGCCAGCTGCACCGGGTCGATGGCGCCGTTCTGCACCAGGTTGCCGATCCAGTCGTGTGCGCCGACCACGACGTCCGGGCCGCTGCCCTGCTGCGAGGCGGTGACGAAGTTGGTCTGCAGGTCCTTGGAGACGGCCTGCACCTCGACGGTGACGCCGTTGTCCTGGCCGAACTTCTCGGCGAACGGCTTCAGGGCAGCCGTCCGCTTGTCGTCGGCCCAGATCACGAGCTTGCCGCCGGCAGCGTTGGGGGATTCCTTCGCGGCCGGCTCGTCGCTGCCGCCGCCGCAGCCGGAGGCGGCGAGCGCCAGGGCGAAGGCGGCGACCACACCCGCGGTACGGATGCGCATCGGTACTCCTGTCGTCAAGGCGGTCCGCCGGGGGAAGGGGCGGGCCGCCGTGGGATCGTCTGAAAGCTCTTGCCAACCGGCGCCCGGTTGTAGCGCCGCTGCTCTCGCGTGTTGCGGGGACGTTAGCAAGAGGTTTCAGAGAATGGAAGGGCTTGCAAGAGCGTACGCAAGAACTTGCCCGTGAGCTAAAGTGCCGCCATGCGCGCTCGACTGTCCGACATCGCCCAACAGGCCGAAGTCAGCGAGGCCACGGTGTCGCGGGTGCTCAACGACCGCCCCGGAGTGGCCCCCGAGACCCGGCAGGCCGTCCTGACCGCCCTCGACGTGCTCGGCTACGAACGCCCGGCCCGGCTGCGCAAGCGCAGCGCGGGTCTGGTCGGCCTGGTGGTCCCGGAGCTGGACAACCCGATCTTCCCCGCCTTCGCCCAGGTGATCGAGTCGACCCTGGCGCAGAGCGGGTTCACCCCGGTGCTGTGCACCCAGACCCCCGGCGGCGTCACCGAGGACGAGTACGTCGAGATGCTGCTGGACCGGCAGGTCTCCGGGATCGTCTTCGTCTCCGGCCTGCACGCCGACACCGCCGCCAACCACGACCGCTACCGGGCGCTGATCGCCCGCCCGCTGCCGATCGTGATGATCAACGGGTACGCCCCGGGCATCGCCGCGCCCTTCGTCTCCTGCGACGACGGCGAGGCCACCGAGCTGGCCGTGGCCCACCTGGTGGCACTCGGGCACCGCCGGATCGGCCTCATCACCGGCCCGGACCGGTTCGTGCCGGTGCAGCGGCGGGTGGCCGGCTTCCGGGCCGCAGTGAGCCGGCTGGCCGGCGTGGCCGAGGCGGAGCTCGGCGAGCTGGCCGAGCTGTCCCTGTTCGGCGTGGAGGGCGGCGAGGCCGCCGCCGCGCGGCTGCTGGAGCGCGGCGTCACTGGCATCGTCTGCGGCTCGGACCTGATGGCGCTCGGCGCGATCCGGGCCGCCCGGCAGCGCGGCCTGTCGGTCCCGGCGGACCTCTCGGTGGTCGGCTACGACGACTCCCCGCTGATGGCCTTCACCGACCCGCCGCTGACCACCATGCGGCAGCCGGTCGCCGCGATGGCGGTCGCCGCGGTCCGGGCCCTGGTCGACGAGATCAACGGGCACGCCGCACCACACTCGGAGTACCTGTTCCGCCCGGAACTCGTGGTCCGTGGCTCCACCGCGGTGGCCCCCGCCGCCCGTCCCGGCAAGGGCGGCGCGGCCCGGCAGCGCCCGGCCCCGCCGGCGCTGGCCGTACCGGCCTGACCGGGCGACTGCCGACCCGGACGTCATTTCTTGCGCAAGAAATGCTTGACGCTTTCAGCATCCGGGCGGCATCCTGCATGGGCACCCGCGCGCCCGCCACCCGCACCGGCGGCGGGTGCCGCCGTGCCGCGCCACAGAACGGGGAACGCCTCCGATGACCGTCAGCAACCCCACGCCGCTGACCTCCGACGCCGACTGGTGGCGCTCCGCGGTCGTCTACCAGGTCTACGTCCGCAGCTTCGCCGACTCCAACGGCGACGGCATCGGCGACCTCCAGGGCATCCGGGAGCGCCTGCCGTACCTGCGCGACCTCGGGATCGACGCACTGTGGCTGACCCCCTTCTACACCTCGCCGATGATCGACGGCGGCTACGACGTCGCCGACTACCGCGATGTCGACCCGATGTTCGGCACGCTGGCCGACTTCGACCACATGATCACCGACGCGCATGCGCTGGGCCTGCGGATCATCGTCGACCTGGTTCCCAACCACACCTCCAGCGCCCACCCGTGGTTCCAGGCCGCCCTGGCCGCCGGCCCCGGTTCCGCCGAACGCGAGCGCTACCTGTTCGCCGACGGCAAGGGCGAGCAGGGTGAACTGCCCCCGAACGACTGGGAGAGCATCTTCGGCGGCCCCGCCTGGACCCGCCTGGACGACGGGCAGTGGTACCTGCACCTGTTCGACCCGGCCCAGCCCGACCTGAACTGGCGGCACCCGCAGGTGCGCGCCGAGTTCGAGGATGTCCTGCGCTTCTGGCTGGACCGCGGCGTCGACGGCTTCCGGATCGACGTGGCGCACGGCATGATCAAGGCGGACGGGCTGCCGGACGTCGGCTTCAACTCGATGACCACCGGCCAGCGCCAGTCCGAACTGCTGGGCAAGGGCCGCCTCCCCTACTTCGACCAGGACGAGGTGCACGACATCTACCGCGCCTGGCGACCGATCCTGGACAGCTACCCGGGCGGCCGGATGGCGGTCGCCGAGGCGTGGGCCGAGACCCCGCAGCGACTGGCCCGCTACATCGGCCCGGACGAGCTGCACCAGGCCTTCAGCTTCGACTTCCTCGACGCCACCTGGTCGGCCGACTCGTTCCGAAAGGTGGTCGACACCGCCCTCGCCGAATCGACCATCGTCGGCGCCCCGACCACCTGGGTGCTCTCCAACCACGACCGGCAGCGGCACGTCACCCGCTACGGCGACGGCGCGGAGGGCCTGCGCCGGGCCCGCGCCGCCGCCCTGCTGATGCTCGCCCTGCCCGGCTGCGCGTACGTCTACCAGGGCGAGGAGCTGGGCCTGCCGGAGGTGCTCGACCTCCCCGACGAGCTTCGCCAGGACCCGGCGTTCCTGCGCATCGGGGAGAGCCGGGACGGCTGCCGGGTGCCCATCCCGTGGAGTGGGGAGCTGGCCCCGTACGGCTTCGGGCCGGAGGGCAGCGAGCTGAGCTGGCTGCCGGCCCCCGCCACCTGGCGGGACCTCTCGGTCGCCGCCCAGACCGGAGTGCCCGGCTCGACGCTGGAGCTCTACCGCACCGCCCTGCGGATCCGCCGCGCGCACCCGGCGCTGGCGATCACGGGCGGGATCACCTGGCTGGAGACCGAGCCCGGGCTGCTCGCCTTCAGCCGCACCGCCGGCGACGCCGTGCTGACCTGCGTGGTCAACCTCAGCGGCGTCCCGGCCCTGGTCGACGGGTACGGCGAGCCGATCGTCGCCAGCCAGGCGCTCACCGGGCAGGACGCCGGCCACCTGCTCCCGGTCGACGCGGCTGCCTGGTTCGAACGCCGCTGAGCGGGTACCCGTCATCGACCTGGTCGTCCGTCGTGCCCCGCGCCGCCGGGCGGCTGGGCCACCGACCCCTTGTGGTGGGGGGTGAGGTGCGCCGGCGTCTCGTGGAGTCCGCTCCCGAGGCGCCGGCGTCCGTCCGCTTACCGCTCGCCTCGTCATCGGCGGCTGGCCGCGCGCCAAACGCAAGGCGCCCGCCCCCGAAATCCTGGACGGGCGCTTGGCGTGTCGCGTCGGTCAGGACCGCTCGGCTACCTCGCCAATGAACGTGCGCCACGCTGCCGGCGTGAAGGTCAACGCCGGGCCGGATGGGTCCTTCGAATCGCGGACGGCAACGACGCCCGGGAGGTTGTCGGCGACTTCCACGCACGCCCCGCCGTTGGTGGAAGAGCGAGACGCCTTCCGCCAGCGAGCATTCGTCATATCCATGTCTTAGCCGCTTCCTTGAGAAGGTCGAGGGTCTGGCCGAGCGGGAGGGCTTCGCCCCGGACCGCGTCCCACGACAGTCCAAGGCTAGCAACCCCTTCAGGCTGCTCCACGATCTGCGCCGCTAGCTGGTTGTCCACATACCCGGCCCGGGATCCGTCCGGCAGGTCCGCGAGGATGAAGGCCCCGGCCAGGCCCGAGTACATGCCAGAAGACATCGGGACAATGTGCAACTGAATATGCGGCTGCTCGGCACAGGCCATGAGGTGTTCCAGCTGCTCGGCCATGACGTCGGGACCACCGCACGCGCGGCGGACAACCATCTCGTCCAAGACCACGAAGAGGTGCGGGGCGGGGTCACGGGAGAGCACGGTTTGCCGTTCCAATCGCGCCGCGACCCGCTGGTCAAGTTCCGAGCTCGGCACTCGGGCCGCTCGGAAGGTGGCGCTGGCGTACCCCTCGGTCTGAAGGAGGCCGGGCACGAAGGCGTGTTCGTACCAGCGCAGCGCGGTCGCCTCGCGCTCTATCTCAATCCACTCACGCAGCCAGACCGGCGCGGCGTCCCCCTTGACCAACTCGTCCCACAGGGTCGCGAAGTAGCCACCCGTGCCTAGCGCCTCGTCGACGGCGGTGAGGTAGGGCAGGCTGGGCGGCTTCACCCCGGTCTCTATGGCGCTGACCTGGGAGTCTGAGCAGAAGACCCGCTCGCCCAGCTGAGCCTGTGTCAGCCCGGCAGCGGTCCGGCGCCGCCGTAGCTCGCGAAGAAGGTACTCAGACGGCGAGATTCCCACGGGTTCCATGCCCTTCCACGACTGTCCACACCGTTCCTTACCGGCCCTGAAGTGGCCGCCGCGCTCCGCGATCGAGCGGTGACTGTTCCGAGCGTAGGGGCCCGGCGTCCAGGGTGGAAGGACAGACGGCGCGGCCGGTGGAGGCGACCCGAGGCCCGGCGGTTGCGCCAGTCGGGGGCCCGCCTCGTGAGGGGCGGGGCGGCCCCTTCCAGCGACCCGAGGAGGCCCCGCTGTGCGATTCCGGTTCTGGCGCCGCGACCCCGCCCCGACGCCGTCCCCGCTCCCATGCCGAGCGCCGCTCAACCAGGGGCCGAGCTGGGCCACCCAGCCGACGCACCTCTTCCCGACCTCAGGCCCCGGCCGTGCCGGGAACCTGACCCGCGCCCAGCAGTGGCGCGCGAACGGGGCCCGCTGGTGAGCCTCATCGTCGGCCACGTCATCCGGGTGCCCGAAGGTTCCTACACGTTCGGTACCGGCACCCTGATGCTGCACGTTTCCGAGGTCATCGGCCGGGGCCCGTACGAGGGCGCCGAGCTGAAGGGGCGCGAGGTCCGCGAAGACGGGTCGGTCGCTGTCCGCGAACGGTACGCCTTCGTCCGGGTCGACCGCGTGACGGACATCGAGGTGACGTCCCTGTGACCCGCCGCCCCGAACACCTTCCCTCCCGCCCCACCTGGCGCTGTGCGGCCTGCGGGATCGCCTGGCCCTGCTCACCAGCGAAACTGCGCCTCCTCGGCGAGTACCGCAACGACCGGACGGCCCTCCTGTTGTACCTCGCCACCCTTCAGGTTGAGGCCGCCGAGGAGTTCGCCGAGCTGGACAGCGGCAAGCCGGCAGCAGACCTGTCCGAGCGTTTCACCGGCTGGGCACGCGCCCGCAGTTGAACCCTCCCACTGCGGACGGGCGAGCGGCGAGGTCAGGTCCCTACGCCGGGAAGCTTCGCGGCGATCCGGCTGAAACCGGCGCGCAGCTCCGCCTCGCTGGGCGGGACGAGCGGCTCGCCCCGAGCCTCCTCGGCCGCGGTCTCCAGCTCCTCATCGATGGTGTCCTCGAAGTCGCCGTAGAGGTCGGCCTCCTCGATCTGCACCATCTCGTCCTCGGCGGCGATCTGCGCGGCGGCGATCTCGCCCCGGATCTGGTCGGCGGAAACCGCCGGCAACAGCGGCTCCACCACCGCCATCAACTGCTCCTCGGCGACCACCGACTCGGCCAGCGCCAGCGCGTGCGGCCGCTCGTACGGGCCGCAGACCACCGGCTCCCACTCGTCGACGTCGCTGAGCGGGCCGAAGGTGATGATCCACGGCAGGTCGAACATCGGCGAGTCGTCCGGCAGGTCGAGTGTCACAAGTGCGCCCACCGGCTCATCATGGTCCGTCCCGTCGGACACCCGGGCCGCATTCCCCCCCATTCACCCTCACGCCTGGCCCTGACGACGGTGATCAAGAGATTTGGGTCGGGGACGAGGTCTGCCGTGACGCGAACCCTTGTGGTCATGGCTTGGCGGGGTGGAGGGTCAAACCAGGGTCATCGGGCTCCTCCCTGTCGTCGGCTCACCCCGGTCGGTTGGCGTCCAGCGCGGCGCGCACCAGGGCGAGCGCCGCCGCTGGCGGCACGCCCAGCCGGGCGGCCTGAACGGCGTACTCGGCCGCCACCCGCTGCAACCGGTCCATCGCATCATCCCGGCCGGGTGCGACGAACGTGCCGTGCCGGCCTCGGGTCTCCAGCAGCCCCGCCGCCTCCAACTCCCGGTACGCCCGGGCCACCGTGTTCGCCGCCAGGTGCAGGTCCGCCGCGAGCTGCCGGACGGTGGGCAGCCGCGCCCCGACCGGCAGCCGGCCGTCCCCGATCATCTCCGCCAACTGCACCCGCACCTGCTCGTACGGCGACACCGACGAGCCCGGGTCGACCGAGATCAGCACCCCTCCTCCTCTCCAACGGTCATCCGGCCCCGCCCGGGGTGCCGGGCTCGGTCTCCGCGTCCAGGTCGACCGGCGCCGGGCCCTCCGCCAGGTCCACCACCCGCCCCCGCTCGCTGGTGGCGGCGAGGGCCGCACCGAAGAGCAACAGTTGGTTGAGCAGGTAGAGGTAGAGCAGCAACCCCACCGCGCCGGCCACCACCGTGTACGCCGGATTCCGCTCGGTACGCACGACGTAGTAGCGCCCGACGGTGTTCAGCAGCGTGATGCCGACCGCGACCAGCAGCACCACCGGGCGCAGCCGGGACCGGCTCATCCGCAGCCGGGGCACCGCGACCAGCAGCAGCGTGGCGAGCACCGCGTTGACCAGCACGCTGAGCGCCGCGCTGACCGAGGTCAGGCCGATCGACCCGGTGCTGCGCAGCAGGAAACGCAGCAGCGACTCCAGCGCGTCGACCGCGGCCACCGAGACGCCGAGCAGCACGAAGACGACCAGCAGCACACCCAGGTCGACCAGCCGGCGGACCACCAGGTTGCCGGGCTGCTGGTTGAGCCCGTACATCAGCCGCTGCGAGGAGCGGATCGCCTCCACCCAGCCGATCCCGGTGAAGACCAGGATGATCAGGCCGACGACCCCGACCGTGCCGCTGGTGTCGGCGATCTGCACCGGGTCGAGGAACGGCAGATTCTCCCGCAGGAAGTCGGCCGCCGCCGTCCTGACCTCGTCGTTGTCCTCCAGGATCGCCCCGAAGGCCCAGTACGCCACCAGGGCCAGCGCGAAGACGGCGAAGAAGCCGTAGTAGGCGATCGCCGCGGCCAGCCGCCCGCCCAGCACCCCGGTGTAGAGCACGCCGGCCCGCCACAGGTGGTCGACCGCGCCGGAGCGGCGCCGGGCGGCGCTGATCCGGCGGCCGATGCCCGCCTCGATGCGGCCGAACACGTTCACGCCGTCATCCTCGCCGATCTCCCGCCGCCGCGCGGGCAACCCCGGCGCGACCCCTCGCCAACCGGCGCGTCGGCCGCCGTGCCCGCACCGGACCGGGGACTCAGCCGCCCAGCCGGAAGTCCCGCCGCGGCTGCCACCGGGCCTGGCCGCTGTGCGAGAAGAGGGTGAACGCCTCCACCTCGAACATCGCGGAGAAGTCGGCGAGGTCCTCGTACACCTTGTCCAGCGCCTCCGGCGTGACGTCCTGGGCGACCGTGACGTGCGGGTGGTACGGGAAGCGCGCCTCCCGGCGCAGTTCCGGGGCGGCGCTGATCGCGGCGGCGAGTAGCTCACACTCGCTGATCCCGGCGGCCACCGCCACGAAGACCACCTGGGTCACCGGCCGGAACGTGCCGGTGCCCCGCAAATGCAGGGTGAACGGCAGGTGCGCGGCGGCGACCGCGCCCAGGTGCCGCTCGACGGCGGGCAGCGCGGCCACCGGGATCTCGGTCGGCCCGAGCAGCGTCACGTGCGCGGGGACGGCCTGCGGGTCGCCGGCCTCGATCCGTCGCCGGGTGAGCATGTTGCCCCACGGCTCGGGGATGTCCACCGCGATCCCGATCTGGAGGGTGTCCCCGGCCTCCGGCGCCCCGTTACTGCCGTCCACGCTCCGCGCCACCCCTCCCGGCCACCGACCCGTCCCCACCCGTACCGTCGCGCCCCGGGGCGCTACCCGCCGTGCACCGGCGGGAAGAAGCCCACCCGCTCGTACGCGGCGCGCAGCGTGGCGGCGGCGACCCTGCGGGCCTTCTCCGCGCCGGCGGCGAGCAGCTTGTCCAGCTGGGCCGGGTCGTCCAGGTAGGTGCGGGTGCGCTCCTGGATCGGGCCGACGAAGTCCCGCACCACCTCGGCCAGGTCCTTCTTCAGGTCGCCGTAGCCCTTGCCGGCGTACGCGGCCACCAGGTCGTCGATGGTCCGGCCGGAGAGCGCGGAGTAGATGGTGAGCAGGTTGGAGATGCCGGGCTTGGTCTCGGCGTCGAAGACGATCTCGCGACCGGTGTCGGTGACCGCGGAGCGGATCTTCTTGGCCGAGCGGGCCGGGTCCTCCAGGAGGTCGATGATGCCGGCGGGCGAAGAGGACGACTTCGACATCTTGGCGGTCGGGTCCTGCAGGTCGGTGATCTTCGCGGTGTCCTTCACGATGTGCGGCGCGGGCACGGTGAAGGTCTTGCCGAACAGCGAGTTGAACCGCTGCGCCAGATCGCGGGAGAGCTCCAGGTGCTGGCGCTGGTCCTCACCGACGGGCACCGCGTGGGCCTGGTAGAGCAGGATGTCGGCGGCCTGCAGGATCGGGTAGGTGAACAGGCCGACGCTGGCCCGCTCGCCACCCTGCTTCTGGGACTTGTCCTTGAACTGGGTCATCCGGCTCGCCTCGCCGAAGCCGGTGATGCAGCCCAGCACCCAGGCCAGCTGCGGGTGCTCGGGCACCTGCGACTGGACGAACAGCGTGCTCCGCTCCGGGTCGAGGCCCACCGCGAAGAGCTGGGCGGCGGCCACCCGGGAGCGCTGCCGCAGCACCGCGGGGTCGTGGCCCGCGGTGATCGCGTGCAGGTCGACCACGCAGTAGAAGGCGTCGTGGGTGTCCTGCAACGCCACCCAGTGCCGCACCGCGCCCAGGTAGTTGCCGAGGTGGAACGAGTCGGCCGTCGGCTGGATGCCGGAGAAGACGCGGGGGCGGGCGGGAACGTCGGACATGCCGGCAATTCTGTCAGCACCACCCGGCGGCCGTCATGACGGGCCGGCGGGTCGGGGCCGACCCGCGAGGGTCGGGGCGATGACCTCGCGGCGCGGCTCGGGCAGGCGCACCGCCGAGACCGCGAGCCGGGCCACCCGGCGCCCCTCCAGCGCCAGCACCCGCAGCAGCCAGCCGGGCGGGTCGTCGGGCGCCGGCCCACCCGTGCCGTTGCGCTCGGCGGCCACCGGCACCTCGTCACCGACCACCGGGAGCCGCCCCAGCGCCGCCATCACGAACCCGCCGACCGTCTCGTACGGGCCCGGCGGCAGGGTCACCCCGGTGCGCTCGGCGAAGTCGGCGAGGTTGAGCCGGCCGTCGACCACGGCGGGCAGGCCACCGTGCACCGGGTCGGGGGCGGTGTCGTACTCGTCGTGGATCTCCCCGATCAGCTCCTCGATGAGGTCCTCCAGGGTGACGATGCCGGCGGTGCCGCCGTACTCGTCGACCACCACCGCGAGGTGGTGCCGTTCCCGGCGCATCTCGCTCAGCGCGGCGAGCACCCGCTTGCTGCCGGGCAGCCGCTTCACCTCGCGGGTCAGCTCCCCGACGCTGGTGCACGGGTCCAGGTCGGGGCGGAGCAGCACGTCGCGCAGGTGCACGAAGCCGACCACGTCGTCGTGGGTGCCGTCGACCACCGGGTAGCGGGTGTGCGTCTCGGCCCGGACCACCCGCTCGGCCTCGGCGAGGGTCAGCCGGGCGGAGAGGAAGACCACCTCGGTGCGGGGCATCATCACCTCACGGACCAGGCTGGCGCCGGCGACCAGCACCTCTTCGATGATCCGGCGTTCGACCGGGTCGAGCCGGATGTTGGCGGCGACCAGGTCGCGCAGCTCGTCCTCGCTGATCCGCTCCCGTCCGGCGGCCGGGCTGGCGCCGAGCAGGTCGGTCACCGCCCGGGTGGCGCCGTCGGTGATCCGCACGACCATCCGGGCGACGGCGCGGGCCAGCGGGCCGGGTTCGCGGCGGGGCCGGCCCCGCACTCGACGGCGGAGCCCGGGACCACCCGCTTCCCGCATGACAGTGATGGTAGACAGCGGAGGCGGCGGTCACCGGCACGTCATGATGTTCGGCTCTGTTTAATCATGAGAGTTTATGATGAAATGGCGGTGCCCGGCGTGGAGCCGGGGCACGGCCGCCGGCCGTAGGGTGATCACCACATGGTCCCGGCCGAGACGGCCAGGCAGGAGGAGACCGACGTGAAACTGCTCGTCACCGGCGGCGCCGGCTTCATCGGCAGCGTGGTGACCCGGATGCTGCTCGACGCCGGCCACGAGGTGGTCGTCCTCGACGACCTGCGCACCGGCCACCGGGAAGCGCTCGCCCCCGACGCGACGCACGTCGAGATGCCCGTCCACGACGCGGGCCGGGTGCTCACCCGGGAGGCCGGCTTCGACGGCGTCCTGCACTTCGCCGCGCTGATCGCCGCCGGCGAGTCGATGGTCAAGCCGGAGCTCTACTGGCACACCAACACGGTCGGCTCGCTCGCGCTGATCGACGCGGTCCGGGCCGCCGGGGTGCCCCGACTGGTCTTCTCCTCCACCGCCGCGGTCTACGGCAACCCCACCGAGCTGCCCATCCCGGAGACCGCGGTCAAGGCCCCCACCAACACGTACGGCGCGACCAAGCTGGCGGTCGACATGGCGCTCACCTCCGAGGCGGTCGGGCACGGCCTCGCCGCGGTCTCCCTGCGCTACTTCAACGTCGCCGGCGCGCACCTCACCGGCGACGTGGCGCTCGGCGAGCGGCACGACCCGGAGACCCACCTCATCCCGATCGCGCTGGAGGTCGCCGCCGGCCGGCGGGAGAAACTCCAGCTCTTCGGCGACGACTACCCCACCGCCGACGGCACCTGCGTCCGCGACTACATCCACGTCGCCGACCTGGCCCGCGCCCACCTGCTGGCGCTCGACGCGGCCAGCGGCGGCCAGCACCGGATCTACAACCTGGGCAACGGCAACGGCTTCACCAACCGGCAGGTGGTCGAGGTGGTCCGCGAGGTCACCGGGCACCCGGTGCCGGTCGAGATGGCGCCGCGCCGCGAGGGCGACCCGGCCGAGCTGGTCGCCTCCTCCGCCCTGGCCCGCGCCGAACTGGGCTGGGTGCCGGAGAAGCCAACCCTGCACGACATGGTCGCCGACGCCTGGTCCTTCTACCGCACCCACCACCTGGGGCGGCCGTGACCGACGTCGCCGCCCGCGCCACCGCCGGCTTCACCAGGCAGTACGGTGAGCCGCCCGCCGGCCGCTGGGCGGCTCCCGGCCGGGCCAACCTGATCGGCGAGCACACCGACTACAACGACGGTTTCGTCCTCCCCTTCGCCCTGTCGCTGCGCACCGTCGCCGCCGCGGCGCCGCTGCCGGGCGAGACCTGGACGGTCTGGTCCGAGCTGTCCGGCGAGACGGTCACCTTCGGCGCCACCGAGGTCGCCGAGCCGGGCCGGGTCACCGGCTGGGCCGCGTACGTCGCCGGGGTGGTGTGGGCGCTGCGGGACGCGGGGCACCGGGTGCCCGGCGCCCGGCTGGCGATCGCCTCCGACGTGCCGCTGGGCTCGGGGCTGTCCTCCTCGGCGGCGCTGGAGTCGGCCGTGCTGGCCGCCCTGGTCGAGCTGGGCCGCCTGGACCTGCCCACCGAGAGGCAACCCCGCCTGGCGCAGCGCGCCGAGAACGGCTACGTCGGCGCGCCAACCGGGATCATGGACCAGTCGGCGGCGATCCGCTGCCGCGCCGGCCACGCCCTCTTCCTGGACTGCCGCGACGAGTCCGTCGAGCACATCCCGTTCGACCTCGACGGCGCCGGGTTGGCCGTGCTGGTCGTCGACAGCCACGCCCCGCACCGGCACGCCGACGGCGAATACGCCGCCCGCCGCAGGTCCTGCGAGACGGCCGCCGAGCTGCTCGGCGTACCCGCGCTGCGCGACCTCACCGTCGACGGGCTGGACGCGGCGCTCAGCCGGCTGCCCGACGACGAGACCCGGCGGCGGGTCCGGCACGTGGTCACCGAGGACCAGCGGGTGCTCGACACCGTCGCGCTGCTGCGCGCCGGCAAGGTACGCGAGATCGGCCCACTGCTGACCGCCTCGCACGCCTCGATGCGGGACGACTTCGAGATCACCGTCCCGGAGATCGACACCGCGGTCGAGGCGGCCCTCGCCGCCGGGGCGCACGGTGCCCGGATGACCGGCGGCGGCTTCGGCGGCTGCGTCCTCGCCCTGGTCGACGCGGACCGCGCCGACGCGGTGGCGCGGGCGGTCAGCACCGCGTACGCCGCGCGCGGTTTCCCCGCCCCAGGCCACGTCACCGTGCTCCCGGCCGGCGGCGCCACCCGCCTGGACTGACTGTGCGCGTCCCCGGTCGTCGCGGCGGCGCGGCCCGCACCCGGGCCGTCGCGCCGACCAGCGGCACCCGCCGAGCCACACCGGGCGCGCGTCGCCGCGCACCGGTCGGCTGCGCCGCCGGGCCGCTCCCGCCGTCCGCTGGATCGGCTACCGGATCTGGACCCGACTGGCGGCCCCGCCCGGCTGACCGGACGGCGGGCGACCTCCTGATCGGAGGCCGGCGTCAGGAGGCTTCGACGATCATGCCCGCACCGACGGTGCGGTTGGTGGTCTCGTCGATCACGACGAACCCGCCGGTGGTGCGGTTGCGCCGGTACTCGTCGGCGAGCAGCGGGATGGTGGTGCGCAGCCGGACCCGGCCGATCTCGTTGAGCTTCAACTCGCCCGCCGACTCGTCCCGGTGCAGCGAGTTGATGTCCAGCCGGTAGTGCAGGCTCCGCACGATCGCCCGGGCCGACCGGGTGGTGTGCTTGATCGCGTACCTGCCGCCGACCTGGAGCGGGCGGCTCTCGTCCATCCAGCAGATCATCGCCTCGATATCCTGGGCCACCGCGGGGGCGTTGTTCGGCCGGCAGATCAGGTCGCCCCGGGAGATGTCGATCTCGTCGGTCAGGCGTACGGTCACCGACATCGGCGGGAACGCCTCCGCGACCGGCCCGTCGGCGGTCTCCACGGCGGCGATCCGGCTGGTGAAGCCCGACGGCAGCACCATCACCTCGTCGCCCGGCTTGAGCACGCCGGAGGCGACCTGGCCGGCGTAACCCCGGTAGTCGGTGACAGTGGTGGACTGCGGCCGGATCACGTACTGCACGGGGAACCGGACGTCG
Source organism: Micromonospora deserti (assembly GCF_003236335.1). GTDB lineage: Bacteria > Actinomycetota > Actinomycetes > Mycobacteriales > Micromonosporaceae > Micromonospora > Micromonospora deserti. The sequence continues at coordinate 18,657 of NZ_POUB01000083.1, forward strand.
ACCAGGTTGCGGTCGCTGGCGATGTGCACCCGCTCCAGGTGGTGCAGCAGCGACGGCCCCTCGTACCAGGGCATGTTCTTCGAGCGGGAGACGATGTTGTCGCCCTTCAGCGCGGAGATCGGCACCACCGTCAGGTCGGGCACCTCCAGCTTCGCGGCGAACGCGGTGAACTCGTCCGCGATCCGCTCGAAGACCTCCTGCGACCAGTCGACCAGGTCCATCTTGTTGACGCAGAGCACCAGGTGCGGCACCCGCAGCAGCGAGCAGAGGAACGCGTGCCGGCGGGACTGCTCGACCAGGCCCTTGCGGGCGTCGACCAGGATCAGCGCCAGGTCGGCCGTCGACGCCCCGGTCACCATGTTCCGGGTGTACTGGATGTGCCCCGGGGTGTCGGCGATGATGAACTTCCGGCGCGGGGTGGCGAAATAGCGGTACGCCACGTCGATGGTGATGCCCTGCTCCCGCTCGGCCCGCAGGCCGTCGGTGAGCAGCGCCAGGTTGGTGTACTCGTCGCCCCGGGCCGCGCTGACCGCCTCCACCGCGGCGAGCTGGTCGGTGAAGAGCGACTTCGTGTCGTACAGCAGCCGGCCGATCAGGGTCGACTTGCCGTCGTCCACGCTGCCGGCGGTGGCGAACCGCAGCAGGTCCATCGGCCGGGCCGCCGCGTCGGACGTGGCCGGCGCCAGGGTCTCGGTGCCCATCAGAAGTAGCCCTCCCGCTTGCGGTCCTCCATGGCGGCCTCGCTGACCCGGTCGTCACCGCGGGTCGCGCCGCGCTCGGTGATCCGGGTGGCGGCGACCTCCTCGATGACCTTCTCCACCGTGTCGGCGTCGGAGCGCACGGCCGCCGTGCAGGACGCGTCGCCGACCGTGCGGTAGCGCACCCGCGCCTTGAACCGCTCCTCGCCCGCGCGGGGGCGGAAGAACTCGTTCACCGCGTAGAGCATCCCGTCGCGCTCGACCACCTCGCGCTCGTGGGCGTAGTAGATCGACGGCAGGGCGATCCGCTCCCGGGCGATGTAGTGCCAGACGTCCAGCTCGGTCCAGTTGGACAGCGGAAAGACCCGGATCGACTCGCCCGGGTGGTGCCGGCCGTTGTACAGCGACCACAGCTCGGGCCGCTGGTTCTTCGGATCCCACTGGCCGAACTCGTCGCGGAAGCTGAACACCCGCTCCTTGGCCCGGGCCTTCTCCTCGTCGCGGCGGGCGCCGCCGAACAACGCGTCGAACCGGTGCTTCTCCACCGCGTCGAGCAGCACCGGGGTCTGGATCCGGTTACGCATCCCATCGGCGGACTCCCGGACCAGCCCGTTGGCCAGCGCCTCGGGCACGCTCGCCACCACCAGGTGCAGCCCCAGCTCGGCGACCCGCTGGTCGCGGTACTCCAGCACCTCGGGGAAGTTGTGCCCGGTGTCGACGTGCATCACCGGAAAGGGGATGTTGGCCGGGGCGAACGCCTTCTGCGCCAGCCGGAGCATCACGATCGAGTCCTTGCCGCCGGAGAAGAGCAGCACCGGGCGTTCCATCTCGGCGACCACCTCGCGCATCACGAAGATGCTCTCGGCCTCCAGCGCGTCGAGGTGGGAGACCTGGTAGGCGGCGGGTGCGGTCATGACGCGGGCTCGATTCGCTCGCTCATCCGATTTCCAGACCTTTCCGGTCGGGTATGTCAAGAAGTGCGCTCAGGCTACCCGGAATGTCGCTGCAACGCTGCAAGCAACCGGCTGGCGAGATCCTTGCGACAGACCAGCAGGTCAGGCAGGCGCGGATCCGCCTCGTTGTATTTCAGCGCAGATCCGTCGATCCGGGAAGCGTGCAGCCCGGTGGCCGTCGCCACAGCCACCGGCGCCGCCGAATCCCACTCGTACTGGCCGCCGGCGTGGATGTAGGCGTCCACCTCACCGGTGACCACCGCCGCGATCTTCGCCCCGGCCGACCCCATCGGCACCAGGTGCGCACCGACCTCCTCGGCCAGATCGGTCAGGAAGACCGGCGGCCGGCTCCGGCTCGCCGCCAGGCGGATCGTCCGCCCGCTACCCGACGTCGCCGCCTCCAACGTCATCGGCGGGTACGCCGGCGGTTGATCCGTACCGAGCACCCGGTGCTGGGCCGGCAACGCCACCGCGCCCGCCACCAGGCCGTGCGGCGTGGGCGCCTTGCGCGCCCACAGCGCCACGTGCACCGCCCAGTCCGACCGGCCCTCCTCGGCGAACTCCCGGGTACCGTCCAGCGGATCGATGATCCACACCCGGTCCGCGGTCAACCGGGACACCGCCCCGGTGCTCACCTCCGCCGCCCAGGCCAGCCGCGACCCCTCATCCTCCTCGGAGAGGACCGCGTCCCCCGGCCGCCACGTCGCCAGCTCCGTACGGATCAGGTCGTGCGACACCTTGTCGCCCGCGGACTTCAACGCCCCCGCGTCGGCGAAGCCCGTCTCGGCCCGCAGGCCGAGCAGCGCCTGACCAGCCCGGGCCGCCAGCCACCGGGCGAACGCGCCGTCGATCATCGGAGGACTGCCCACAACCTGCTCCCGTCGCCTCGATCCGCGCCGCCCCGGCCCGTCCCGACCAGCCGCGTCGCCGGTCGCACACCCCGGAAAAGGCGCAGACTACCGGCCGGCGGCCACCGACCCGGCACTCACACCCCGTGGTACAGGTTCTGCGTGGGCTCCACACCCCGGGTGATGACCGACTCCACCACGTCCGCCGCCCGGTCCACCAGGAACTCCAGCTCCTTACGCTCCACCGCGCCGAAATCCGACAGTACGTAGTCCGCCGGGTCCTGTCGCCCCGGCGGCCGGCCGATGCCGAACCGCACCCGCACGTACTCCCTGGTGCCCAGCGACTTCGACATGGACCGCAGCCCGTTGTGCCCGCCCTCACCGCCGCCGCACTTCACCCGCACCTGGCCGTAACCGATGTCCAGTTCGTCGTGCACGGCGACCACCTGCCCCGGCGGCACCTTGTAGAACTGGGCCAGCGCGGCCACCGGGCCGCCGGACAGGTTCATGTAGGTCAGCGGCTTCACCAGCACCAGCTTCGGGCCGCCGAACCCGAGCCGCCCCTCCGCGTCCTCCGCCACCG
>NZ_POUB01000084.1 GCF_003236335.1 Micromonospora deserti
ACTGCACCATCTGACCCCCGCCCCCCGCTCCCTCGCCCGGCGAAAGAGCGGGGGGCGGGGGTCAGATGGTGCAGTTGATGAGGACGGGTTCCGGGTGGAGGGTGACGCCGAAGCGGTTGTGGACGCCGTCGCGGATCTGGCGGGCCAGGTCGACCAGGGCGGCGGTGCGGGCGGTGCCGCCCCGGTTGGTCAGCGCCAGGGTGTGCTTGCTGGAGATGGCGACGCCCTCCGGGCCCGGGTGGCCCTTGCCGAAGCCGGCCCGCTCGATCAGCCAGGCGGCGCTGACCTTGACCATGTCACCCGCCCCGGGCCAGGCCGGCGGCTCCCCGAGGTCGGCGGCGCGCTCGCGCAGCAGCTCGTACCCGGCCCGGTCCAGCACCGGATTGGTGAAGAACGAGCCGACCGAGCGGGTGTCCGGGTCGTCGGCGTCGAGCACCATGCCCTTACCAGCACGCAGCCGCAGCACGGCCTCTCGGGCGTCGGCCAGGGGCACCCGGTCCCCCACCTCGACGCCGAGCGCCCGGGCCAGTTCGGCGTACCGGACCGGGCCGGAGAGCGGTGCGCGGGTGAGCCGGAAGTCGACGGAGAGCACCACCCAGCGGTCGCTGTACTTGAAGATGCTGGACCGGTACGCGAAGCCGCAGTCGACGGCGGCGATCCGGCCGGTGGCGCCCTCGACCCGGTCGTATACCTGCACGCCGGTGATGGTCTCGGCGACTTCCTGGCCGTACGCGCCGACGTTCTGAATGGGGGTGGCGCCGGTCGAACCGGGGATGCCGGAGAGGCATTCCAGCCCGGACCAGCCGTTGGCCACCGTGCTGGCGACCAGCTCGTCCCAGGGCTCGCCGGCTTCGACGCGCACGGTGACCGTGGCGGCGTCCTCGGCGACCACCCGCAGGCCGCGCGAGCGGACCAGCACCACGGTGCCCGGGAACCCGGCGTCACCGATCACCACGTTGCTGCCCCCGGCGAGGACCAGCACCGGCTCGTCCCGCTCGCCCGCCTCCCGCACCGACCGCACGATCTCGTCGGCACTGGTGGCGGTGACCACCCGGTCCGCCGCCCCACCCAGGCGCAGTGTGGTGTATCGCGCCAATTCGCAGGCGGCGGCGGGATCGGCTCCGGTTGTCGGCTGGGCGTAGACGTCTGACACGCCTTTCACCCTAGGCTGAGGGGTAGCCGCGGCACCCACTGGTGGCCCGGTCACCCCCGGGAGGATTGCGATGAGCAGACTGCACGGCACGAAGGACTTCTGGGTCGGCGCCCTCCGCGCGGAGGGGCCGGCGTTCGCCGCCGCGGTGGCCGAGGCGCCGCCGGAGACCCCGGTGCTGTCCTGTCCCGGCTGGACGGTCACCGACCTCACCCTGCACCTCGCTGGCGTCTACCGCTGGGTGCACTCCGTCGCCGGCGCCGGCACCACCCAGGCGCCGCCGGGGCGGGCCCAACGCGCCGAGCCGGAACCGGGCGTCCCCCCGCTCCAGCTGTGGCAGCAGGCGTACGGCCAGCTCATCGCCCTGCTGGACACCCTCGATCCGGAGGTGCCGGCGTGGAACTGGGCGCCGCAGCCGAAGAAGGCCGGCTTCTGGTCGCGCCGGATGGCCCACGAGACCGCGGTGCACCGCTGGGACGCCCAGTTGGCCATCGCCGCCGGCGAGCCGATCGAGGCGAAGCTCGCCGCGGACGGGGTGAGCGAGGTACTGGACACCTGGCTGCCCGCCGGGCGCCGGCACACGGCCGGCCAGTGGCACGGGGTGGTGCGGCTCTCCGCGGTGGACGCCGCGCAGTCGTGGCTCCTGCGGCTGCGCGGCGAGGGCGTCGCGCTGCTCGACACCGACACCATCTTCGACCACGACGACCACCATGCCCGGGCGCAGGTCAGCGGCACCGCGAGCGACCTGCTGCTCGCACTGTGGGGGCGGGTCAGCTTCGACACGCTGGACGTGACCGGTGACCGCCCCCTGCTGGAAGCCCTCCGCGCCGGCTGAACCCGTACGCCGCGGGTGAAGGTCCCCCCACTTACCGGAAAAGAGTGGCCATTCCGCTGGGAATGACCACTCTTTTCGCATGAGCGGCCTCCCGGAGAGCGGGAGAGGGGACGGCGAGCAAGAGCGGGAGAGCGCTCTCTTGACAGCCGCCCGGCGAGCGGACACCCTACGTGAGAGCGCTCTCTCAGATTCATCCACCACCACCCGACGACCTGAGAGGGGTCCAAGACCAATGGGTGCCACATCCCGCCGCCGCCTCGCGGCGGTCGCCCTCGTCGCCGCCACCGCGCTGCTCGCCAGCACCGGCTGCGCGGGCGACGACGCCGCCGAGGACGGGCCGATCACGCTGACCGTCGACGTATTCGGCCAGTTCGGCTACGAGGAGCTCTACAAGGAGTACATGGCCAGCCACCCCGACGTGAAGATCGTCGAGCGGGGCACCGGCGGCAACCTCGACGAGTACTCGCCGAAGCTGACCCAGTGGCTCGCCGCCGGCAAGGGCGCCGGCGACGTGGTCGCCATCGAGGAGGGGTTGCTGGTCGAGTACAAGGCCAACCCCGGAAACTTCGTCAATCTGCTGGACCACGGCGCGGCCGAGCTGAAGGGCAACTTCCTGGACTGGAAGTGGAACGGCGGGCTCACCGCCGACGGCAAGCAGCTGATCGGCCTCGGCACCGACGTGGGCGGCATGGCGATGTGCTACCGCAAGGACCTGTTCGCCAAGGCCGGCCTGCCCACCGACCGGGACGCGGTGTCGAAGCTCTGGCCGACCTGGCAGGACTACATCACGGTCGGCGAGAAGTTCAAGGCGGCCAACACCGGCGCCGCGTTCCTCGACGCCGCCACCAACACCTTCAACACCATCGTGCTCCAGACCGCGGGCAACACCACGGGCTACCACTACTACGACACCGGCGACAACCTGGTGGTCGACAGCAACCCGGCGGTCAAGCAGGCCTGGGACACCACCATGGACATCATCGGCTCCGGCCTGTCCGGCAAGTACGGCGCCTGGTCCGAGGAGTGGGTCTCCGCCTTCAAGCAGGCGAAGTTCGCCACCATCGCCTGCCCCGCCTGGATGACCGGAGTGATCGAGGGCAACGCCGGCGCGGCCGCGAAGGGCAAGTGGGACATCGCCCAGGTACCCGGCAACGGCGGCAACTGGGGCGGCTCCTACCTGGCGGTACCCAAGCAGAGCAAGCACCAGGCCGAGGCGATCGAGCTGGCCAAGTTCCTGACCAGCGCCAAGGGGCAGATCGGCGCGTTCAAGGCCAAGGGGCCGCTGCCGTCCTCGCCGCAGGCCCTCGACGACCCGGCGATCACCGGCTCGACGAACGCGTACTTCTCCGACGCCCCGGTGGGGCAGATCTTCGCCGCCGGCGCCAAGAACCTGAAGCCGGTCTACATGGGCCCGAAGAACCAGGCCGTCCGCACCGAGGTGGAGAACGCCGTCCGGACCGTGGAATTGGGCCAGCGCACCCCTGACCAGGGCTGGACCGACGCGGTGACCAACGCGAAGAAGGCCGCCGCCAAGTAAACCCTCCCGCACCTCCCCGCCCCCGGCGCGGCCGATCCCGGGCTGGACGTCGCGTGCCCCGCGGCGGACAGCCCCGGCCGGCCGGGGGCGCGGGAGCGGTGCGTGCGGCGTGGAAAGGAGTCTCCGGCCATGAGCGTCCAACTCGACGCGCGGCCGCCGGTCCTACCGGCACCCACCACCCGGTCCCACCGGCTCAGCCGGTTCGACACCAGGTACTCGCCCTACCTCTACATCACCCCGTTCTTCCTGCTCTTCGCGGTCTTCGGGGCCTACCCGCTGGCGTACACCTTCTGGGTCTCGCTGCACGACTGGGACCTGCTCGGCACCGACCACGCCTTCGTCGGCGCGGAGAACTACACCCGGCTGCTGGCCGACGCGGACTTCTGGCACGCGGTGGTCAACACCCTCGGCATCTTCGTCATCTCCACCGTCCCCCAGCTACTCGCCGCGCTCTGGCTGGCCAACCTGCTCAACCGGCAGCTGCGGGCCCGCACGGGCTGGCGGATGGCGGTCCTGATCCCGAACGTCACCTCCACCGCCGCCGTCGCGATCGTCTTCGGGGTGCTCTTCGGCCGCGAGTTCGGGATGGTCAACTGGCTGCTCGACCTGATCGGCATCGACGCCGTCGGCTGGAAGTCGAACCGGTTCGCCTCCTGGGTGGCCATCTCGGCGATGGTCGACTGGCGGTGGACCGGCTACAACGCGCTGATCTTCCTGGCCGCCATGCAGGCGATCCCCCGCGACCTGTACGAGTCGGCGGCGATCGACGGCGCCAGCCGGGCCCGGCAGTTCTGGTCGATCACCGTGCCGCTGCTCAAGCCCACGATCATCTTCGCGGTCATCATCTCCACCATCGGCGGGCTCCAGCTCTTCACCGAGCCACGGCTGTTCCACTCCGGGACCAACCCCATCCGGGGCGGACCGCTGCGCGAGTCGCAGACGGTGACCATGTACATGTTCGAGAACGCCTTCGCCCCGCACTACAACTTCGGCTACGGCTCGGCGGTGGCGTGGCTGCTCTTCGCCCTGATCGCCATCGTGGCGGCGGTGAACGTCCTGATCATCCGGCGGCTCGGCGGGCAGACGCCCGGCGGCCGGGCCGCGAAGGGAGACCTCCGATGAGCCGGCTCTGGCGGGCCAGCCCGCTGACGTACGCCGCACTGGTCCTCGCCGCGTTCCTGTCGATCTTCCCGATCTACTGGATGTTCGTGGTCGCCAGCCGGTCCAGCGACGCGATGGGGCAGGTGCCACCACCGGTCACCCCGGGGGGCAACCTGGGGGCGAACATCGCCCGCCTCTTCGGCAACACCGACGCGTACTTCCTCACCGGACTGATCAACTCGGCGATCGTGGCGACCACGGTCACCGCGTCGGTGGTCTTCTTCTCCACCCTGGCCGGGTTCGCCTTCGCCAAACTGCGCTTCCGGGGCCGGAACGCGCTGCTGATGGTGATCATCGCGACCATGATGGTGCCGACCCAGCTCGGCGTCATCCCGCTGTACCTGTTGATGACCAAGCTGAACTGGAACGACCGGCTGCCCGCGGTGATCGTGCCCGCGCTGGTCACCGGGTTCGGGGTGTTCATGATGCGGCAGTACGCCGGCCAGGCGGTCAGCACCGAGCTGATCGAGGCGGCCCGGATGGACGGCTGCGGCACCTGGCGGGTCTACTGGAACGTGGTGCTGCCCGCGCTGCGCCCCGCCGCCGCGGTACTCGGCCTGCTCACCTTCATGACCACGTGGAACGATTTCCTCTGGCCGTACGCTGTTCTCAACGACCCGGAGAACCCGACCGTGCAGCTGTCGTTGCGGGCGCTGTCGGACGGGTACTACCAGGACATGTCGCAGGTCTTCACCGGCACGGCCATCGCGACCCTTCCGCTGCTGCTGGTCTTCGTCCTGTTCGGCCGCCAGATCATCGGCGGGATCATGGAAGGTGCGGTCAAGGCGTGAGCGATCTCCGATTTCCCGAGAACTTCCTCTGGGGCGCCGCCACCGCGGCGTACCAGATCGAGGGCGCGGCCCGCGACGACGGGCGCGGCCCGTCGATCTGGGACACCTTCAGCCGTACGCCTGGCAAGGTGTACCAGGGACACACCGGCGACATCGCCTGCGACCACTACCACCGGTACACCGAGGACGTGGCGCTGATGGCGGAGCTGGGGCTGCGGGCGTACCGCTTCTCGGTGGCCTGGCCACGGATCCAACCGGACGGCACCGGCCCGGTGAACCCGCGCGGGCTGGACTTCTACGAACGGCTGACCGACGCGCTGCTGGAGCGGGGCATCGACCCGATCATCACGCTCTACCACTGGGACCTCCCGCAGACCCTCCAGGACCGGGGCGGCTGGACCAACCGGGAGACCGCCGAGCACTTCGCCACGTACGCCACCGCGGTGCACGCCCGGCTCGGCGACCGGGTGCGGACCTGGACCACGCTCAACGAGCCGTGGTGCTCGGCCTACCTCGGGTACGGCAACGGGGTGCACGCCCCCGGCGAGCAGGACCCCGCGGCGGCCTTCACCGCCGTACACCATCTGCTGCTCGGGCACGGCCTGGCGGCCCGGGCGCTGCGGGCGGCCGGCGCGGAGACGGTCGGGATCACCCTCAACCCGGCCGACGTGCGCCCCGCCGACCCGGACAGCGCTGTGGACGCCGCCGCTGTCCGCCTGGTCGACGGCCTGCACAACCGGATCTTCCTCGATCCGCTGCTGCGGGCGGCCTACCCGGACGACGTGCTGGAGCACATGGCCCGGATGGTCGAGCCGACGTTCGTCCGGGACGGGGACGAGAAGCTGATCGCCGCCCCGATCGACCTGCTCGGGGTCAACTACTACCAGCCCACCTACGTCGCCGGCCGGCCGGACGGCGCCGGGGGCGGAGGCGCGTACCCGGGCACCGACGGGGCGGTCGAGTTCCTGCCGCCGGTCGGCCCGCTCACCGACATGGGTTGGATGATCGAGCCGGCCGGGCTGACCCGGCTGCTGGAGCGCATCGCCACCGACTACCCCGGAGTGCCGCTGCTGATCACCGAGAACGGCGCGGCGTTTCCGGACAAGGCCGGGGCGGACGGGCCGCGCCGCGAACCGGTGCTCGACACCGACCGGATCGCCTACCTCGACGGTCACCTGCGCGCCGCGCACGAGGCCATCGCCCGGGGCGTCGACCTGCGCGGCTATCTCGTATGGTCATTGCTGGACAACTTCGAGTGGGCGGAGGGCTACCGCAGGCGGTTCGGGATCGTCCACGTCGACTACCTGACCCAGCGGCGCACACCGAAGGCCAGTGCCCGGTGGTACCAGGAGGTGATCTCCCGGAACGGGCTGTGACGAGCGGGGGAGGCGACGATGACGACGGCGCAACGACCGACGCTCGAAGCGGTGGCCCGGCGGGCCGGGGTGTCCCGGGCAACCGTCTCGCGGGTGGTCAACGGCTCCACCACGGTGGCCGAGCCGATCCGGGAGGCGGTCCGCCGGGCGGTCGCCGAGCTGGGGTACGTGCCGAACCTGGCCGCCCGCAGCCTGGTCACCCAGCGCACCGATTCAATCGCCCTGGTCATGCCCGAGGCGGCCACCCGGGTCTTCTCCGACGACCAGGTCTTCCCCGGGATCATCCGGGGGGTCAGCCAGGAGCTGGAGGCGGCCGACAAGCAGCTGGTGCTGATGCTGGCGGGCTCACCGGCCGGGCACGACCGGGTGGAGCGGTACACCACGGGCCGGCACGTCGACGGGGTGCTCTTCGCCTCGTTGCACGGGGCCGACCCACTGCCCGGCCGGCTCGCCCGGCTCGGCATCCCGGTGGTGTGCAGCGGGCGGCCGCTCGGCGACTCGCCGGTGCCGTACGTCGACGTCGACCACGTCGGCGGGGTGACCGCGGCGGTGCGGCACCTCGTCGACAGCGGGCGGCGGCGGATCGCCACCATCGCCGGGCCGCAGGACATGGTCGCCGGGATCGAACGGCTGACCGGCTACCGGGAGACGGTGGCCGCCGCCGGGCTGGCGGAGCGGGTGGCGGCCGGGGACTTCACCCGGGAGTCCGGGGCGGCGGCGATGCGGCGCCTGCTCGCCGAGCACCCCGACCTGGACGCGGTCTTCGCCGCGTCCGACCTGATGGCACACGCCGCGCTGCGGGCCCTGCGGGAAGCCGGACGGCGGGTGCCGGAGGACGTGGCGGTGGTCGGCTTCGACGACATCGAGACCGCCGCCTACACCGAGCCGCCGCTCACCACGGTCCGCCAGCCGATCCAGGAGATCGGCCGGGAGATGACCCGCCAGCTGCTCCGCCTGGCGGCCGGTGAGCCGGTCGAGCCGGCGGTCATCCTCCCCACCGAGCTGATCGTGCGCGAGTCGGCCTGACCCGTTCGCCACCCGAGGTACGGGATGTCGCGGCATCAAAGGGCCATCGCGACATCCCGTATCGGGTGGATCAAGACGCCCGGACGGTCACCGCGACTTCTCGACCCGCTCCTTGAGCGCCACGTTGAGGCGGTCGAAGTCGCCCCGGGTGGCATCGACCATTCGACCGAAGGGCTTCACCAGCAGGCCGGTGAACCGCATCCGCAGGGTCAGGGTCTCCCCGACCCGGGCGTCACCCGCCGCCTCCCGGATGAACGGGTTCCACTCCGAGTAGCTCGGAAAGTCGGCGAGCACGGCCCACACCTCGGCGGGGGCCGCGTCGATCTCGATCTCGGTGGAGATCTCCCGCATGACGTCACCTTTCGTTGTCCGATCATCGCCGGGGACGGCCGGCGCTCGGAGGGTTGGTGGCGGCATCTTGGCCGATCTTGCGCCCCGAACCTATGCAGTGCGGTACTTCCCCGTCAGCCCCTTCCGGTCGGTGAAAGATCATCCATCGGGCCGGCAGTGATAACCGGTCGAGCGCCTCGGATGCGTGGCGGTACCGTCGCGGGGTGACCCGCTCCCCCCGACTTGTCCGCGCGCCCGCCCTCTCCGACGTCGCCGAGTACGCGTACGCGGCCACGGTCGAGGCGCCGGCCCGGCTGGTCTTCACCGCCGGCGCCTGTCCGCTGGACGCCGAGGGCCGGACGGTGGCGCCGGGCGACCACGCCGCCCAGGCGCGACAGGTGATGGCCAACCTGGAGACCGCGCTGGCGGCGGCCGGCGCCCGGCTCACCGACGTGGTCAAGACCACCGTCTACGTGGCCTCCTCCCGGCAGGCCGACCTGGTCACCGTCTGGGAGGTGGTCCGCGACCACTTCGGCGACCACGACCCGCCCAGCACCCTGCTCGGGGTGGCCGTGCTCGGCTACGCCGACCAGCTGGTCGAGGTCGAGGCGGTCGCCTCCGTCCACGCCCCCGCCGCCGAGCGGGGATGAGTTCGCGGCGTCGATGACGAGGTCCACTCCTGGCCGGTGATGTCCCCCTCGACCAGGATGGATCGGCTGTCAGCGCTCCTCGATCGACTGGCCGAGGGACCGGCGGGCCAGCAGCGTGGCGCCGGCCACCGCCGCCGGCATGACCAGTATCGCGCCCAACGGGATCAGGAAGCAGACGAAGACGGCGACGCCGAAGCCGAGCGCGGTCGGCCGGTCCGCCCTCAGGATCGACCGGCGGTCCGGCAGCCGCATCCCCCGGCGGTAGAACGGCGCGCCGACCAACTCCAGCGCGAGCAGCCAGCCACCCACCGCCGCACCGATCACCGGCACCACGGTCTGGCCCACCACCGGGATGAAACCGGTAGCGAACAGTGGGACGCCGACCAGCACCGACAGGGCGACCAGCCGCACCGAGTCGGCGAGGCTGCGGCGCAGCGACGCCCAGAACGGCACGTCGACCGCACCGGGGGTGCCGCCGAAGCGCTCCTCCACCCGTTCGGAGATCTTCTCGTAGAACGGGTCGCCGATGACCAGGGTGACCGCGGTGAAGCTGACCACCGCGAGCAGGCCGCCCAGGCCGAGGAAGGCGAGCCCGGCGACCACCCGCGTCAGGTTCCGCCAGGTCGCCGACCAGTCGTCGGCGAACGGCGTGACCAGGGCGGCCAGGTCGTCGACGAACCACGCCAGGGCGGCGAACGCGGCCACGAAGAGCGCACCGGAGATCAGCGCCGGCACGATGCCGAGCAGCATCAGCCCGGGGCTGCGGAGGTAGAGGCCGAGGCCGCGCAGGAGCAGCCCGACGCCGGTGAGGAACCGGCCGGCGGCACCGGTCACGGGCGGCGCGGTGGTGCGGGGTGCGTTCACGAGCGCAGAGCCTAGTGGCGCGGGCCGGGCAGGATGGACGGGTGCGCGCGTCCCGGCTGATCTCGTTGGTGCTGCTGCTGCAGGCACGGGAGACCATGACGGCGGCGGAGCTGGCCCGGGAGCTGGAGGTCTCCGAACGGACCGTGTACCGGGACGTGCTGGCGCTCTCGGCCGCCGGGGTGCCGGTCTATGCCGACCGGGGTCGCGCCGGTGGCTACCGGCTGCTCGGCGGCTACCGCACCCGGCTGACCGGGCTGACCCGGGACGAGGCCGAGGCGCTGTTCCTCGCCGGGCTGCCCGGGCCGGCCGGCGACATGGGGCTGGCCGACGCGGTGGCGTCCGCCGAGCTGAAGATCCTGGCCGCGCTGCCGCCGAACCTGCGTGACGCGCCTGCCCGCACCGGGCAGCGGTTCCACCTGGACGTCCCGGGCTGGTTCCGGGCGGCCGGACCGCCGCCATGGCTTGGGGAGCTGGCCGGCGCGGCCTGGCGGGACCGGGTGGTGCGGCTGCGCTACCGGCGCGGCGACCACGAGGTCACCCGGGAGCTGCACCCGTACGGCCTGGTGCTCAAGAGCGGCATCTGGTATCTGGTGGCCCGGGTCGGCGACGGGCACCGCACGTACCGGGTGGACCGGGTGACCGGCGTGGAGACGACCGACCGAATCTTCGACCGGGACGAGGGCTTCGACCTGGCCGGCTACTGGCGGGAGCAGGCGGAGGCGTTCCTGCGCAGCATGCTCCGGGCCGAGGTGACGCTCCGGCTGAGCCCCGCCGGCCTGCGGCGGCTCCGCGACCTCGCCGATGCCCCCTTCGTGTACGACGAGGCGCTCGCCGCCGCCGACCGGCCCGACGGGCAGGGGTGGGTGGTGACCCGGCTGCCCGTCGAGTCCGTCGAGGTGGCGTACACCCAGTTGCTGGGGCTCGGGCCGGAGGTGGAGGTGCTCGGCCCGCCCGAGCTGCGGGCGCTGCTGGCCCGGGCCGCGGCGCGCTCCGCCGAACTCTACGCCGCCAGCGACCCGGGTCAGCGGTAGCCGGTGACGTCGGCCTGTTTCCCGGGATCCTGGACCTCGACGAGGTAACGCCAGGCGTCCGGCCGGCTGCCGTCGAGGTCGGTGAAGCCGTACACCCGGGCCAGTTCGCCGCTGGAGACCGATCGTCCGTGCCAGCGGCCCCGGTCGGGATCGGCGGCCAGGGCGGCCACCGCGCGCCCGACGAAGGCCGGCGACTCGGAGATGGCGAAGTGCGGCTGCTTCTCCAGCGCGTCCCGCCAGTTCTCCTCGGTCACCCCGAAGTTCTCCAACATGGATTCCGACCGCAGCCAACCGGGGGTCAGCGCGACGGCCGTGCAGCCGTGCGGCGTCAGCTCGTGGGCCTGGCTGAAGGCGAGCCGGTTGACCGCGACCTTGGCCAGGTCGTAGAAGACCGAGAGCCGGTAGTTCTCGTCGTTGTACGCCTTCGTCCCGTCCCCGATCTCGACCACCAGCCCGCCGGGCCGGCGGATCAGCAGCGGCAGGGCGAAGTGGCTGGTGATGATGTGCGTGTCGATCGCCAGCCGCAGCGTCCGGAAGCCGGCGTCCAGTGGCTGCTCCCAGACCGGCTTCTCCCAGGTGACCAGCGGGTCGCCACCCCAGATGTCGTTGACCAGCACGTCGAGCCGGCCCTGTTCCGCGTCGATCCGCTCGACCAGCGCACGGACCTCGTCGGGGACGAGGTGGTCGACCCGGACCGCGATGCCGGTGCCGCCGGCCCCGGTGATCAGTTCGGCGGTCTCCTCGATGGTTTCCGGCCGGTCCATCTCGGAGCGGCCGGCCCGGCTGCTGCGCCCGGTGGCGTAGACGGTGGCCCCGGCGGCACCGAGCTGGACCGCGATCTGCCGGCCGGCGCCCCGGGTCGCCCCGGCGACCAGCGCGATCTTTCCTGTCAGCGGTTTCGTCGTCATCCCGCGGACCCTGCCAGGAATACCTGACAGTCGAAGTCCGGTTTTGTGAACGCGTGTCATCCGTCATGCTCGCCGGCATGCACCTGCTGCTCTCCGGCATCGTCGGCTCGGTCGCGTACGGGCTGTCCGGGCCGGGCTCGGACATCGACCGGATCGGCGTCTTCGCCGCGCCCACGGCCGCCTTCCACGGCCTGCACCCGCCGCGCGAGTCGGTGGTGACCACCAATCCGGACACGACCCGGCACGAGGCCGCGAAGTACCTCCGGTTGGCGTTGGGCGGCAACCCGACGGCGACCGAGCTGATGTGGCTGCCGGACGACTGCTACGAGACCCGCACCGAGTTCGGCGAGCGGCTGATCGGCATCCGCTCGGCGTTGCTCAGCGCACCCCGCGTCCGCGACGCCTATCTCGGGTACGCCGGGCAGCAGTTCCGGAAGCTGGAATCTCGCGGAAACGGGACGTTCTCCGCCGACACCCGGCGCCGGACGGCGAAGCACGCCCGGCACCTGGCCCGGCTGGTGCACCAGGGGCGGCTGCTCTACGCCACCGGTGTACTGGAGATCCGGCTGGCCCACCCGGAGTGGTTCCGGGCGTTCGGCGAGCGGGTGGCCGGCGGCGAACTGGACGAGGCCCGAACCCTGTTGGCGGAGGCGGAACAGGACTTCGACCGCACCCGCAGCCCGCTGCCCGACCGGCCGGACGAGGCGACCGCGGAGCGCTGGCTGCTCGACGTCCGGGCCGCCCACCTGCCGCCGGCGCTGAGCCGCGAGAGCCAGCGCCGAGGCGCTCGGGGCGCGAGGCCGCCCGAGACTGGCAGCATCTCGTCGACATCCACACCGCCGAAACCGATCACCGACCAGCCGACGCCCTCCTGATCCGCCCGGACGCCCACATCGCCTGGGCCGCAGCCATCGACGACCCCACCGACACCGCCGCGCCCACGCTGCGAGAAGCACTCTCCTGCTGGTTCGGCACGCCGGTGAAAACGAGAGTGTCCATCATCGATCGGCCCTTCTGATCGGCGACCGACATCGCCACGAGCGGAGTCGGCTCCGGTCAGTCCACCAGGCGGACGCGGACCCGGCGGTTGGCGCGGCCCTTGCTCTCCACCTTGACCACCTGCACCTTGCCGATCTGCGCGGTCGAGGCGACGTGCGTGCCACCGTCGGCCTGCACGTCCAGCCCGACGATGTCGACGATCCGCACCTCCTGCTCCTCCGGCGGGATCAGGTTGGACTGGGTGCGGATGATGTCCGGCAGGGAGAGCGCCTCGGCGCGGGGCAGCACCCGGACGGCGACCGCCCGGTCGGCAGTCACCTCAGCGTTGACCAGTTCCTCGATCCGGCTCTTGAAGTCGGCCGGCACCTCGGGCAGGTTGAAGTCCATCCGCGCCTCGCCCGGTTCCATGTTGCCGCCGGTGACCAACGCGCCGAAGTCGCGGAACACCACTCCACAGAGCACGTGCAGCCCCGAGTGGGTACGCATCAGCTTCGTACGCCGCTCGTCCTCGACCGCGCCGGTAACCGCCGTGCCGGCCGGCGGCAGCGGGTCACCCTCGGCGGGGATCAGCCACAGGTCGTCGCCCTTGCGGGTGCCCACGATCCGCGTCTGCACCCCCTGCCAGAGCAGGACACCGTGGTCCGGCGGCTGCCCGCCGCCGCCCGGGTAGAAGGCCGACCGGTCCAGCACGATGCCCTGCTCCGGATCGGCGTGCAGCACCGTGCACCCCCACTCGCGCAGGGTCGGGTCGGCGAGGTCGAGCCGGTGCGTACGGCCGTGGTGTGTGACGCCCATGACGGGCACGTTACTCGTTGAGGAAGGCGGAGATCCGCTCACGCAGGTCGGCGCGTTCCGTCCAGAGGACACCCGGCCGGTCGTACACGTGCAGGGTAGCCCGGGGCAGCGCCGTGGCGAGCTGCTCGGCGACCTCGACCGGGTGCAGGTCGTCACCGGCGCAGCCGATCACCAGGGCGGGCGCGGTGACCGCGGCCAGCGCCCCGGCGTCCCGCAGCGGGGCCTGCTCGGGCAGGTTCGCCAGCCCCGGCGCGAGGCCGTCGCGGAGCAGCTGGTCGAGGCGCTGCCGCAGGTACGCCCACCCGGCCGGGGTGTTGCGCACCGCAGCCGGCAGTTCGAGCGAGACGACCTCGGCGACCGCCGAGGCGTCCCCGCCCTCCACCGCGTCGAGCAGCGCGGTCAACCGGCCCCGGGCCACCTCGCCGCGCGGCCGGTCGAGCACCGCGGGCAGGAAGAAGACCAGCCGCTCGAAGCGCTCCGGGCTCTCGACGAGCAGCCGGCAGAGCGCCCCGGCGCCGAGACTCGCGCCGAAGGCCCGGGTGGCACCACCGAGGTCGGCGATCGCCCGCAGGTCGCGCGCCAGGTCCAGGTAGCTCCACGGGCCGGGCGGCGCATCGGAGCGGCCGTGCCCGCGGAACTGGAAGAAGAGCCGACGCCCGGTCACCCCGCTGCCGAACGGTCGGGTGGTCGCGATCCCGTTGCCCAGCCCGTGCGCGAACACGGTGACCGGGTCACCGGCGCCGGTGACCAGCCGTTCCAGGTGCACGCCGTGCGGCGTGGCGACCAGCTCGGTCTCCGGCTCGGGCAGGGCGGGCCGGCCGGTGCGCGGCGCACCCGGACCGGGGCCCCAGGTGCGGGGCCCACCGTCCGGCGGCGGAGGCCAGCGGAAGCCTCTCACCAGAACCCTTTGCCGTCGCTCAGGTCACGCAGGCCGACGCGGACGTCGAGCAGGTAGATGAGGCCGGCCGCGATGCCGATCAGCCCGAAGAGGCTGATCGGGCCGAACCCAAGCAGGGTGAGCACGAGGCAGACGGCCAGGATGGCGATCCACCCGCCCTTGGGCAGGGTGCCGATGGCGGGAAAGGCGTCGGATCGCTGGGTGATGGCGTGCACCAGCGCGACCCCCTGGATGATCAGCGCGAAGACGAGCAGGATCAGCTCGATCACGTAGCGGACTTCGAAGGCGAAGATCGGCGCGGCGTTGGCCATGACGGCAAGCTTATGCCGGCGACCCCGGATCCGTCCGAGAGGACGGGTCCGGGGTCGCCGGTGGAGCTGGTTACTCGGCGGCCGGCCGGGGCCGCTTGGCGGCCCGGGGCAGCTTCGCCGACGGGGTGGCGGCGGCCTTGCCGCGGGTCGCCTTCCTGGCGGCCGGCTTGGCCTCCACCACCTCGGCCACCTCGGCCGGGGTCGGCACCTCGCCGGTTGCCTGGACCGGCTCGGCGGTGGTCGTCCCGGCGAACTTCGCGCTGGCGGCGGCCGGCTCGCTCCCGGTGGCCTCGATGTCGGCGTTCACGGTCTCGGCGGCCTCCAGCACACCGGCACCGACCACCCGCTCACCTCGGGCGACCAGCGCACCGTACGCGGCCAGGGCCCGCTCCTGCGCGGCCTGAGCACCGGCGACGACGACGGCGGCGTTGCGGGTCGCCAGGGCGCGTAGCTTGTCCAGATCGGCCGCCTCGCGGAGCCGGTCCAGGTCGGCCGCCGCCCGGAGCTTGTTCAGATCGCCCACCTCGCGGAGGCGGTCCAGATCGGCCACCTCGCGGAGCCGGTTCAGGTCGGCCGGGACAGCCTTCTCCCGCAGCTGGCCGGCGGTCAGGTTCGCCGCGCGCAGCGTGTCGTTGGCCTTCTGGCGCAGCTCGACGCCGGTGACGACGGCCTTGCCGCCCAGGTCGGCGACGACCTTGGTGCCGAGATCGCCGACCACGGCGGGGAGCTTGCGCAGCTGCTGGTAGGCCAAATCACCGGCGCCGGCGGCGGCGTAGATCGGGGCGGGGATGCGATTGGTCTTCGGCTGGGTCATGACTTCTCCTCCTCGGCCGCCTCGGCGGCCGTCGGGGCCGCCTCGCGGGCGGCCTTCTTCGCGGGGGTCGGTGCGGGGGCGGGGCCGGCCTCGGTGACGGCGACCGACTCGAGGACCGCCTCGGTCGGCGTGCCCTCCGGTGTGGTGGGCCCGGTGGCGGCGGCGTTGGCCAGGTCGGAGGCCGCCTCGACGGGCTCCGGCGCACCCTCGGCCGCGGTGGCAGCCGGCGCGCCGGTGGTGGTCGGTGTCGCACCGCCGGTCGCCTCGGCGAGCCGCGCGTTCTCCCGGCGGAACGTCTCGTAGATCTGGCTGAGCGACTGCTTCTGCGCCATGGTGAGGTCGGGGTCGATGGCGATGGCCGCGAGCACGCCCTGGCCCTCCTTGTCGTCGAGTAGCCCGGCGCGCAGGTACATCGCGGGCGTAGAGACCCGCAGTGCGCTGGCCAGTTGCTGGAGCACCTCCGCGCTCGGCTTGCGCAGGCCGCGCTCGATCTGACTCAGGTACGGGTTGCTGACCCCCGCCTGCTCGGCGAGCTGCCGGAGCGAGATCTTCGCGTTACGGCGTAGATCACGAATGAAGCCGCCGATGTCGGGAAGGTCCTTGCCAGTGGCCATACCTCGACGCTAGCCGGCACTGCTAGCTACTGCAAGCAAAGCGCTAACCAGAGTTAGCAACGTCTCATCGGGCGGTTGCGCACCGCTCGTCCCGGTGCGTACGGTCTGCCGATGGCCAAGATCGAGGTGAACGGCGCCCTGCTCGCGTACGACGACGCGGGCAGCGGGTCGCCCGTGGTCCTGCTGCACGCCGGCATCGCCGACCGCCGGATGTGGCGGGAGCAGGTCGGCGTCCTGGCGGCGCGGCACCGGGTGATCGCCGTGGACCTGCGCGGCTATGGCGACTCGGAGCTGCCACCCACCCCGTTCGCGCACCACGACGACGTGGTCGGGCTGCTGGACGCGCTCGGCCTCCCCCGGGCCGCCCTGGCCGGCTGCTCGTTCGGCGGCGCGGTGGCGATCGACACCGCGCTGGCGCACCCGGAACGGGTCACCGCGCTGGCCCTGTTCGGCACCGCCGTCTCCGGCAACGAATGGTCGGAGGAGGCGAACCAGCTCTGGAACACCCTGGTGGGCGAGGTGGACCCGGAGGACTTCGCAGCGAGCGCCGCCGCCGAGGTGCGGTACTGGGTGGTCGGGCCGGGACGCCGCCCGGAGGATGCCGATCCGGAGCTGATCGCCTTCGCCCGCGCGATGGACCAGCGGGCGCTCGCGGCCGAGCTGGCGCTCAGTGCGGTGGACGTCGCCGAACTCGACCCGCCGGCCGTCGGCCGCCTCGGCGAGCTGCGGCTGCCCGTCCTGGTCACCGCCGGCGCGGCGGACGTACCCGACATCGGTCGGCTCGCCGACCGGATCGCCGCCGAGGTGCCCGGTGCGGTACGGCTGCCCGACGTGCCGGACGCCGGCCACCTGCTCCCCCTGGAGCGTCCCGTGCCCGTCAACGCCGCCCTGCTCGACTTCCTCCTCTGACCGGCCGGTCGCCGCGCGGGCCGCGCGATCGCGGCGAAGTACGCCCCACCGGGGCGGGTTCGCGGGTTCGCGGGCCAGGTCGGCGCCGAGCTCGGCCCCGTCGGCTGCGCCGGCCAGATATCCGGTCTCCGCGCGCGGCGAGCCCGGCCCGGCGGCGTGGGCGTGGGCGTGGGCGTGGTGCGACGGTTACCAGAGTGGACGGACCGCGCCGACCGGGACGCCCCCACCGAAGAGCGGCACCTCGGCGAACTCGTCGAGCACCGGCGCGTCGACCCCGAGCCGCCGCAGCGCCGAGACCAGCACCGGCATCCGGGCCCGGGCCGCCCCGTCGTCGATCTTGATCGCCACCGCCCCGACACCGGGCACCGCGGCGGCGATCACCCCCTCGGCCCCCACCTTGGCCAGCAGGCCCGGCACCCCCCGCATCAACCGGGTGTCGTCGGCCTGCGTACCACCGACGAATTCCGGGTGGGCGCGCATCGCGTCGGCCACGGCACGCGGCACCGAGCCGGGCTCGGCCGAGACGAGCCGGAGATACGCCCGGGCCAGGCCGGTCAGCGAGACCGCGAGCACCGGGGCGCCGCAACCGTCCACCCCGACCGCCGCCACCCGCTCGCCGGTGAGCTCCTCGACCGTGGCACGCAGCCGCTGCTGCACCGGGTGCTCCGGACGCCAGTAGCCGTCCACCGGCCAGCCGGCGGCCCGGCAGGTCAGCAGCATCCCGCTGTGCTTGCCCGAGCAGTTCATCTGGATTCGGCTGGGACCGCCACCGGCGCGCAGCACGGCCGCCCGGGCGGCCTCGCCGACGGGTAGTTCGGGCGGGCAGTGCAGCGCCGACTCGTCCAGCCCGGCACCGGCCAGCAGGGCGCCGACCCGGGCCAGGTGGAACTCCTCCCCGGCGTGGCTGGCCGAGACCAGCGCCAGGTCGGCCGGGTCGGTCAGCGGCAGCCCGGCGCGGATCATCCCGACCGCCTGCATCGGCTTGTTCGACGAGCGGGGGAAGACCGCCCCGGCCACGTCCCCGACGCCGGTCAGCGGCGCGCCGGTCGCGTCGAGCACCACCACCGACCCGCGGTGCACGCCCTCGACGAACTCCGACCGGACCACCTCGGCGAGCGGGACCCCACCCTCATACGTCTTTCCCACGCGGTGGACGGTACCGAGGACCGCGTCCCGCCCGGCAGCCGGGTGACCAGCAGGTCCCGGCCAGCAGGACAGGAGCGACCGCCGGGACGGCGCCTTACCGTACGACGGCCGGCACGCCGAGCAGCTCCCGCGCCCCGGCGGTGGTCAGCGGCGGGCGCTGGGCGAGCTGGGCGAAGCCGACCGCCCGGGCGACGAGCTGCATGTTGGACTCCACCGGGCGGCCCTTGGCGTACGTCACGGTGTCCTCCATGCCCACCCGCAGGTGTCCACCGGCGGAGAGCGACGCCAGCATGACCGGGATGGTGCTGCGGCCGATGCCGGTCGCCGAGAAGGTCGTGCCCTCCGGCAGGTCCCGCAGGGCCTGGTGGGCGGCGACCAGCGCCTGGACGCTGCCCGGCATGCCGCCCGGTACGCCCATCACGAAGTCGACGTGCACGTGCCCGCCGGTCGGCAGGCCGTACTTGCCGAGCAGCCGCTGGAGCGAGGTCAGCTGGCCCAGGTCGAAGATCTCGTACTCCGGCACGATGCCGCGCTCCTGCATCCGGGTGTGCAGGTCGACGATGAACCCCCACCGGTTGAGGAAGACGTCGTCACCGAAGTTGACCGTGCCCATGGTGCAGGAGGCCATGTCGGGACCGGCGTCGAGCACGGCGAGCCGGTCGGCCTCCGGGTCGGTCACCGCGCCACCGGAGGAGAGCTGCACGATCAGGTCGGTGCTCTCCCGCAGCGCGGCGACCGTCTCCCGCAGCCGGCCCTGGTCGAGGGTGGGCTTCGCCTCGTCGTCGCGGATGTGGACGTGGATCACGGCGGCGCCGAGCGCCTCGCACTCCTTGGCGGTCAGCAGCAGCTCGTCGAGGGTCACCGGCAGCGCCGGGACCTCCGCCTTGGCCGACTCCGCGCCGGTGGGGGCAACCGTGATCAACGTCCCTGTCGTCATGCCGGCGATCCTAGACGCCCCGATCGGACCAGGTCGACGGCCGCGCCGACCACCGCGCGGAGCAACGCGCCGACCGCCGCCGATCGCTGCGGCCGGCGCGGCCGGCAGGCTGTCAGGCCGGGTCGATGGCGGCGGCGGTCTCCCCGACCAGAAGCCGGGCGTCGTCGGGCACGCTGCGCTTGAGCACGGCGAGCGCGACCTGGCCGAGCTCGTGGTGATGCACGGCGGTGCCGACGAAGCCGACCGTACGGCCGTCCAGGGTGACCGGCGTCCCGGCGGTCGGCGGCTGGTCGGTGGTCACCCCGTCCAGGTGCAGCAGGACGAGCCGGCGGGGCGGCCGGCCCATGTTGTGCACCCGGGCCACCGTCTCCTGCCCCCGGTAGCAGCCCTTGTCCAAATGCACGGCCGGGGCGATCAGGTCCACCTCGGCCGGGATCGTCCGATGGTCGGTGTCCACCCCCACCCGGGCCCGCCGGGCGGCCACCCGCACCGCCTCGTACGCCCAGAGGCCCACGGCCGGCACGCCGGCGCCGCGCAGCTCCGCGACCACCTGATCCATCGCGTCCCGGGGCACCAGCAGGTCCACGCCGAGCGGGCCGCGCCGGGCCCACCCGCCCACCGGCAGCGGCTTGACGTCGTACAGCGCGGTCGGCCGGGGTGGCACCTCGCCGGTGCGGAACTTCGGACCCGGCACCGCGACCACCTCGGGCGCGGCGAGGCCGGTCACGCCGAGCGTGCCCAGCACCCCGGGGGCCTCCGGCCCGACCAGGGAGAGCAACGCGTGATCCGGGGTGACGTCGCGCGGCTCGACCTTGCTGAAGAACCGCATCTTCTCCAGGTACGACAGCAGCCCGCCGGTGGCGCCCGGCTCGGTGTCGAGCCAGGTGGTGACGCCGTCCTCGGCCACCATGGCGTGCTGCTCGACGTGCCCGTGCGGGGAGAGCACCAGCAGCTCGGTGCCCTGGCCGGCGCCCAGCTGCGCCAGGTGCTGGGTGGTGAGGGTGTGCAGCCAGGCAGCCCGCTCCTCGCCCGGCACCGCGACGACCCCCCGGTGCGAGCGGTCGACCAGGCCGACCGCGGTGTCCAGGATGCGCTGCTCGCGCATCGGGTCGCCGTAGTGGGCGGCCACCCCGCGCACGCCGGCCGCCGCGTGCTGCGGCTCGGGCTGGTCCCGGCTGGCCTCGTCGATGCTCTCCACGGCCACCGCACCCGCGATGTCGATCATTACCGGTCCCCGTTCTCGCAGCGACCGCAGACGCCGAAGAGGGAGACGTGGCCGATGTCCACCCGGAACCCGCGCTGCCGGGCCAGCTGGTCGGCCAGCGGGCGCAGCAGCTCGGGGTCCATCTCGTCGACCGCGCCGCACTCCCGGCAGACCAGGTGCACGTGCTGGTCCTCCCCGGCCGCGTGGTAGGTCGGCGAGCCGTGCGAGAGGTGGGTGTGGGTGACCAGGCCGAGCCGCTCCAGCAACTCCAGCGTGCGGTAGATGGTGGTGATGTTGACCCCCGCGGCCACTTCCCGGACCGCCGTGTGCACCTGCTCCGGGGTGGCGTGCCCCAGGTCCAGCACCGCCTGGAGGACCAGCTGCCGCTGCGCCGTCAGCCGCAGCCCACGGGCGCGGAGCATTTCCGCGAGGGAGGATTCGGACACCGTCCGATCATAGTTCGGCCTGGCGCACCCGGCCCCCGCCCGGCGGGTCCGGCGCTACGCTCGGCGGTCATGGTGGCGTCGAGGATCGCCGTGCCGGGGCGCGGGGTGCTGCCGGCCGAGGAGCCGGTGCTGCGCGGCGACGACCGGGGTGTGCTGCACGGCGACGGGCTCTTCGAGACGATGCACCTGCGCGGCGGGCGGCCGTGGCTGCGCGCGGCGCACCTGGCCCGGCTGCGGGCCGGCGCCGGCGCCGTGGAGCTGACGCTGCCGCCGGACGACACCCTGGTGGAGCTGCTGGAGGCCATCTGCGCCGGCTGGCCGGCGGAGGTGGAGGGGGCGCTGCGTCTGATCTGCACCCGCGGCCCGGAGGGCGGCGGGCCACCGACGGTCTACGCCACGCTGGGCGAGGTACCGGTGGCGGCCCGGGCCGCCCGCCGGGACGGGGTCACGGTGGCCACCCTCCCGCTCGGCGTCACGGCGCGCGGCCGCGCCGACCTCGGCTGGCTGCCCGCCGGCGTGAAGTCCATCTCGTACGCGGTGAGCACCGCCGCCCGCCGCTGGGCGGCGCGCACCGGGGTGGACGACGTGCTCTGGGTCTCGTCGGACGGGTACGCGCTGGAGGGGCCGACCGCCAACGTGGTGTGGCTGACCGGTGACACCCTCTGCACCGTGCCCGCCGCGACGACCGGCATCCTGCCCGGCGTCACTGCCGCCTGGCTCCTCGCCCACGCCCACCAACTGGGCCTGCGGGCGCACGAACGCCTGGTCACCCCGGCCGAGCTGGCCGAGGCCGACGGCGTCTGGCTCACCTCGTCCGTCCGCGGCCTCGTCGAGATCCGCACCCTGGACGCCGTCCCCCGCC
>NZ_POUB01000085.1 GCF_003236335.1 Micromonospora deserti
CCCCGGCACCACCTGACGATCCCCCACGCAGCAGTCCTGCCCAGTTCTGCCGAGCTCGATGGTGGACGTATCGCCGACCGGTCAGTCGGTGAACGTGATGCGTACGCCTGCGGCGCCTCTGCGGCGCACGAGAGCGCCTACGAACTGGACAAACTGCGCAGCGAAGGCAGCGTCTGCCCTGCGTCTCGGGCCGCGTTTGCTCCCGCGTCTCGCAGAGGGGGAAACCCGGCGAACCAAGAACCGGCCTTGAGTTCGTGACGGCGGGCCAGGGTTCAACCGGCGTAAGCACTGGCGCGGCCTGGCCACCCGCTTCGACAACTGGCCAGCCACTACCAAGCCACACTGGATCTCGTCGAGGTCCTGGACCGGCTACGTGCCATGCCTGACGGCCATGATCTGCGAAGCGGAACCTAGACCGAAAGCTCCCGGCTCCGTGCTCGCTTCCAGTTGCCCTCGTTGCCCGTCATCGACGCTCCGCGTCGCCTGATGCCGTCGCCTTCCGCAGGTGGGCGAGGACGGGTTCGCTCTGGCCCACCACGGAGTGCCCGACTCCCGGCAGCAGGTGCACAGCTGCGTGCGGGACGGCACCGGCCAGACGTCGAGCGGTGTCCTGCGAGTCGAGCATGGCATCACGTTCGCCGGCGATGACCAACACGGGCATGGTCAGACGTCGCAATGCCACATCTGAGAAAACCGGCAGATGCTCCTTGCGGGGCTGAAACTGTTGGTGAGTAAGCGCCATATCCTCGAGGAACTCCTCAGCATCCGACATGTCTAGCCCAGCGACCGTCCTGAGCGTTCTGTGCATCCCCCAGCGCCCGAACGGCTTCAGTAGTAGGGCTTGGAAAATCCAGCCCCATTTCTGTCTGCCTACGCCGCCGGGGCACAGCAGTACAAGGCAGCTCACACGGCCTGCGCGTCGGGTGGCGTAGTCCAACGCCAGCCAGCCGCCGAGTGAGGCACCGACCATGGACGCCTGTGTCACCCCGAGCCCTTGTAGGACGTCGTCCAACCAATGGGCGTACGCCTCGGAGTTCAGCGGCGGGCGAGAAGGGGCGCTCAGCCCGGGTTCGCCGATCATGTCGACGGCGTAGACGCGGAAGTGTTCCGCCCAGGAGGCAACGTCTCCGATCCATATCGCCGAGTTGGTACCCGAGCCGTGGAACAGCAGTAGGGGCGGTGCTTGCTCGCGGCCGGAGACCACGACGAAGGTCTCGCCCTCGCGCGTCGGTATGCGCCGGTACTCGCAGGGCACAGGCCATGTGCGCAAGGTCTGGACGTATCGCTCGCGAATCCTCTCTCCGCCAGCCTCTGTCTTGTAGATCGCGGTCATGACTCCACCACCGTGTTGATGTACTCCAGCAGCTGCGCGCTGTCGCTCAGGCTGCCAAGGACGATGACCTTCATACGGCCTCTCTCCTCGTCGTATGCCGTCTCCACCCGCAGTGGCGCCTCGCCGGAGCGGCGGCTCGCGGAGGCACCCATGAGAAGGGTGGTCACACGGTGGGCCGTCTCGGCGCTGATGGCATCGATCTGGACGATGCTTGACACCTCGACATGTCGGTGCCGGCGTACCGTCTCGCCCGCCGACGCCGGACGCCCGGTGAACGCCTCGAGGTCCTCGTGCGCGATCCGGTACTGCTTGCCGATGCGGACAGCTGCGAGCCTGCCCTCGCGCACGTAGTTGCGAACCGTGCGGACGTGCAATCCGAGCAGGTCGGCGACCTGGGCTCAGGCGGCGGCAGTGATCACTCGCCGGCGGCTCGGAACACATCCTTCCCTACAACAACCGAGGAGGTTGTTCTGCCATTAGGCGGCGCGGCCGGCCTTGAGTACGGTCGCGGTATCGACTACACGGCGGGCCTGGTGACGGGCCGCCTGCAGGGCGACCTCACCGGGTGGGCCGTCGCCGGCCACATGGGAGGTGCCGTAGGGGTTGCCGGACTGGAACTGGATGGGGTCGGTGTAGCCGGGGGGCACGATGATGCCGCCCCAGTGGTGGAACGTGTTGCCCAAGGCGAGGAGGGTGGATTCCTGTCCGCCGTGGGCGGTGTTGGAGGCGGTGAAGGCCGAGTACACCTTGTCCGCGAGCTTGCCTTGGTACCACAGGGCACCGGTCGTGTCGATGAACGCCCGGAGCTGGCTGGCTGGGTTGCCGAAGCGGCTGGGGGTGCCGAACAGCACCGCGTCGGCCCAGGCCAAATCGTCGTGGCTGGCCTCGGCAACGTGGGCGGTGTCCCGAAGGTGCTGGGTCCACTCCGGCCTGGTGTTGATCGCCTCCGCTGGAGCCGTTTCGGCGACCTTGCGCAGTCGCACGCGTGCGCCGGCCTTTTCCGCACCCTCGGCGGCGGCCTGCGCCAAGGCGTGCACGGTACCGGTAGCGCTGTAGTAGATGATCGCGACGTTCACGGGTTCCACGATCGGTTCCTTCCTTCGTGTTCGGTTCACCGGTCCGACGACACAGCTCCGCGGAGTGTGAGGCGACGCGCCGACCTCACACATGGGCGCGCTGTCTCGTCAACTGGCGTAGGCAGAGCGACCAAGGGAGTGGCGACACCATGACCAACCCATCCGGGCCAGGACGCAGCCGGCCCGATCCGTGCCTGAGCGCGATCATGAGCGAGCGGCGTCAGCTGATCAATCTCGCGTACCGGCTCCTCGGCTCCCTGGCCGACGCCGAGGATGTCGTCCAGGAGACGTACACCCGCTGGTATGCCATGTCCGCACAGCAGCAGGAGGCCATCGAGTCCCCCGGCGCCTGGCTGACGACCGTCGCGAGCCGGATCTGCCTCGACCTGCTGCGCTCGGCACGGGCCCGGCGGGAGCGCTACGTGGGCGAGTGGATCCCGGAGCCGCTGCCCGACCGGACGGAGTGGATCGCCGGGCGGCCGGGCGCCACCATCTTCGACCCGGCCGACCAGGTCACCCTCGACGAGTCGGTCAACATGGCCTTCCTTGTCGTGCTCGAATCGATGACCCCGGCCGAGCGCGTTGCGTTCATCCTGCACGACGTCTTCCGCTATCCCTTCACCGAAGTCGCCGACATCGTCGGCCGCACCCCGGCGGCATGCCGCCAACTGGCCTCATCGGCACGCCGCCGCGTCCGCGCGTCGCAGGCTCCCACAACCACGACAGCCCGGCAGGCCGACATCATCAGGGACTTCAAGCAGGCATGGGAAGCCAAGGACATCAACGCCCTCATCGGTCTGCTCGACCCCGACGTCACGGCGATCGGCGACGGCGGTGGCCTCGTTAGCGCCGAACTCCGCCCGATCGAAGGCGCTGAGCAGATCGCGCGCACCATCGTCGATGTCGCCGGTAGGACATCCGACCTGACGATCCTGGAGCGTATGGTCAACGGCCAGCCCGGCCTGATAGCACAGCTGGATGGCGTCACCGTGACGGTGATGGCGTTCGACGTCGCGGGCGACCGGATCAAGCACATCTGGGCAGTACGGAACCCTGACAAACTCCGGCCCTGGACGGCCGGCTGACGCTTCTGCGTACCATCGCGACCGCTCCAGATCGCACTGCGGCGCTCAGCATCACGGCGGTCAGGCTGACGCCGTCGACCGCGATCTGCCCCTTCGCGACGACCAGCGGGATGAAACGCTCTGGCGGTTTGATCCACAGCCGCCGTGTCGCGCCATCGTCATCGACTCTGACGACCTTGCCCACGGCATCCGCGTTGCCCTGTATCAGGTGACCGCCGAGCGGGTCACCCACTGCCAAGGAGTCTCCACGTTGACCCGTGTGCCGGGCTGGAGTTGGTCGAGGGTCGATCTGCGGCGGGTCTCGGCCGCTAACCTGGCTTCGAGGATGTCCGTCTCGTGCTCGGTCCGGACACGATCAGCCCGACGCCGTTCAGGCAGATCGAACCCAGCCCGCTCGCGGCGGCCTTGGGGGCGCGGACAGCGATACGAGCCTGGTCGACGGTCACCACCGTGCCGACTTCATGAATGCGCCCGTGAACATCCGACACCACCTCTCGACAGCGGCGAGGACCGTCCTCACCGCGAGAAAAGTCAGGGGCCCGAAACTGAGCCCGAGAGGTGGCGGGGTGTCACCACGTGGCCCGGAATCACACCGAGTCGTCCCGCCGCGATCAGCGGAACCGGCGGGCTGTCACCGCCGCACCTTGGAATCGCACCGATCCATCTATACCACCTACCAGCCGCAAAGATCAACGTCGACGCGCGCCTGGCCAGACCAGTGGACGCGCCCGCCAGGCCACTGCACACAATGGCTGGACATGACTGCCTTCGACGCCGTGCTCTGCGACCTTGACGGAGTGCTCCGCCATTTCGACCATGCCGTTCAGGCTGAGATCGAGGCCCGGTTCGGCCTGCCTCTGATGCGGACCGCGTTCGATCCGACCCTCATCGGGCCGGCCACACTCGGCTTGATCACAGAGCAGGAGTGGACCGAGTCGGTCGCCCTGGCCCTGGGCGGCGACGAACGGGCAAAGCGCGCGGTCGCCGAGTTCATCGCCGTCCCCTTCGTGGTGGATGACCAAGTGCGGGCACTGCTGGCGAAGGCACGGCAACGGGTGCCGTTGGTGCTGGTGACCAACGCTACGGACACCCTGGATGAGCATCTGGACCGAATCGGGCTCACCCACTTCGCAGACGCCGTGGTCAGCAGTGCCAAGGTCGGGGTGGCCAAGCCCGACCAGCGCATCTACGAGATCGCCGCAGAACTCGCCGGGGCCGCGCCGGAGCGCTGCCTGTTCGTGGACGACCGCCTCGAAAACGTGCAGGCGGCCAGAGCGCTCGGCATGGCCGGGGTCCACTACCGCACGGTGGCGGACCTCGCCGCGGTGTTGACGTAGCGCAGGCTCAGGGCTTGAGGAAAGCGGCGAGTAGCGGGTTAACCTTTTCTGGGGCGTCCTCGTGGACGTTGTGTCCGGCGTCGGGGACGACGTGCACCGTGGCGCCGGGAATGCGCCTGCCGTACTCCTGTGCGTAGGAGGCCGGAAGCCACTGGTCGGCTTGGCCCCAGATCACGAGTGTGCGAGCGCGGAGCCGGGTGAGCCCGGCGTCCGTTGCCGAATAGTCCTGAGTCCGGACAAGCCGAATAAACGCCTCCCGCTTGTCCGGACGCGACATCCAGTGCCAGTTCTCATCCACGACCTCTGCCGTGACGCGGTCCTGGTGGGCGAAGGCGGTGCGCAGGCTCTTTTCGAAATCGGCGCGGCGCATCAGCTTGACCGCCAACTCGCCCACGACGGGCACGGAGAACAGCGCCGTCTGTGAGGCGAGCGGTTTGTCCAGGCCGGGGGAACCGAGGAGCACGAGCCGGTCGACGCGTGCCTGGTTGTGCTCGGCGTAGTACAGCGACCACGCGCCTCCCCAGGAGTGCCCGACCAGGGAGACGGTAAACAGCCCGGCCGCGTCCAGGAATGCCCCGAGAGCCCGTGCCATGGCAGGAATGTCGTAGGCGAATTCCCCCTTCACCGTGGTGTATCCCTGCCCCGGCAGGTCCACGGCGTAAACGGTGTGTTCACGCGCCAGCGCCGGAATCGAGTCCCGGTAGGAGTACAGCCACTGCGCCCCACCCGCCACCAGCACCACCGGCGAGCCGCTGCCCGTCTTGCTGTAGTGGAACCGGGCAAAAGGCGTGTCGAGATAGCTGCTTTCGTGCGGTGAGCGGTAGCCCTCGACCGCAGCCGGTTGCCAGCCGTACGCGCCGAACAGTGTCACAGCCACCAGCAACGCGATGCTGGCCGCCATCCATCGCGGCCAGCGCCGCCCGCGTCGCCGGCGGCGCCGGCGGACGGGCGATGCGGGAGAGGCCTGGGGTGTCTCGTCAAGATGGACCATGTCGCCTCTAGTCGTTGGAAAGGTCGTCACATGCCAGGACGGACGGGCGGTCGACGGCGTGACAGCGGCGGTGGTGACCTGCGCCACTCGCGCTGGGCGCGGCAAAGGGCGCCGTTTCTGGATCCCGTCCGATAGATGCTTAGCCTCTACCTGAAGGGCGTCGGACGGCTTCAGCAATCTGACTGATCCAGCCGGGACCGCACCTGCGTACCGTCATGATCAGCCGCGTGAACCTGGAGGAAATGCTGTGCGGGCCATCACTGTGGAGCCGGTGGGAACCGTCGTCGGCGGGCGCACCGAGGCGTTTGATGACGACTGGGACACCGTGGAGGCGGTGATACGCCTCGACGGCACCCGTTTCGAGCCGGATGCGCTCGCCGGGCTGGATGCGTTCTCGCATCTGGAGGTTGTGTTCCAGTTCCACCTCGTGAACCCGTCGTCCGTCAACAGCGCAGCCCGTCACCCACGAGACAATCCGGAATGGCCCAAGGTGGGAATCTTCGCCCAGCGGGGCAAGAACCGCCCGAACCTGCTGGGCGTCTCCCGCTGCCGCCTGCTCGCCGTGGACGGGCTCGACGTCCACGTGCACGGCCTGGACGCCATCGACGGCAGCCCGATCCTCGACGTCAAGCCCTACATGGCCGAGTTCGGCCCGCGGGGCCAGACGTCGCAACCGGCCTGGGCGACCGAGTTGATGAGTGCCTACTACTGATGAATTGGGAGATTCGGCGTGCTTCGGCGATGGATGTCGAGGCGGTGGCGCAGCTACGAGCCGTGGTGTTGCGGGCTGATCTGGAGCGGCTTGGTCGCTACGACGAGCAGCGGGTACGGCAGAGGCTGAGGGACGCGTTCGATCCGGCGCATACCTGGGTGATCGAGGTTGGCGGCGAGCTCGCCGGCTCCGTGGCGCTGCGGGAAGCCGAGGACGCCCGTTGGCTGGAGCACTTCTATCTGGCCCCGCACCTGCAGGGTCGCGGTGTCGGTTCGGGTGTCCTGCGGGGACTGCTGGAGCAGTGCGACCGTGACGGCGTGCCTGTACGGGTGAACGTGCTGCAGGGAAGCCCTGCCCGGCGGCTGTATGAGCGGCACGGGTTCACCCTGGAAACCGAGGATCCGGTGGACGTCTTCATGATTCGCAGCTCGGGAGGTCCGTCGGGGAGCGAACGAGTCTGATCGCGTGTCATTCCCGAAGGCTCGAGCACGCAATGGTTTCGGTTGCAGACGGCGGTTCCCCTCGCGGCGCACGACGGCTCCAGACCCCAACGGCCGGTGCGAGCCTCGGGGATGGATGAATGCTGTAGGCGCGCTGTTCCGGATCGGCCGGAGCGCGTCCTCGTGGGTGATTACATAAACGCGGTTGCTGGTGGTGGCACGGGTCAGGCCGACGTAAAGGTGCTCGCGGTGCGGCGTGTCGTCGGGCCAGCAGATGACCTGTGGTAACGGTCCGCTTGCGTAGCACCGCCTCCTCGACGACCACCCCACGCGTTCTCGGGGCACCTGACCTGCTTGTACCCGATTGATTAGGTAACCTCGAAGATCATTACGCGAGATCGCTCATCCATGTGTGAAACGCATGGCTGGGGGCGTGAGACAAAGCACTTCTTGGATGAAGGCAATCTGATCCGTGGCGACGGTCCGTCGCGTCGTTGGATCCGTGTAGAAGGAGAAGTGCGTGCCCGGATATAGCTTCAGCCTGCCGTGCGGCGCACGCTCGGCGAGTTGGCTGCTCAACGCCACAGGCGTCTCCGCGTCCTCGGTGGCGAGGCAGACCAGCAGCGGCACGGTCAGCCGCGCGGCCGCCTCTGCCGGCCGGTAGCGCATCATCTGCAGGATGCCGCGGGGCGCGACCTGGTTGCGCCACAGCGAGTTCCCGCCGGACAGCGTGCGCACATGGTCTTCGGCCCCGGCCGCGTTGGTGATCGCCCCCTCGCCCGGCTCACCGACCAGCGGGATGTAATGGGGTGTCAGGCCAAGCTTGCCCCGCAGCGCGTCCCACACGATAGCTGCCATGAGCCGGAGGCTTTGCGCCGTCGATCGTCCCTCGACGCGGCGCGGGAACCCGTTGAACGGTATCTGCGCCACCACGGCGGCGATCCGCGAGTCGTCTGCCGCGGCGGTGACGGCATGGGCTCCGCCGAGGGAGTTGCCCCACAAGACGATGCGGTCGGCGTCGACGGCTTCGTTAGCCCGGGCACAGGCCACCGCCGCCCGCACGTCGGCGAGCTGCCCGTCGAGGTCGACGACCTGGCGCGGATCGCCCTCGCTGCGTCCGAAGCTGCCGTAGTCGAACACCAGCGCGGCCAGCCCGGCGTCGGCGAAGGCCTCGGCCCACCCGAAGAGGCGATCCATCGTGCTGCCGAACCCGGAGCACATCACGACGCACGGCACCGGATGCGACACGTCCGGCCGGTACAGGTGACCGGATCGCTGGCCACCGTCGCTCGCAAAGGACACCTCGGCCCTCGTAAACTGACCCATGGTTAGGACGGTAGCAACGATCACTTACCGAGGGTAGGTAGCGGGGATGACGAGGGAGCGGATCCTGGCGGTCGCGGCGGCCCTGTTCGCCGAGCGCGGATACCGGGCCACCTCCATGCAGGAGATCGCCGACCGCGTCGGCATCACGAAGGCCGCGCTCTACTACCATTTCGCCGCCAAGGAGGACGTACTCCACGAGCTGACCGGCCCGGTGCTCGACGAACTGGAGCAGGGCTTGAACGAGGCGGAGGCCGCCGGCGATCCGGAGACGGTGCGCTGGCGAGCGATCGAGGCGTTCCTCGACGTGCACCTGCGCCACCGGGACACGCTGCTCATGCTGGTCCGAGACATGACCCTGCTGGTGCAGGCGCCGGTCGCCGACCGCTTCAAGGCCGCCATCGCCCTGGCGAACACGCTCGTCAGCGGCCCCCGCCCCGGGCTCGGCAAGCGCGTGCGCGCGGCTCAGGTGGTCGCCGGGCTCGCCGATCCTGTGGTGATGTTCCGGGACGTGTCACCGGCCCGGCTCCGGCGGCTGATTCTCGATGGTGCTCGCACGCTCCTGGCAGCCGAGGGCCCGATCGCCGACCACGCGGCGCCACCCGATGCGGGCGCCGTTCCCGAACCGGGTGGGCGCCGCTTGGCCGGCGGACGTCCCGCGGCGTTGACCGCCGAGGAGGTGGACGAGATTCGCCGCCTGCGTGAGACCGGCGGGCTTGGCGTTGACGAGTTGGCCGAGCGATACGGCGTCTCCCGCGCCACCATCTACCGCAGTCTCAAAACCCAGTGATGTTTTGCGACGGACGGGTTTTGAGACAGTGGCATCAGGCGGACGCGTGCGCGGCCGTAGAAGCATCTGACTTGGCTCCGAACCGCTCGAGTCTGTTGCGCCAGGC
The DNA here is from genome assembly GCF_003236335.1 of Micromonospora deserti. GTDB lineage: Bacteria > Actinomycetota > Actinomycetes > Mycobacteriales > Micromonosporaceae > Micromonospora > Micromonospora deserti. The sequence goes on from NZ_POUB01000085.1 coordinate 9,194, forward strand.
GAACCGGGAAACCCGGCAGGGCAAGAAGCCGCCGCAGACCCTTGCGGCGATGCGGAAAGCTGGCGCGCCTAGCTGGGTCGCTGACGCACGTCTCTACGTTCGCCGGCGTCGTGGATGTCGCGTTCGTCGTCGGTGTGTGCTCCCAAGGCGATCGTGGGCTGGTCGGCTGCCACCAGGAACGCTCGCTGCTCGCGGCAGGCGACGCTTCGACGTCACTCGCGGCCTTCGGCGTGGGGACCGCCGGGCCCCTCGCCGCCCCGGCAAGATCCTCACATCCGCACGCCGCAGATCGTCAGCTCCGGAGGGGCGGGCGGCCCCGCGGGCCGACGACCCCGCGCTGGTGGCCCACTACCTCAACCGAACCCTCGGCACGGTCGCGCTCGTCGCGGCCTGAAGACAAACCCTAAGGTGGAGTGCCATGTTGTACGGGCGTGACGCGGAACTGTCCGCCATCGACGAGTTGCTCGAGACCCGGTCCGGCACACTGATCGTGTGCGGTGAGGCGGGCATCGGCAAGTCTGCTCTGCTGCAGTACGCCGCCGCGAATGCGCAGGCGCGAGTGCTGCGGGTGACCGGTGTCGAGTCCGAGGCCGACCTGCCGTTCGCCGCCTTGCACCTGCTGCTTCGCCCGGTCCTCGATCACCTGGAGGCGCTGCCGGCGCAGCAGGCGGAGGCGTTACGCGGGGCGCTGGGCCTCGGCGACGCCACGCGGGCAGACCGCTTCCTCGTCGGGCTGGCCACCCTCAGCCTCCTCGCGGAACTGTCGGCCGAGACGCCCGTGCTCTGCCTGATCGACGACGCGCAATGGCTGGACGGCGAGTCGGCCGACGCGCTGTTGTTCGCTGCGCGCCGTCTGCATGCCGAGCCGGTCATGGTCCTGTTCGCGGCACGAGAGGGCTTTCCCACGAGAGGACTGCCCGAGCTCCGGCCGGGAAAGCTGGAGGCCGAGGCCGCCCGGAAGCTTCTGGCCAACCACTCGGCGGGCCTGCCGCCTGCCGTACGCGACCAGCTCGTCGCCGAGGCCCGGGGCAACCCGCTCGCCCTGACCGAACTGCCCCGCATGCTCGCCCCCGAGCAGCGCAATGGCGCCCTCGCCCCGCTGTCCTTCTCCCTCAGCAAGGCGCAGCCGGTGACGGACAGGGTGCTGATCGGATTCCGCGACCGCATCTCGGCACTTCCCGAGCCCACCCGCTCCTGCTTGCTGGTGGCAGCCCTCGATCACCACGACGAGCTGGACGTGCTGGCACGCGCCGTCGGCCGGCTCGGCGCCTCGCTGGAAGACCTCGCCGAAGCCGAGCGCGCCGGCCTGGTCCGGGTGTCCGCGGCGGGCGTCGTCTTCCATCATCCGCTGGTGCGTACCGCGGTGCTGTTGGCCTGCGACATCGCCGTCCGGATGGCCGCGCACCGGGCGCTGGCCGAGGCGGTCGATGACGACCGGCGAGCCTGGCACCTGGCTGCCGTCGCCCTGCGTCCCGACGAGCAGGTGGCCGGGCAACTGGAGAGCCTGGCCTTGCGCGCCCGGCTGCGCGGCGGGCAGACGGCGGTGTCGGCGGCCTACGCCCGGGCTGCGGAACTGTCCGCCGATCCCGCTGAAGCCGCACGCCGGTGGACGGCGGCCGCCGAGGCCGCGGCCGAGGCCGGCCTGTGGCTGCGCGCGGGTGAACTGGTGGGCAAGGCGCTACACCTCGCCGAGACCACGACGCTGAAGGGGGCTGTGCGGGCCGAGTTCGCCCACGTACGCGCGAAGCTGGAAATCGAGGCCGGCCGGCCGCTGGAGGCCGTCCGTCTGCTGCACGAAGGGGTCGAGGCGGCCGAGGACCTAGCCACCAGGCTGTCCCTGCTCGGCCTGGCCGGCTACTACACCTGGGCCAGTGCCACCCACCCCGACCAGGTGACGCTGGCCCGCCGTACCGAGGAACTCAGCCCGGACGGCGAGGGGTTGCCGGCCGTGGTGCGCACGTTTAACAGTGCCTTCCGCCAGATCCTGGCGGGTGAGCCGGTGACCACGCACGCCTACCGCCTGCTGGACAAGGCCGATCACCTGCCCTCCGAGCTGCGCTTTATTATCCTCTTCCAGGCCCTCGCCCGCGCCGATCACGCCGGCATGCTCAAGGGCGCGGCCGAGCTCGTCGAGGACTGCCGGGCGCAGGGACGGCTGGGACGCATGCCGCAGGCGATGACGCTGCTGGCCATCGCCCAGCTGTTGGGCGGCAGGCATCCCGCGGCGCGCGCCACGGCGGCCGAGGGGATGGTGCTGGCCGCCGACATCGGCCAGCCGATGTGGCGCGGCTACCTCGCCGGCGTGCGCGCTTGGCTGTCCGCTGCCGCCGGCGCCGAGCAGGAGTGCATGGTCATGGCGGAGCAGGCGATCCGCAACGTCGACCACCGCCACTGGATGCCGGGAGCTTGCTGGGCCGAGTGCGCGCGGGTGATCCTCGACTTCGGGCTTGGCCGCTACGAAGCCGTGCTGGACCGGGTCGACGGGGCGATGACGGGTCCCACGCGTCACGCCTTCCTCTGGCGGTACTACTGGCCGCACTACGTCGAGGCCGCCGTACGTGTGGGAGACCCGCAGCGCGCGCTGGAGCGGCTGAGGACGTACGCGGAGTGGGCAGAGGCGACCGGCCAGGCCACACCGCTCGCCGTTCTCCATCGAGTCCGAGCGCTGCTGGCTCCGGAGGACGCGGCGGGCGGGCTGTACGAGCGGGCGCTTTTCTTTCACGCCCAAGGCGGTCAGCCCTTCGAAGAGGCACACACCCGCCTGGTCTACGGGGAGTGGCTGCGCCGTCACAAGGGTCGCGTCGAGGCGCGCGTGCAGCTGCAGGCCGCCATGGAGGCCTTCGACCGGATCGGCGCGGCACCCTGGTCCGCACGCGCGGCCGCCGAGCTGCGCGCTGCCGGGCTGTCCCTGCCGGACCGTTCCGCGGCCGCGGGTTCGCTGGCCACGCTTACCCCGCAGGAGCTTCAGGTGGTACGGCTGGCCGTCACGGGCGCGTCCAATCGTGAGATCGGCGCGCAGCTTTTCCTGAGCCCGCGGACGGTCGCCTCCCACCTCTACAAGGCTTTTCCCAAGCTAGGCGTCACCTCCCGCGCCGAGCTGGCCAGGGTGAGTCACGCCCTGCCGTAGACGATCGCGAGTTCACGCGGCCGACGCTAGCCCGGTTACCTCCCGGCTCGCCTCCGTCAGATGACTGAACTACCTGCTGACAACCGTGCTGAAGGTGATCACCTCCCGCCCCTCTGCGCCGGAGAGAGTGATCGACACCTCCCATACGCCGTCCATGGCGAACATGTCCTCCTCGGCGACGAAGCGGCCGACGTCGGTCTGGACGGTGCCGACCGGCGGCCGGGCGTGGCCCATGCTCGGCATGACCGCCGCCAGGGTGACCGCTTCGGCCCTGCCCGAGGTCACCCGCACCTCGACGGGATCGGCCGGCAGCACGGCGACGGAGTACCGATCGCCGGCCACCTTCACGCTCGCCAGGCCGCTGCCCGGCCAGCTCGCTGTGACGAAGAACAGCCCACCAGCGACGAGCAGGCAGATGGCAATCAAGATCCGCGGGCGCCTCACCGGTCCACCGCCACGGCGAAGGACCGTGTCACCAGCCGACCTCCAATGGCGTACTGGGCCCACGCCAGGTAGCGGCCCGGTTCCGGCAGCGTGAGTGTGAAGCTCAGCACGGAGTCGGCTGCCGCTGTCCCGTGCGCGTGCGCCAGGTGGACGCCGTCCTCGCTCCTGACGATCAGGTGGCCGGGCATGCCCAGCCAGGTCTGGATCGGCCCCTCGGGGGTGATCTCGATGGTCACCGGGCTCCCGGCGGTCGGTGCTGTCGGGGTGAGGTAGGGGACGACCGTCTCTCCGGGCGAGGAGGCGAGCTCGGCCGCACCGGAAACCTCGAAGGCGCCGGAGACGAGCTGCCCGCCCGACTTCTGACGCTCGATCTCGGCGTAGGCGAGGTAGCGGCCCGGTTGCGGGACGCGCAGCCGTACCGTCAGCACCCCCGGCGCTGTCCGCAACGGGTGCACGTGCCGGAAGACCGCGCCGTCCTCGCTGCTGACGATCAGATGCGCGGGAGCCTCGTGGTGAATGGCGAGGTCGTCCACTGGCTGCCCGGTCGCGCCATCGGCGAGCCGCAGGGTCAAGGTGAACTCGGCGCCCGTGGCGGGTCGGGCAGGCAGCGTCGAGAACCGGCCCTGCGCGTACGGCCGCCCGAGCTCGGCCACGGGCGCGGCGCCCTCCGGCTGGGCGGCGGGCAGGTACGGCGCCAACAGCATCACCACGACCGCGACCGCCGTGGCCGCACTCGCGCTGCCCACGACGATCCGGGACATTCGGCGGGTTAGCACACCGCCCACCACCAGCACCCCAGCCAGCAGGAAGGCACCGTCCATCACCATCGTCCAGGAAGCGCTGCGCGGAACCAGCACCCGAAACGGAATCACCGAGACCTCGTCGCCGGCACGCACCCGCAGCTCGTACGGGCCGGCGTGGCTGGCCCGCAGCGAGGCGGGATCCCGCCCGACCCGGATGGAACCGGTCGATTGGCTCCCATCGGTCAGCGAGCGCAGTTCCAGCTCCAACCCCAAGGCCGTCGGGCGCAAGGCCTGCGCGCTCACCCGCAGCGGCGCCGGGACGCGGGAGACCCCGGCGACGACAAGCGTGACCTCGCCCGCCGCGAAGGTCTGCGTCACCCGCAGATCGGCTCCGGCCTCGACCACATGCGCACGGGCCGGAGCGGCCAGAGACAGCACGGCAAGGAGCGCGACTATGCACGGTATGAGGAGGAGCGCGGCACGGTCGTTGATCAACTTCATGGACCCAGACGTTAGCGAGCGACCCTCACCTATCGCCTCGGTCAGCTGACTGGCGTGATCCCCAGGCACATCAGTCACGTGACAGAGGCGGTGGCCATCGCGCTGTTCGTAGGGTCCGGGTCATGATCAAACGACCTGAACCCTACTCGGCAACCGTCATGGCGATCCTGGCCGTGGCCTTCTGCGTCTGGGCACTGCTTACCCTCCCCCTACAGGGCGCCGCGGTGCTCGTCGCGGCGAGCGTGCTGGGCTGGAGCGGCTGGATGGCCTTCAGCTACACCCGCCCGGTGAAGTCAAGAAAAGTGATCGCCGTCTACCTATGCGCGGTCGGCTTTCAGCTCATCCATATGGCCGAGGAGTACACCGGCGGCTTCCCCCACGAGATCGTCGAACTGTTCAACTCACCACGCGACTGGCCGGAGAACGAGTTCCTGCTCGTCTTCGTCTTCGGGTTCGGCGCACTTTACTTCTTCGCCGGTGCTGGCGCGCTCTACCAGATCCGCGTAGCCAACTTCTTCCTGTGGTGGTACGCGTTGGGTGCCGGCCTGCTCAACGGCATCGCCCACTTCGTCTTCCCGATCATCAAGGGCGGCTACTTCCCCGGCCTGTACACCGCCGGCGGCCACTTGATCATGAGCAGCTTGCTGATCTACTTCCTCATCAAGGAGAACCGCCACCTCAAGGCCGCGGAGCAGGAGCAAGAGATGTCCTTGGCAGTCAGGTAGCACCGACCCGCAATGAGGCCCTCCGTCGGCCGCGACTGCCCCGCCTGTGTGCCGATCAATGGCCAAGTTCCCGGCCCGAGCCGGCAACACCGTTCGGACCATCCGGGCCACCCTGGACATCAGGTGACAGCTATCGCGGATCGCGCGCACGCACCGGGTTCCCCGGCGCGGTGATCCCGATCCCCGGGGCTAGACGAGTCGCGGCCGGCGGTGGTCTGGTCGGCGTCGGGCTGCCGTGGACGTCGACGGCGGCCATCACGGCCGTCCAGACCACCGCGCGGGCGACCCGGAAGCTGCAGAAGCTGGTCCGGCGCCGGGCCAAGCTGGTCGCGTTGCGGTCTGGGTTGAAGGCTCAGGTGCATGCGGTGCTGGCAAAATGCGGGGTGGCCGTGCCTATGTCGGACCTGTTCGGTGTCGGCGCGGCCCGCAAGCTGATCACCCTGGTCTACTACGGGCTCCTCAACCGGCACATCCGCGCCCTGGCCCGCGCCCGGCGTGAGCACGTCCGGACGCGGCCATGCACGCGAGGTTAGCCATCGACGCAGCCAACACTCCCCGCCCGATCAAAGGTCGCAGCTGACGTAGGAGCACAGCTTCAGGTTGAACGACTGCGGATCGCCCACATTCAAGGCATATTTACGAAGTGACCCGGCTGAACAGCAGGTCAGCTGACGCGACCCTAGCGGGCCGGTTCCATCCCTGACGTCGACGACTTGGCTCCCCGTCCGACCCGTAGCGCGGCCTCGCGGGCCCCGGTACGGATCTACACGTCTGTGTTTGGCAGGAACTGCGGCAAGAGCACTTGCTGGGCGGCAGCGACGACTGCCTGGGCAGCGACACCCAGGTGCTGCGCGCACGTTCCTAAGTCGATCATGGCCCGCGTTTTCCACTCGGGTCCTGTGCCATTGTGGTGGCGGTCCGGTCACGTCGGCAGGACCTTGCCGAGGCGCTTCACCGATACTCCCGGTACGTTCAGTCGGCGGTCCGCTGACGGAATAGAGCCTCTGCGGCGGCCCAGGCCCGGGGCATGCCGAACTCCGCAACGCCGCGAAGCAGATCGCGCAGGGTTTCATCGGTGGCGCCGGCGGCCCTGGCGAGTTCGGCGTGTAGGCGCAGGGATTCGCCGAGCGTCTGGTAGAGGACATCCACGACCAGGCAGGCGATCGCGCGCTCGCGGATGCTGAGGCCGGGCCGGCGCCAGCGCTGGGCGAGCTGATCCTCGGTGAACGCCGCCAGGCCGGCGTCCACCTTTTTCAGATCGTTCACCGCGCGAGCCAGTGGACCGGTCAGTGGCACCGAAATGACCGGATCGGTGTCTTGCGCCTCGGGCAGGCCGAGCTCGGCCAAGCGCTGGAAGGCCGAGACCAGAATGGGGTACCCGACGTAGGGCGCGAGGTGGCGATAGAGCTCCCTGATCGCCTCGGGTTCGACGCCGTGGGTCAGAGCCATCTGGACGTGCATGGCCAACGGGGTGTCCAGGTGCGGATGGCACAGGTCGGCGGTCAGGCAGACGAAAGCCTTCTCGCGCATAGTCAGGTGGGTCAGCCCCCACAGGTTGTGGCCCACGCCGACGGCAAGGCGGGCGAAGACGGGGTCAAGCGCGGTGAGGGCATCGGCCCCTGCGAGCTGGGTCATGATGATGTGCTCCGTTCAGGACAGACCGAGTGCGCGCAGGCGCAGGGTGTCGAGGGCGTACTGGGGAACGATGCGGCCGAGCGTGCTCATCAACCGCGACTTCTTACCGACCGGGTAGCGGGAGCGAGGTTTGCGCGCGGTCAAGGCATGCAGGACGGCGCGGGCGACCACATCGGGGCTCGAGCCCGAGCGCTCCTCCTGTAACCCAGCCGCCGTCATGGTCCGGTAGGCGGCGCCGTAGAGCCGCCGGCCCTCAGGACCGAGAGAACCCAGCCGGGGCTCCACCTCTTCCTCAAGCTTGTCGACCGCCTCGGTGTGGATGGAGCCGGGCTCGATGAGAACTGCGCGGACGCCCCAGGGCTTGACCTCCATGCGCAGCGCGTCGTTGAGCGAGCGGATGGCGTGCTTGGAGGAGCACAGCGGGCCGCCGAACGGCAAGGTGATCCAGCTGCCCACCGAGCCGACGGTGACCACCCTGCCGCGCGATGCGCGCAGCATCGGCAGCATGGCCTGCGTGACGGCCACCTGGCCGAACACGTTGACCTCGTACTGCCAGCGCAGCGCGTCGAGCGGGACGAACTCCACCGGTCCGGTGACACCGATGCCGGCATTGTTCACCAAGGCGTCGAGGTGGCCAAGGCGCTCCGCAGCATCCGCGATCTGACCGGTGTCGGTGACGTCGAGTTTGATGGGGATGACGGTCGGGCCGAGCGCCTCGCCGTCGGCCTCCTTGCGTATCCCGGCATAGACGCTGAAGCCCTCTCGCGCCAGCATGAGCGCGGTGGCCCGGCCGATTCCGGTGGACGCGCCGGTCACCAACACTGTCTTGGACATGGTGTGCTCCCGAAGATCGATCTGTCTGGGGTGAACCGCCTGGATGCCCAGGCCGATGCGCTCAACTGATGGCTTGTCGCCGCTATAGCACTAGCTGAGGAGCGTGAGCCGCCTGCTCCGCGGCCTTGAGCTGCCGTTCTCCTTGGACTTCGCCGGACGGGCGTGGCTGAAGGCCATCCAGCCGTTCCAGGCCAGCACACGACAAGCACGCTGGCCACCACGAGGATGGCGGCACCTTGCAGAGGCGTGAGCAGCGCCCAGGTGCAGAAAGCAGTGGCGAGGATCGCCCATCACGCTCGCCGATTAGGGTTCGGGACGTTTGGCCATGGCCGCAACTGTAGGAAGCCCGCAATGCCGGCCGCTTCCGTTACGTGACTGGTGAGCGTCCGGGGTACCTCAGTCGCCTGACGTGAGCGCGACGCGAGGGCACCCGCCCCGCATCTGCGCAAGGAGCCGGTCAATGCCCGGCCGACGACGTGATCCGCGGCCCGGCTGCCGCGACGCACACTTCGACGCAGCGAGGTCACGCCCATGCGCAGACGACCGCAGTCGGTGTGCTGGTATGAGTGGCAGGAACATCAGTCAGGCAACGGAGGCGATCCGCGAGGGCCTCTCGCTAGCGTCGGTACGTGAAGCTCATCAATGATCATCTGGCCGTCAAGGCCCGGGAGCTGCCGCCGACCGACGACGGTTTCCTCATGCTGGCCGGCGAGGTCGGCACGTGGCGCGGCTATTTCGCGTCCCCTCCCCCGCAGCTGCCCGCCAGACTCAAGGCCCTGGCCGCGCGCATCGAAGCGCGCGAGGCGAACGTGTTCCGCGCCGTCCTGCGTACGCCTGGTGAGGGCGACGAACTGCTGGCCGCAAGGGGCATCCGGCCGGCGCGCTATGACGTCGCGGTGCTGATTCGTTCCGAGTCCGTGGATGCCGCGCTGGCAGTGCGTGAGAGTGCCGTCTACAAGGAGCTTGCCGAGACCATGGGCGCGGCGGCTCGCCGTACCCACCAGATCGTCGCGAGTAACGCCGGCCGGCTCGGAGACGTGAACCACGGCCAGGACCATTGCTTTCTGTTCAACTACTTCTACGCCGACGACCGCGAGACGCTGCTGAAGGTGTGGCAGTACACCGCCGGGTGGTTCCAGGCCAAGACCGCGCTGCCCAACTCCGCACTGATGCAGCCGCTGGAGGGTGAACCCGCCGACTACGGGCTCGTCAACCACGCGAGCTGGCCGAACTGGCGGACCTTCCTGCCCAGCCTGATCTTCCGGCCGACGTTCCGCAGCTTCGTGCTGGCCAATTTCAAGGCCAACGGTGTCGCCGCCCAGCCGATCATCTATCGGCGGGTGTGACCTGCCTCAGGTCACACCCGTCAGCCAGATTCTTGGAGCAGCGATACGGCGGGGAGATCGCGCTTCTGCCGGACCATGGCGTGCGCCCGCTTACCCGGACCAGCGAAGGCACGAGCTGGCAGGTGCGGGGGGTAACGGGGCACGGCCCGGAGGCTGGGATAGGTCAGCCGAACCGCTGCGGCGGTTGCTGTGTTGGCCGGGTCGGATGTGTGACGGTCAGTTACGTTGCTGATCGGTGTCGTGGCGGTTGTCGGCCCTTCCTTGGTTTCGGCGAGGTAGGAGGGTAGCGAGTGGGAGGAGCAGGAGGACGGACCCGAGTGACCACCAGAAGGTGGTCGCGTACGCGTCGGTGCCGGTCGCGTGGTCGCTGATCTGTTGTTGGAGGATCAGCGCGACGACCGCGGTGCCGAAGGATGCACCAAGGCGCTGGATGACGTTGGTGGCGCTGGTCGCCCGGGGGATCGCGGAGTGCGGTAGCTGCTGGTAGGCGGCTGCCATCGTGGGCACTCCCACAGCGCCCAGGCCGATGCCACGCAGCAGCAAGGACGCGCTGAGCAGGACGTCGTTGGGGTTGGCTGGAAGCTGGGTGTAGGCGAGCGTGCCGACGGTGGTGATCAACGCACCGACGGCTACTAGCGGTCTGGCACCGATCCGGTCGGCCAGGGGGCCGACGACGGCCAGGGCGAGGGCGGTGCCGATGCCTTGGGGGGCGAGGGCGAGGCCTGTGGTGAGTGGGTCGAACCCACGGACCTGTTGGTAGTAGAGCGGCAGCAGGAACAGCGGACCGTAGAGCGCCGCGCCCGACAGGAACATCAGCGTGGCGGACGCGCTGAACGACCGGTATCCGAATAGGCGTACGTCGACGATCGGATCTTTGGTCGTGCGTAGGGCGTGCGCGACGAACACCGTAAGCAGGGCGAGACCGATCACGATCGGTACGGCCACACCGGTGGCGGCGAAACTGGACTCCTCACCCGCCCGGGACAGGCCGTAGACCATGGCCACGACGGCCGGTGAGAGCAAGGCGAGGCCGAGCACATCAAGTGGCTGGCGGCCGCCCGCCGGGTCGGCCGGAAGGCTCCGTCAGGCCAGCACGATGGCGAGCAGGCAGACGGGCACGTTGATCAGGAAGATCCAACGCCAGGACAGCCCGTTCAAGATGACACCACCGAGCACCGGCCCAACGATGGGAATGAGGTTCCCGGGGACGGCGGTCAACGCCATGACCCGGCCGAAGCGCCGAGAGCCGGCGGCCTGCGCCAGGATGACCTGGGTCAGCGGCAGAATCATCCCGGCGCCGAGCCCCTGCACTACACGGAAGGCGATCAAGCTGCCTGCCGACCAGGCGGTACCGCACAGCACGGAACCGGCGAGGAACAGTGTCAGCACCGATAGCCAGGTCGTCTTGGCGCCGAAGCGATCGACGCACCATCCAGTGAGTGGGATGACCAGGGCCATCGCGAGCAGGTAGGCCGTGGATACCCATTGCACGGTGGAAACAGGCACGGTGAAAGCCTCGCCGAGTTGATCCAGCGCGACGCTGATGATCGTGGTGTCCAGCAGCGCGGCCACCGCACCGAAGAGCACGATCCCGGCAAGCTTGAGTAGCGCCGGATCCAGTCGTTCCGCCGACGCGGGGGTGTCGGTCAGGGACGGCTTCCCGGTGTCTCGGCTCGCAGCCTGCCGCAACGGGTCCTGCTCGGTCACGCCTTGTCCGCCCATGTAGTGGCCCATCTTCCGCCGGACGGGTGTCGTTTGGTCATGGCCCGGACGCTACGAACAGCACTATGGCCGCCGCCTCTGTCAGGTGACTGATGTACCTGGGGATCACGCCAGTCAGGTGACCGAGGCGATAGGTGAGGGCCGCTCGCTAGCGTCTGCGTCGGCTGGTGGTGGCGGGCACTGCGTGCCGCCCGCGCCACCCAGCCCTACCCTGCTTGATCAGCACTCTCATAGGAGCATCCCGATGGCCATGGCGATCGCGTTCTCCGCCTACGGCGGCCCCGATGTGCTACACCCCATCGACATCGACCCACCACTTGCCGAAGCTGGCCAAGTCCGCGTCCGGGTCAAGGCCGCCGGCGTCAATCCCGTCGACGTCAAACTGCGGCGCGGCGACTTCGCCGCCACCATGCCCATCAAATTTCCGTGCCGCCTCGGCAACGAATACGCGGGCATCATCGACCAGGTCGGGGACGGCGTGGCCGGCTTCGTGACCGGCGATGAGGTTCTCGGCTCGGCGACCGGCCAGGCCTATGCCGAATATGTGCTCGTCAACGCCGCCGACGTGGTGCGTAAGCCCGCCGACATGCCGTGGACGGTCGCCGGCGGCCTCCCCGCGGTCGGCCAGACCGCCTACACCGCACTACGCCAAATCGCGGTCCAGCCTGGTGACACCGTTCTGATCCACGCCGCCGCCGGCGGTGTGGGCACCATGGCCGTGCAACTTGCTCGTCTCTGGGGGGCCACCGTCATCGGCACCGCAAGCGAACACAACCACGACTACCTCCGGTCGCTCGGCGCGATCCCAGTCGCCTATGGAGACGGTCTCGTCGCCTCCCAATCCCCAACTCGTCCACGAGATCGGAACGGTGCGTCCGCCTAGCCTAGATGATTGAGTCCGATGTCCTGGCTGGTCAATGGTCGTACGCGATGAGTGATCGTTTTCTGGGTTCGCCGATGTTGGTGTTGTGCCAGATGCAGGTGGCCATCGCGAGCAGGCGCTGGCCGG
>NZ_POUB01000086.1 GCF_003236335.1 Micromonospora deserti
CCACCCCCCTGCCCGACGTCGCCGCCACCCCCGGCTGGGCCGACCACCTGGTGGCCGCGCAGCGGCACCTGCTCTCCGTCAACCACGCCGAGGGGCAGACGTACCTCGGTGTCACCTTCGCCCGCCGCTCCCTCGGCGACTCGCTCACCGAGCGGCTGCTGCGCACCTTCGGTCGCGGCGTGGCCGAGAGCGAGCGCCGGCGGCTCGGCCGCACGGTCGAACAGTTCGACGAGGTGCTCGGCGCCTTCGGCATGCGCGGGCGGCGGGTCACCGCGCAGGAGCTGGAGTGGCTGCTCTACCGCTCGGTCGCGCTCTGCATGGCGCCGCCCGGCACCCTCTCGCCGGTCACCGACGGGCGGTGGGAACGCGGTGACCTGCTCGCCCTCACCGAGCAGGTCGAGCGCTACCGCACCCCGTACGGCTCGACGGTCAAGCTGGTCAACCGGATGACCGGCGAGGAGCGGCACGTCGCCGTGCTGACGGTCGGCCGGATGGAACCGCTGGAGATCCCCGAGCGGCACGAGCCCTGGCTGCACTTCCACGAACGGCTGCCCTGGCCGATGGAGCTCTCCACCCGGGTCGACATCCTCGGCTCCGGCGACTCCTTCCGCAACCTCGAGCACCGGCTGCGGATGATCCGCTCCCAGCAGCTCGACTACGCCGAACACGGCATCGACGCCCCACCCGAGCTGGAGCGGCTGGCCAAGCGGGCGCTGGTGATCGGCGACGAGATGACCACCGGGCTGCCGGTGGACTCGGCCCGGGCGCACGGCTGGCACCGGTTCGCGGTCGGCGGCCGGACCCGGGAGGAGTGCCTGGAGCGCGCCCGCCGGCTGATCCAGCTCTACTCCCGGGAACTGCGCATCTCCCTGCAGCACCCGAAGAACCAGGACTGGCTGGCCCGGGAGTTCATCCCCGGCGAGCCGATCGCCAACACCGGCTACGTCCGGCGGATGCCGGTCACGCTGCTCGCCGCCGCGCTGCCCCAGGCCGCCTCCACGGTCGGCGACCGGCGCGGCGACCTGATCGGGCGTACCGCCGGCACCTGCCGCCGGCCGGTCTTCCTCGACCTGCACTACCCGATGGAGGTACGCGAGCGCTCCGGGCTCGCGGTCTTCGTCGCCGAGCCGGGCGGCGGCAAGTCCACCCTGCTCGGCGCGCTGGGCTACCTGGCCGCCCGCCGCGGCGTCCAGGTGACGCTGCTCGACCCGTCCGGCCCGCTGGCCCGGCTCTGCGCCATGCCGGAGTTGCGGCCGTACGCCCGGGTACTCAACCTGACCGGCTCCGAGCACGGCACCCTGGCGCCGTACTCGCTGATCCCGACGCCGCTGCGCAGCGAGTTCGGCAGCGGGCCCGCGGGCGACCGGGAGTTCGAGATCGCGGTCTCCAACGCCCGGGCCGAGCGGCGGATGCTGGTGCAGGACATCTGCATGATGCTGGTGCCCCCGCAGGTGGCCCGCGAGGCGTCCACCGCCACCCTGTTCCGGCACGCCGTACGCCAGGTGCCGGCGGAGGAGACCTCCACTCTCGACGACGTGGTCACCTGCCTGGCGCAGCTCGACGACGACGCCGGCCGGGAACTGGCCAACCTGCTGCAGGACACCGCCGAGATGCCGCTGGCCATGCTCTTCTTCGGCCGGCCGCCGGAGGGGCTGCTCGGCCCCGACGCGGCGCTCACCGTGATCACCATGGCCGGGCTACGGCTGCCCGACCTGAAGATCGAGCGGGAGTACTGGTCGGCCGAGGAATCGCTCGCCCTGCCGATGCTGCACACGGCGCACCGGCTCGCGGTCCGCCGCTGCTACGGCGGGTCGATGTCGTCTCGGAAGCTGGTCGGCCTGGACGAGGCGCACTTCATGGAGGGCTGGCGCTCCGGGCGTTCCTTCCTGGTCCGGCTCGCCCGCGACTCCCGCAAATGGAACCTGGCCGCCCTGGTCGCCTCGCAGAACCCGCGCGACATCCTCGGCCTCGACGTGCAGAACCTCGTCTCCACCGTCTTCGTCGGCCGGATCGCCGAGGACGCGGAGATCGCCTCCGAGGCGCTGCGCCTGCTGCGGGTGCCGGTCAACGACGGCTACGAGGCCACCCTGGCCTCGCTCTCCACCGCCGACACCGCCTCGGCCGCCCGCCTCGGCTTCCGGGAGTTCGTCATGCGCGACGTCGACGGGCGGGTGCAGAAGGTCCGGGTCGACGTGTCGTACGTCGACGGGCTGCTGGAGCACCTCGACACCACTCCCGCCGCGATCGCCGCAGCGGCCGGCGTACTGCCGAGCGTCCTGTCGGATCTGGAGGCGTGACATGGCCGGGGCCCGGGCACGGATCACGGCGTTCCTGCTCGCGCTCGGCGTGATCGCCGGGGCCACGATCGGTTGGCCCGCGATCGGCGCCGCACCCGCGTCCGCCGCGGCGCCCGCATCAGTGTCCGTCCAGGCACCAGCCGACCTCTGCACCACTGAGCAGTGGCAGGCCGACTTCCGGGCCTGTGTCGCGAAGCTCAAGGATGTGTCCGTATCACGAGCAGAGTGCCTCGATGCGCCGACCCCTGGAGCCCCCGATGCCGGTCTGGCCGGTTGGTTCGCAGGCTCGCCGCCACAGGAACCGTCCGTCGTGACCGGGCGGTACAGCCTCTACGGGTATGCCGGGTACAGCTACACGACGTACGACATCGGCTGCGCCGCCACGGTGCTGCATCCGGACTACAAGTTCACCACGACGATCGCCAACGGCGAGTTCATGATTGCCACGGCAGTGATCGGCGCTTCCAATGCCTTGCGGGAGCGGGCATGGGACCCCCGGTCGATGTGGGGATGGGCTGACCCGCTGGTGGACCAGGCGACCAAGGCCGTCTACCAGAAGGTGTTCAGCGTCTTCGGCATCATCACCCTCTGCGTGGTCGGGCTCTACCTGCTCTGGCGCTCCCGGCAGTCGGACATGAGCAACGCGATGACCACGGCGGGCTGGGCCCTGCTGGTGATGGTCGCGGTCACCGCCCTGGCCGCCTGGCCGGTGAAATCGGCGAACATCGCCGACGGCACGCTCATCACCACGCTCGGCGTGGTCCACGACGCCGTGGGCCCGCAGGCGAAGGACCCCGAACCCGGGCGATGCATCGACCCGGACCCGGACCGATGCAAGGACCTGCGACCACCCGCCGTCCGAGCCAGCGATACCGCCACCGAATCAATGCTCTACCGCAACTGGCTCCGTGGCGTCTTAGGCTCAGCGGACAGCGAGACCGCAAGAAAGTATGGACCCGCACTCTACGACGCACGCTCTCTCACCTGGGGTGAGGTCAAGTCCATCCGCGCGAACCCCGCAACCCGACAAGCCACCTTCGAAGCGAAGCAGCAGCAGTGGATGAAGGTCGCAGAGCAGATCCGAAACGAAGATCCGGAGGCGTACGAATACCTCCAGGGCGTCCGGGACATGGAACGGGTGGGGGCCGGGTTCATCGCGGTGCTCGCCTCGGTGCTCTTCGCGATGTTCGACCTGACCGCCTCGCTGCTCGTCCTGCTCGGTTTCCTGATCTTCCGCTGGGCCGTGATCGCCGCCCCGATCCTCGGCACGGTGGGCCTGCTGCGCCCGGCCAGTGCCGGGCTGCGCCGGCTGGCGAACGCGGTGGTGGCCGCCGTCTTCAACATCGCCATCTTCGGCACCGGGGCGGCGATCTACCTCTTCGCGGTTGATCTGATCATGAGCACACCGACCCTGCCGGGCTGGCTCCAGGTGGTGCTGGTCTGGCTCTGTGGGGTAGTCGGCTGGCTGCTGCTACGCCCATACCGGCGGATCACCCAGCTCGGCGGCAAGGACAGCAGCGAGGCGGTCAGCTCGGCGGGCTCCTGGCACCGGCGCTTCTTCCGGGACATGCGCACCGCGGCGCGGCTCGACGTGGCGGAGCCGGGCGGCACCGCCGAACCCGCGATGGGCCGCCGGCGCGGTGCCGTGGCCGAACAGACCACGCTGCGCCCGGAAGCCCGGCGGGAGGATCTGGTGCACGCCACCACCGGGGGCGGCGACCAGCGGCAGCGCCCGGACGGCCGGGAGCGGACGGACGAGGGCGGGGGGTCGGAGGAGGGTGCCCCGGCGGCCCGCCCGGTCGCCCCGAGGCCCCGGCGGCGGCAGCCGGCCGCCTGGACCGAGCCGGACGTGCCCGAAGAGAACCCGTCCTTCGCCATCTACCGTCCGGGCCCCGCCGAGCGCGAGCCGGAACGGCCCGGCCGGCGGATCCGCTCCGAGGCACGGTGAGTGCGGTGCGACGGGCGGTCGAGTTCCTGGTCACCCGGTTGCTGCGGTCCCGGCTGGGAATCGCGCTCGCGCTCGCCGTGGTGGTGTTCGGCGTCATCGGGGCGGCCCGGCTGGTCGCCGGCCCCGGCGACCCGGCGGCCGGCCTGAGCAACCGCCCCAGCCAGCCGATCACGACCGTGGATCCGACGGCCGGCGACGACGGCGCGATATCCACGGCCGCACCGCCCTTGCCGGTCACCCGGGCGGGTGAGCTGACCCCCGAGCAGACCGCCGACCGCTTCGTCACCGCCTGGCTCGGCGAGCCGGGCATGACCGCCGAGCAGTGGCATGCGGGCCTGCGCCCGCTCTCCACGCCCGCACTGGTCGAGAAGCTCGCCGGCGCCGACCCGGCCGGGGTACCGGCCGCCCAGATGAGTCAGGCGGCGACCCTGCGGCCCCGCTCGGAGACCTTTGTCGAAGTGCTGGTGCCGTTCGACACCGGGCGGCTCCGGCTGGAACTGGTGGCCCCGGACGGGCGGTGGCTGGTGGACGCGGTGGACTGGGAGCAGGAATGAGCGACGAGATCCGGCCCCGCCGCCGACCCTTCCGGCTCGGCGCCCTCGCCGCCGCGCTCACGGCGGCCCTGGCCCTGCTCTGCTGCACCGGCGGCGCCGGCGCGTTCTTCCTCACCGAACTGGGCGGTGACTCGACGGACCAGATGAAGCTGGCCGGTCAGGAGTGCACGGAGGACTTCCGGGTCGACGTGACCGGCGACATGCCCCGGATCTCGCAGTACGGCGACATCCAACTCCGCAACGCGGCCCGGATCATCAAGGTCGGGCAGGAGATGAAGGTGCCGCCCCGCGGCTGGGTGATCGCCGTCGCGACGGCGATGCAGGAGTCCCGGCTCCGCAACCTGGCCAACCGCACGGTCGGGGAGTCCCGGAACCTGCCCAACGAGGGCGTCGGGGCCGACCACGACTCCGTCGGCCTGTTCCAGCAGCGCGCCGGGTGGGGCAGCGTTGCGCAGCGGATGACTCCCGAGTACGCCGCCCGGAAGTTCTACGAGAAGCTGGTCACGGTGCCCGGTTGGGAACGGATGCCGCTCAGCAGGGCGGCCCAGGCCGTGCAGGTCAGCGCCTTCCCCGACGCCTACGCCAAGCACGAGGAGCTCGCCGCGCGGATCGTCAACGCGCTGGCGGGCGGCGCCGCCCGGACGGTGCTGATCGGCGGGCAGCAGGTCTGCGACGCGGCGGCGGGCGGCAAGATCGCGGCCTCCGGCTGGACCGCCCCGATCCCGGGGGGCGTGGGATCCGGCTTCCGCACGGCGAGCCGACCGGGCCACAACGGCGTGGACATCGCGGCCCCGAAGGGCACCCTGATCCGGTCCGCCGCGACCGGCCGCGTGCTCGTCGCCCGGTGCGATCCGGACGATCGGGGTCGACTGAGCTGTGACGTGGACGGCCATTCCGGCAAGGGCGGCTGCGGTTGGTTCGTCGACATCCTGCACGCCGGCCAGATGATCACCCGCTACTGCCACATGGTGAGCAAGCCCCGCGTATCCGTCGGGCAGCTGGTGCAGGCGGGCGAGGTCATCGGTGAGGTCGGCAGCAGCGGCAACTCCTCCGGCCCCCACCTGCACTTCGAGGTGCACACCGACGGCGACCGAACCAGCCGGGGCGCGATCGACCCGGTGCCGTTCATGCGGTCGCAGGGCGCGCCCCTCAAAGGCGCCGGCTGAGACGCTTTCGACATGAACGAGCCGCTGCCGGACCCGTTCGCCGACCAGCCGGACTGGGCACCGCTGCCGCCCCGGCCGATCGAGGTCGTGCCGGCCACCGCCCGGGTGGAGCTACGCGGGCGACGCGTCCTGGTCGGCCTGCCCGGGCTGGGCTGGCGCGGCGACCTGCGCGCTGACGATCGCGTGGTGCAGGGCAGCCGCACCTACGTCCCGGTCATCCCAGAGCACGAGTGGTACCGCGCGGAGTCCGACCAGGTGGAGGTCTTCGCCCCACTCGTCCCGGTGGAGCGGGTCTGGGTGGAGACGGTGGGACCACGCCGGCCAGCCGGGGCGTCGCCCCGGCACAACGGGATCCGGCTGGTCTCGCTGGACGCCCCGGCGCACCGCACGCCGACCCCGGTCTTCGAGGCGGACACCGTGACCGGGCGGCGGGTGGTGCACGTCGTCCAATCCGTCGAGCACCGTGACCTGCGGGCTGTCACCGAGACCTACTCGGGCGCCGACGGCGACATCTGTGTCCGGGTCACGCCGGAGCTGGAGTGGTATCGGTGGGCCTGGCGGGGGCAGTCACCGACCACCTTGGAAGTTCCCGTCCACCTGCTCTGGATCGAATAGCGGGATCATGCGGTCGGGGACCCGTCGCAGACCCGCCAGCCTTCCCTGTCCTCCACCTGGAACCGCCATTCGTCAGTAAGGCTCTGCTGCACACCATCTACGGAGGCACTTCGCCGGATGACCGCTGTAACGGTTGCACTGGAAGGTTTGTCCCTTGAGACGACGACGCTCTCGATGTTGATGGAAAAACCTACGTTCAACTCCTGCTCGCGTCGTTCGATCTGAGCACGGAAGTCTTCGACAGAGCGGACAGGGCTGCCACAGGTGAAAAGTGCAGCGCGGCTCGCATCCCGTGAGACGAGTGACGCCTGCAGGTAGTTGACGACCGCAACGTCCGGAGCGCTGCGGTCGGGTGTGGTGGCGCGGTCGTAGAGGACGTACCCGGTGGCCGACCCGCCGAGGCAGAGCGCCGCGAGGACCACCGCGACCACCGTCAACACGGTGCGCGCCCGCCGTCGTGGCCGCTCCGGCGCCGGCGCTGCGGGCGGCGGCGCCAACTGGTCGGAGGGGGGCCGTTGCGCCGGTACGCGGGAGACCTGGGAACCGGCGGGGGGCTGCACTGATTCCACCTCCTGAGGCTAACGGCTGGGCACGGCAGACCCAATGGCCCAGATGCAGCGGATCGTGACGGAACCCCCCCCACGGGTGAGATCCACGACATCAGCGGCGCCGCGTGGTCGCGCATCCGCAAGGAGCGGCCCCACCTGGGTTACCGTCTCTGCGGCGGGGAGGGTTGCCAACCTCGGCAGAGGGGGTGGACGCGGTGGCCGGTCCGAAGGCGCGGACGAACCGGGCCGCCACCCTGCACCGGCGCGCCGCCGCCACCGCGATCGCCGCCGCCGGCATCCTCGACGACACCCGGCCCGCCCCCGCCGACCAGCGCCGCCAGTACGAGCTGGCCGACCGGCTGCGGTCCGCGGCGGCGGTGCTGGCCCCAGGGTGGGCTGGCGCTCCCCTGGAGACGGTCGACCCGAGCACGCCGGCCGGTGGGGGTCCGCCGGCGTTCGTCCGGGTCGGCACCGCGGCGCCGCTGGACGACGCCCGCTTCCCCGCCGTGGTTCCGCTGCTCGGCACGGGTCATCTCACCGTGGACGTGGACGCCCGGGATCCCCGGGTGGCGGGGCTGCTCCGGGCCGTACTGCTGCGGTTGTTGGCGGCGACTCCCGCCGGGGCGCTGCTGGTCCGGGCGGTGGACGCGGCGGGCGGGACGCTGGCGCCGTTCGCGGCGCTCGCCGACGCCGGTCTGCTACCGCC
The DNA here is from genome assembly GCF_003236335.1 of Micromonospora deserti. Taxonomy (GTDB): domain Bacteria; phylum Actinomycetota; class Actinomycetes; order Mycobacteriales; family Micromonosporaceae; genus Micromonospora; species Micromonospora deserti. The sequence goes on from NZ_POUB01000086.1 coordinate 7,835, forward strand.
ACCGGCGGTCGACGTCGCCGGCCTGCGGGCCGTGCTGACCGAGGCGGAGCAGTGGGTGCGCCCGGGGGCGAGCGGGCGGCGCCGGCACGATCGCACGTTGCTGCTGGTGCTCGCCGCGCTGCCCGAGTCGACCGGCTCCACCGACCTGGCCCGGATCGAGGCCCTGGCCGAGCCGGGCCGGTCCGCCGGGCTGCACCTGGTGGTGGCCGGCTGGCCACCGGCGGGCCGGTACGCCGGCCGGCCACCGCTGCCGCAGGCCACCGCACTCGCGATGCGGACCACGTACGCGCTGCTCGGGGATCCGCCTGACCGTTCGTTCGCCGGTCCGGGCGCGGACCCGCCGGGTGGGTTGAACTCCCCGGTCTTCATCGAGGCGGACCCGCCCGCTGATCTCGTCGAGGCGGTCTGCCGCAGGCTCGCCGCGCAGGCGGAGGCGGGGTCCCGGCTCTCCCTAACCGATCTGCTGCCGGCGTCCGACGATGAGCTCTGGGCGGGCAGTTCGGTCGACGGGCTCACCACCACGGTGGGCGACGCCGGTGGGCGGCCGGTGCCGCTGGGCTTCACCGAGCTGACCCCGCATTGGCTGGTCAGCGGCCGGTCGGGCACCGGCCGGTCGACCTTCCTCACCACCGCGCTGCTCGGGCTGGCCGCCCGGTACGGCCCGGATGAGCTGTCCCTCTACCTGGTGGATCTCGGCGCGGGCGAGTCCTTCGTGGAGTTTCTCCAGACCGAGCGGGACCGCTCGTGGGTTCCGCAGGTGCGGGCCGCCGCGATGGCTGCGGACCGGGAGTACGTGCTCGATCTGTTCGACCAGTTGACGGCGGAGGTGCGCCGTCGCGAGGAGGCCGGCGGCCGGGCCGGCGGGCAGCGTTTCGCGGAGCTGCGGCAGCACCGCCTCATGCCACGGATCGTCTGCGTGCTCGACAACCTTCCGCTGCTCTTCGCGGAGCGGGACCGGCTGGCCGCCGACGCCGCCGCCCGGCTGGACGCGCTGGCCCGCGCCGGCCGCGCGCACGGGGTTCACCTGGTCCTGGCCGGTGAGGGTGACCTGGGGTTGGGCTCGCGTACCGATGGTGGGCACCGGGACTCGGTGCTCGGGCAGTTCCCGGTTCGGGTGGCGTTGCCGGGTGGGGGCGCGGTGCTGGAACCGACCAACGACGCGGCGGCCGGGCTGCCGGTGGGCAGCGCGGTGGTGAACACGGCCGGCGGGCTCGGCGGCCCCCGGGGCGCCACCCGCGGGCATGAGCGGATGGTCCGGTTCCCGGATCCGCAGGACCACCCGGACACCGTGGCGGAACTGCGCCACCGGCTCTGGGCGGCCCGGCCGGAGGGGTCCGCACCGCCCGTGGTCTTCGCCGGGTATGCGCGCCCGCTGCTGCGCAACGATCCCCGGTACCGGGCGGCGCTCGCCGGGCGGTCGCCCGGTACCGCCGCCCTGCTGGGCCGCGCGGTGGACGTGTCCCGGTCCACGGTGGCGGTGCCGCTCGGTCCCACCCCCGGGCGCAACCTGGCCGTCCTCGGCCCGGGCCCGGAGGCGGCCCGGCTCCTGCTGACCGCGGCGCGCAGCATCGCCGCCCACCATCCACCCGGTGGCGCCCGGTTCGTGGTGGCCGCGCCGGACGAAGCGGAGCGGCCGCTGGCCGAGGAGCTGGCGGCCGAGCTGGCCGGCCGCCACCCGGTCGAGACGGTCGACTCGGTGGGCCTGCGTGCCGCCGTGGCCGGCAGCGGACCGGCCTATTTGGTGGTTTTCGGGTTGGACGTGCCGACGCCGGAGCAGCTGCCCACGGACCTGCTGCGGGCCCTGCTGCGGGAGGGCCCGGCGGCCGGCCGGCACCTGCTGGGCCGGTGGCGGACGGTGCCGTCGTTCGCGGTGCTGCTGGAGCCGGAGGGCGAGGTGGACAAGCTCGCCGCGGTGGCCGTGGTGGACGTGCCGGGGGTCCAGCTCGCGCCGGTCTTCGGCCGGCCGGTGGAGTGGCGGCCACGCCCCGGCCGGGCGGTGCTGTGGGACGGTCCGGGCGAGCGGGGCACCGTCCTGGTCCCGTTCGCCGAGGAGGGGGTGCCGACGTGAGCCGGGGCGGGGCGACGGAGGCAGGCCCGGGGCGGCAGCGCACGGGCGGAGATCCGGCGCCGGGCGGGGCCGCAGGCGTCGGGTCGCCGGCCGCCGGTGTCGGCCCGCTGCCAGCCGCGTGGGCCGACTATCTGGCCGCCGCGCGCCAGCTCGACGGGGTACGCCGGGACGCGGCCACCGCCGCGGGCGAGCAGGCCCGGTCGGTGCAGGCCGCCCGGGAGGAGCTGACCGGGGTACGCACCCGGTTGGCGCCGCAGGAGAGCCGGCTGCGCGAGCTGGGCGTACCGCCGATCTCGCTGGTGCCGACGCCGCCGGAGGTGACCGAGGCGGCCCGGACGATGACCGGTGGGCCGGCGGCGGTGCTGGCCGCGCTTCGGGCGGCCCGGGGCTGGGCGGACGCGGCGGACGCCGCGATGGCGGCGCGGGGCGGTCTCGGCCCGGCCAGCTGGCCGGCGCCGCTGCGCAACCTGCTGGTGTACGGGCCGCTGGCGCTGCTGGTGCCGCTGATCCAGGTGGCGCTGCTCGTGGCGACCGGCCCGGGTGCGGCGAGCGTGGCGGCGCTGATCTGCGGGCTGCCGATGCCGGCGCTCGCGTTCGCGGCCGGCTGGATCGGTGTCGGGCGGCTCTTCCCGCCGGAGCCGGGTGGGCGGGTGGCCCGTACCGTGCGGCTCGGCGCGCTGGTCTGCCTGGTCCCGGCGGTGCTGGTCGCGGCCGGGCTGCTGCTGGCCATCCTGGCGGGCTGAGCGGTTCCGGGCCTGTCCGGGCGGGGCCGACCCCCGGTCGGGCTCAGCCGGTCGCCCGCGCCGGTCAGCGGGGGATGATCAGGGCCATCGCCTCGGCGCGCGACTTGGCGTCGCGCTGGAGGGTGCCCCGCACCGCCGAGGTGATGGTCTTGGCGCCGGACTTCTGGATGCCGCGCATCGCCATGCACATGTGCTCGCACTCCAGCACGACCACCGCGCCGCGCGGTTTGAGCTTACTCATCAGCAGGTCGGCGATCTGGGAGGTGAGCCGCTCCTGCACCTGCGGCCGGCGGGCGAAGACCTCGACCAGCCGGGCCAGCTTGGACAGGCCGGTGATCCGGCCGTCGGGGCCGGGGATGTAGCCGATGTGCGCGCTGCCCCGGAACGGCAGCAGGTGGTGCTCGCAGAGGCTCATCACGTCGATGTCCCGGACCAGCACGAGTTCCTCGTGGTTGGCCTCGAAGGTGGTGCTGAGTACCTGGCCCGGGTCGACCCGGAGGCCGGCGAAGAGCTCGGCGTACGCCCGGGCAACCCGGGCCGGGGTCTGCTGGAGCCCGTCGCGGTCGGGGTCCTCGCCGACCGCGATGAGGATCTCGCGGACCGCCTTCTCGATCCGCGCGAGGTCCATGGTGTCCTCGATCGGGCGGCCGGTGAGCTTGCCGCTGATCAGCCGGGCGGCGACGTAGTCGAGGCCGTCGTCCGGTTCGGTTGCGGAGACGGCCAGCTCCCCGTCGGGGGAGCTGGCCGTCGGGTCGGTGCTCAGTGCGGACCGTCCGAGTTGTTCGAGGGGCCACCGACCGCCGCCTGCGCGCCGTCGGCCTGGGCCTGCGCCTTGAGCGCCTCCTTCTCGGCCGGGGTGAGCACCGGCGGCTCGGTGGAGGGCTGGCGCTTGCCGAAGCCGTTGTACGGCGCCATCGGCGGCCGCTTGGCCACCCGGGCGCAGATCCGGGCCATGTCGGCCGTGGAGAGAGTCTCCTTCTCCATCAGCTCCAGGACGATATTGTCCAGGACGTCCCGGTATTCCACCAGGATCTCCCAGGCCTCGTCGTGGGCCAGCTCGATCAGCGCCCGCATCTCGGCGTCGATCTCGGCGGCCACCGCGTCGGAGTAGTCCCGCTCGTGGCCCATGTTGCGGCCGAGGAACGGCTCGTCGCCGGTGGTGCCGTACTTGATCGCACCGAGCTTGGAGCTCATGCCGTACTGGGTGATCATGGCCCGGGCCAACTGAGTGGCCTTCTCGATGTCGTTGCCGGCGCCGGTGGTCGGCTCGTGGAAGACCAGCTCCTCGGCGGCCCGACCACCGAGCGCGTACGCCAGCGTGTCGACCATCTCGGCGCGGGTCTGGGTGTACTTGTCCTCGGTGGGCAGCACCAGGGTGTGGCCCAGCGAGCGGCCCCGGGACAGGATCGTCACCTTGTGCACCGGCGCGGCGTGCGGCAGCGCCCAGGCGACCAGCGCGTGCCCGCCCTCGTGGTACGCGGTGATCTTCTTCTCCTGGTCGCTCATCACCCGGGTCCGGCGCTGCGGACCCGCGATCACCCGGTCGATCGACTCCTCCAGGGAGTCGTTGGTGATCGCCCGCTGGTCCTTGCGGGCGGTGAGCAGCGCGGCCTCGTTGATCACGTTGGCCAGGTCGGCGCCGCTGAAGCCAGGGGTGCGCCGGGCCACCGAGTCGAGGTCGACGTCGGGGGTGAACGGCTTGCCCTTCGCGTGCACGCGCAGGATCGCCTTGCGGCCCTCCATGTCGGGAGCGTCCACCGGGATCTGCCGGTCGAAGCGGCCCGGACGCAGCAGCGCCGGGTCGAGGATGTCCGGCCGGTTGGTGGCGGCGATCAGGATGACCCCGCCCTTGGTGTCGAAGCCGTCCATCTCGACGAGCAGCTGGTTGAGCGTCTGCTCGCGCTCGTCGTGGCCGCCGCCCATGCCGGCGCCACGGTGCCGGCCGACGGCGTCGATCTCGTCGACGAAGACGATTGCCGGGGCGTTGGCCTTGGCCTGCTCGAAGAGGTCGCGGACCCGGCTGGCGCCGACACCGACGAACATCTCGACGAAGTCGGAACCGGAGATCGAGTAGAACGGCACCCCGGCCTCACCGGCGACCGCGCGGGCCAGCAGCGTCTTGCCGGTGCCGGGCGGGCCGAAGAGCAGGACGCCCTTCGGGATCTTCGCGCCCAGGGCCTGGTACTTCGCCGGATTCTGCAGGAAGTCCTTGATCTCGTGCAGCTCCTCGACGGCCTCCTCGGCGCCGGCGACGTCGGCGAAGGTGGTCTTCGGCGTGTCCTTGGTGATCATCTTGGCCTTGGACTTGCCGAAGTTGAGCACCCGGGAGCCGCCGCCCTGCATCTGCGACATGAAGAACAGCAGCAGGAGCACCAGAAGGGCGATCGGAAGCAGGTTGACCAGCAGGCTCACCCAGATGCTGTCGGACGACACCTTGGTGTCGGCCGGCCCGGTGATCCGGTTGGCCGCCTTGGCCTCCAGGACCTCGTTCCAGACCTGGTCGCCGACCTCGTACGGGAACTGCGCCTCGATCCGGTCGGTGGTGGTGTCGCCGAACTTGGTCTTCTGCGCCAGGTCGAGCTGGAGCGTCTGCTCCTTGTCCTGGAAGACCGCCTTATTGATCTTCGCGGTGTGAAGCTGGTCGAGCGCAACGGAAGTGTCCACCCGGTGGTAGCTGGGACCAGCGGTGAACAGCTGACTGAGCAAAACGGCGCCGAGGATGACCAGGATGATCCAGACCACCGGTCGGCGGAAGAAACGCGTACGTTCCATGCTGTTGTCGAGCGCCGAAACGCCCGCATCCTCCTGATCGACGTCCTGACCGTCTGAATGGTGTCGCCGCCTGGGCGGCGGCCGAGCCGCCGGGCGGGCCGGCCTCGACCCCGAGGCGCGATACTGCGCGCCGCGGTCATTCGACGGTACACCGTGCGCGCCAGATGTGAGCTTGCGAGCCCAGCACTTACGCGCACGGCGAACCGGGGGGTCGGCCGGCGTGGCGAGGAGTCCGCCGCCCGGCCACCCCGCACACCCGGTCACGCGGTCGAGGGGCCGGGCGTGGAGGTGCCTCCACGCCACCGACGCCCACGGTAGTCGGATCAGCTGGGAGTCCGCTGAACGTCCGCTTGATGGACGCCGGTACGAGGAGGTCTCAGGCCCGGGCGTAGACCTCGGGCTTGAGCACGCCGACGTAGGGCAGCTCGCGGTAGCGCTCGCCGAAGTCGAGCCCGTAGCCGACGACGAACTCGGTCGGGATGTCGAAGCCGACGTACTTCACCGGCACCGGCACCTTCACCGCGTCCGGCTTGCGGAACAGCGCGACCACCTCGACGCTCGCCGCGGAACGGGACTCCAGGTAGCGCAGCAGCCAGGACAGGGTCAGCCCGGAGTCGACGATGTCCTCGACCACGACGACGTGCCGCCCGGCGATGTCCCGGTCCAGGTCCTTGAGGATGCGGACCACGCCGGAGGAGGTGGCGCCCTGGCCGTACGAGGAGACGGCCATGAACTCCAGCTCGGCGGGGGGACCGTGCCGGCCCAGCGCCCGGGCGAAGTCGGCCATGAACATCACCGCGCCCTTGAGCACGCAGACGAGCAGGAGGCCGTCCTCGACGTGGGCGTAGTCCGCCGCGACCTGCTTGGCCAGCTCCGCGGTCTTCTCGCGGATCTGCGCCTCGGAAATGATCACGTGGTCGATGTCGGCGTCGTACCAGGAGCCGTCAGCCATGGCTCCTAGCCTGCCGTACGCCGGTTGGCCTCCGTCGGCGGGGCCGCCCCTTTTGGCGCGGTCCCGCCCCGGATTTTCCCCTCCAAAGGCCGCCATTCACCTCAGCAGGTACGCGACCGCCACCGGTGGCCGTCGTCGGTGGGCTTCCAGTCGGCCGAGTCCCGGCTGTCGGCGGTCAGGCCGGCCACCGAGGCCACGGCGAGCAGGGCGAGAAAAAGCAGGACGAGCAGGAACTCCATGGCGGCGCTCGCTTTCGCGTGGTTGCTGTCGGTTTCGCCGCCGGTGCGCACCGGACTGGAGCCAGTCTGCGCCCGCCACCCGCACCCGGACAGTGGCAGGAATGCCACCGGCCCTCGATTTCCTGCCACCGCCGGGGTTACCCTCGTCACATGCTCCGTTCGGTCGCCGTTCTCGCCCTGGACCGGGTCGCCCCGTTCGAACTCGGCGTCCTCGCCGAGGTCTTCGGCACCGACCGCACCGCCGACGGTTTCCCCGGCTACCGCTTCCACGTCTGCAGCGCCGACGGCGCCCCGGTGCGCACCTCCTCCGGCTTCCACCTGACCCCGCACGCCGACCTGGGCCCGGTCGAGGACGCCGACCTGATCGCCGTCCCGGCCCACCACCACGGCACGACCGCCCCCACCCCGGTGCTCGACGCGCTGCGCCGGGCCGCCGACCGGGGGGCGTACCTGCTGAGTGTCTGCTCGGGGGCGTTCCTGCTGGGCGAGGCCGGGCTGCTCGACGGCCGGGAGTGCACCACCCACTGGCGTCATGTCGACGAGCTGCAACGCCGCCACCCGAGCGCCAAGGTCCGGTGCAACTCGCTCTACGTGCAGGACGGCCGGCTGCTCACCAGCGCCGGCACGGCCGCCGGCATCGACGCCTGCCTGCACCTGATCCGCCAGGAGCACGGCTCCGCCACGGCCACCCGGCTGGCCCGCCGGATGGTCGTGCCGCCCCACCGCGACGGCGGGCAGTCACAGTACGTCGAGGCGCCGATCCCGAAGGCCCCCGAGGCACCCACCCTGGAACCGGTGCTCGAATGGCTGATGGGGCACCTGGACCGGCCCGTCACGGTCGACGAGCTGGCCGCCCGGGCGGGCATAGCGCCGCGTACCTTCGCCCGGCGGTTCCGCGCCGAGACCGGCACCACGCCCCACGACTGGCTGACCAACCAGCGGGTGCTGCTGGCCCGGCGGCTGCTGGAGGAGACCCGGCTGAGCGTCGAAACGGTCGCCGACCGGGCCGGCTTCGGCGACGCGGCGGCGCTGCGGCACCATTTCGCCCGCCGGGTCGGCGCCACCCCGCACAGCTACCGCACCACCTTCCGCGACCGCACCCACGCCAGCTGATCCACCTCGGCCGCCGCTGGCCCCGGGCGCCCCCGTCCCGAGGGTCCGCCGGGTCAGAAGGCGCCCATCCCCCCGTCCACCCGGGGCTCCGAGCCGGCCACGTAGCCGCCGTCGGCCCACCGCCAGATCGCCTGCCCGTACCCGAACACCGCCGGCTCCGGCGCGACGGCGATCTCGTGGCCGCGGGCCCGCAGCTCGGTCACCGCCACCCGACCCTCGGCGGTGGCCACCAGCTCCGGCTCCACCAGCAGCGACCGCCCGGCGTGCCAATACCAGCGGGGCGCGCCCAGCGCCGCCTGCGGGTCGAGCCCCGCGTCGAGGGTGGCCGAGACCAGTTGCACGTGCCCCTGCGGCTGCATGTGCCCGCCCATCACCCCGAACGGGCCGACCGGCGCGCCGTCACGGGTCAGGAAGCCGGGGATGATGGTGTGGAAGGGGCGCTTGTCCGGCGCCACCACGTTGGGGTGCGTGGGGTCCAGCCGGAAGCCGAGGCCGCGGTTCTGCAGCGCGAAACCGTACCCGGGCAGCACCACGCGCGAACCGAAGGCCAGGTACGTCGACTGGATCAGGCTCACCATCATCCCGCCGGAGTCGGCGGTGCAGAGGTAGACCGTGCCGCCGCGCTCCGGGTCGCCGGCGGTCGGCTCCCCGGCCCGATCCGTGATCAACGCCCGCCGGGCCGCCGCGTAGCCGGGCGAGAGCAGCGCCTCGGTCGGCACCGGCACCCGGTCCGGATCTGCGACGTGGGCGTGCGCGTCGGCGAAGCCGAGCTTCACCGCCTCGATCTGCCGGTGCAGCCGCTCGGCGAGCGGCAACCCGGCGACCTCCGTGCCGTCGAGAATGTGCAGGGCGAGCAGGGCGGCCAGCCCCTGCCCGTTCGGCGGCAGCTCCCAGACCTCGTGCCCCCGGTACCGGGCGCGCACCGGCGCCACCCACGTCGAGGTGTGCCGGGCCAGGTCGTCGCCGCTGAGCAGGCCGCCGGTCCGCGCGGCGTGCGCGTCCAGCGCCTCGGCGATACCGCCCCGGTAGAAGTCCTCCGCCCCGGTGTCCGCGATCCGGCGCAGGGTCCGCGCGGCATCCGGGTTCCGCCAGCGCTCGCCCGGCCGGGGCGCCCGGCCGCCGGCCGTGAACACCCGGGCGAACTCGGCGAACTCCACCCCGCCCGGGCCGGCGGCGGCCACGGCACGGGCCCAGGCCGCGGCGACCCCGGTCGAGACCGGGTGGCCGTGCTCGGCGTACCCGACCGCGTCGGTGAAGAGTTCGGCGAACGGAAGCGAGCCGAACCGGTCGTGCAGGTCCCGCCAGCCGGCCGGGGCGCCAGGCACGGTCACCGGCAGCCAACCCCGGGCCGGCATCGCCGGCCCACGGGCCTGCGCGCCGCCGAGCGCGTCGACCGGCTCCGCGCCCCCGCCGCCGGTCGCGGCGAGCACCGCCTCCCGGGTCAGCGCCGCCGGTGACCGGCCCGAGGCGTTGAGGCCGTGCAGCCGCTCGCCGTCCCAGACGATCGCGAACAGGTCGCCGCCGATGTCGTTGGACGGGGGCTGCACCACCGTCAGGGTGATCGCGGTGGCCAGCGCGGCGTCGACGGCGTTGCCGCCGCGTCGCAGCACGGCCAGGCCGGCTGCCGCGGCCAGCGGGTGGCTCGTCGCCACCGCGCCGCGCGGCGCGAAGAGCGGCTGTCGGGGGTACGCCATGCGCCATGTCTACCGCCTCCCGGCGGCTCCCGCGCCCCCGCGGCGACGCCGCCGCCCGGCCCCGCAGCTCAACCGGCGCGGCCGGCGGGGACGAGCCGGTCGGCGCGGCGGACCACCCGCAGGCCACCCGGCAGGTGCGCCGCCCCCTGCCCGTGCCAGCCGGTGACCAGCGCGTCGAGGGCGGCGACATGCCGGTGCGACAACGCGGCCGGCGGGGCACCCAGCTCGCGGGCCCAGGCGTGCAGCACCCGGCCCCGGACGGCGGGCGACAGGACGGCCAGCGCCGGTACCGACAGCCCCCCGTCGGGATGGCGGACCTCGGCCAGCGCACCGGCGGCCAGGTCGTCCAGGGCGGCGTTGTCCGCCGCCACCAGCCGCGCGGTCCGCGCCAGGTTGTCCAGCACCCCCGGGCCCAGCGCGCGCACCAGCGCCGGCAGCAGATCGGCCCGCACCCGGGCCCGGGCGTACGAGGGGTCGACGTTGTGCGGGTCCTCCCACGGGCTCAGCCCGAGCATGGCGCACGCCTTGCGGGTCTGCTCCCGGCTGATCTCCAGCAGCGGGCGCAGCAGCGGCACCCCGTCGAGGTCCCGCCGGGCGGGCATCCCGGCCAGCCCGCGCGGGCCGGCGCCCCGGGCGAGCGCCAGCAGCACCGTCTCCGCCTGGTCGTCGCGGGTGTGCCCGGTGAGCAGCGCCACCGCCCGATGCCGGCCGGCCACCCCGGTCAGCGCCTGGTAGCGGGCCTCCCGGGCGGCCGCCTCGGGGCCGCCCGGGCGGCCGGCCACCTCGACCCGTACCGACTCGACCGGGGCGAAGCCCACGCCGCGCGCCCACCCGGCCACCGCCTCGGCCCGCTCCGCCGAGCCGGGTTGCAGGCCGTGGTCGACGGTCACCAGGCCGGCCGCGCGGCCCAGCCGGGGAGCCACGAAGACCGTGGCGGCGGCCAGGGCGAGCGAATCCGCCCCGCCGGAACAGGCGACCAGCACCGGCCCCCCGGCCGGCAGGCCGGTCAGCGCGCGCCGGACCGCGACCCGGATCGCGGCGATCGGCGGAGCGAGCGCGGCCACCGGCGTACGGTCAGCCGACGGCCGGGAGCTGCCCGGCCGGCCCGTGCACCCGCTCCACCCAGGCGTCCGGATCGCCCAGCTCCTCCAGCCTCGGCAGGGTGAGCGGCGAGGCGAAGACCTTGTTGAAGCCCGCCATGCCGACCCGCTCGACCACGCCGTGCACGAACTTGCGACCCTCGGCGTACTGGCGCATCTTGACGTCGACGCCGAGCAGCCGGCGGACCGCCTTCTCCAGCGGGTTTCCGGCCTCCCGGCGCCGGTTGAAGGCCGCCCGGATCCGCTCCACGCTGGGGATCACCTGCGGCCCGACCCCGTCCATCACGAACTCGGCGTGCCCCTCAAGCAGGGTCATCAGCGCGGTGAGCCGGTCCAGTACGGCGCGCTGCGCCGGCGTCTGGACGATGTCCAGCACGCTCGTGCGGCTCTCCGGGTCGCGGATCGCGTCGGAGAGGGTGGCCACGCCCCGGCGCAGCCGCTCCAGCAGGTGCTCGCCGCCGCTGGACGACGCGTCCACGAACGCCTGCACCTCGCCGAGGAAGTACGCCCGCATCCACGGCACCGCGGTGAACTGCGTCCGGTGGGTCACCTCGTGCAGGCACACCCAGAGCCGGAAGTCGCGCGGGTCGGCCTGCAGCTTCCGCTCCACCTCGACAATGTTCGGCGCGACCAGCAGCAGCTGCCCCGGGTCGCCGGAGAAGACCTCGTACTGGCCGAGGACCCGGCCGGAGAGGTAGGCCAACACGGTGCCGGCCTGCACGCCGGTCAGCCGGGAGCCGATCGCCTCGGTCAGCGCGCCCGGCTGCTTGTCCCCGGCGAGCCGGCTGACCAGCGGGCTGATCACCTCGCGCAGCCCGGCGATGTTGGTTGCCGCCCAGTCCCGCCGGTCCACCACCCGCACCGGCGGGTGGGCCACCTGCGAGCGCAGGCCGGTGTAGTCCGCGACGTGCCCGGCCGCCTCCTCGGTCAACCGTCGCAGGTCGCCGACCACGTCGGTGGCCTCGGCGTACGACACCCGGGGGCCCGACTTGCCCAGCGCCCCCGCCGTCGCGGCGGCCAGATCCCAGTCCACGAACTGCGCCATGCACCCACCGTACCCGCGCCGGAACACCCCGGCCCGGGCTCGCGGACGGCGATCGACGCCGGTGGTGGCCGGGGGTCAGCGGCAGCCGCAGCCGGCCAGGGCGGCGGCGATCCGGTCCAGCGCCACCCGGCTGGCCGTCATCCCGTCCGGGGGCGCCTGGTCGGTGAGCACGGCGAAGGTGAGCAGCCGCCCGTCGGCGGTGGTGACCAGCCCGGCGATCGCGTGCACCCGGGTCAGCGTCCCGGTCTTGGCCCGGACCACGCCGGCGCCGGCCTTGGCGGCCGCCCCCTCGTAGCGGTCGGCGAGCGTGCCCGACCAGCCGCCGACCGGCAGGCCGCCGAAGATCGCGGCCAGCTCCGGCCGGCTGCCGTTGCCGGCGAGCGCGATCAGGTCGGTGAGCAGGGACGGGCTGATCCGGTTGCTTCGGGACAGGCCACTGCCGTCGGCGAGCGAGAGCTCGTCGGCCGGCAGGCCGAGTTCCGCGGCGACCGCGTCCATCGCCGCCGCGGCGCCGGTGAACGAGGCGGGCTGGTTCCGGGCCAGCGCGACCTGCCGGGCGAGCGCCTCGGCGACCAGATTGTCACTGTCGGTGATCATGATGTCGACGAGCCGGACCAGCGGCAGCGACTCCACCCTGCCCAGCTCGCTGCCCGGGGCGCCGGCCGTGGCGCCGGCGTCGACCGCGGGCGCCCGGCCGCGGCTGACGGCGTCGGCCGGTACGCCGAGCAGCCGGGCGAAGGCACGGCCGGCGGCCAGGTCGGGCTGGGCGACCCGCTCGGCGCCGTGGTTGCCGGCCTCGTGGTCCTTGCGGGCCTGCGCCACGTTCTCGCGGGCGCCGTCGGTCATCAGTGCGGTCACCGCGCCGCCGTAGCCGCCGGTGGGGATGTCGGCGTCCCAGCCGGGCTCGTGCACCGGCCCGGAGTAGAGCGACGAGTCGACGGTGACCCTCGTCGGCTCCGTGCCGCCGAGCGCCTGCTTCACCTGCTCGGCGAGGTCGTCCAGGCGGGCGGCCCCGGGGTAGAAGCCCTTCCCGTCGACGGCCAGGCTCGGGTCGCCACCGCCGACGATCACCACCTCGCCCGGGGTCGCGCCGGCCACCGCTCGGGTGGGGATCCGGTACGCGGGACCGCGCGCGGCGAGCACCGTCACCGCGGTCACCAGTTTGGTCACCGAGGCGGGCACGGTGCCGTCGTCCGCGCCCCGGCCGAAGAGCGGCTGGCCGGTGGCCACGTCGGCCACCGAGACGTTGACCCGGTTACCGAGGACGGGCACGCGGACCAGCGGGTCGAGCGCGGCGCGTACCCCTTCGGAGGTGGGCAGCGGAGCGTTCGCGTCCGCGCCGGCCAGCACCGCCACGGGGGCGGGTTCCGGCGCCGGCGCGGCGCCTGCGCCGCCGGCCGGCTCGTCGCCCAGCCAGTCGGCCACCGGGCCGGGCCGGACCACGGCGAGCCCCGCGGCGGCCAACACCAGCACCAGCACCGTGGCCAGCACGGCCGGCAGCAGCCGGCGGCGCCGGGCCGGCGGGGGTACGGGAGCCGCGGCCCCGGCCGGCGGACCGGAAGCCGGCGGCCCGCCGGACGGCCGGGCGGTCGCGGCGGCCCACAGGTCCGTCGGCTCGGGGCGGGGCGGCTGGCCGGGGC
>NZ_POUB01000087.1 GCF_003236335.1 Micromonospora deserti
CCCCCGCCCGCCCCGCCGCCGGCCGGGCCGGGCGGCGGGGAGCTGCCCGTGCGGACCCGGCACCGGGTGCCGCGGCCCGGCGCCGCCGGCTCCGACACCGCCGAGTTCCCGGTCCGTCAGCAGCGAGAGGACGCCAGATGACCCCATCAGTGACCAGCGCCGACACCCTGACCGACGCCCTGAACGACCTGGTCGACCGGGTCCACGGGGCCGAGTTCGCCGTGGTGCTGTCCCCCGACGGACTGCTGCTCGGCGCCAGCCGCGACGTCGACGACGGACTGGCCGCGCAACTGTCCAGCATGGTCGCCGGGCTGGAGGCACTGGGCCAGGCCGCCACGCGGGTGTGCACCGGCGGCGGGCTGCGCCAGATCGTGGTGCAGATGGCGCGGTCGTTCCTGTTCGTCGCCACCACCCGCAACGGGGCCATCCTCACCGTCCGGATGGGTGGCGACGTCGAGGTCGGCGACATGGCGTACGAGGTGGCGCTCTTCGTGGGGCAGGCCGACCGTCACCTCCCGGTGTACCTGCAACCGGCGCCCACCGTGACGGCTAGGAAATCCGGTGCACCCGAACGGCGCGCCTGACGAGGCGTGGTACGACGACGACGCCGGCCCGGTGGTCCGGCCGTACGCGATGACGGGCGGCCGCAGCGCACCCGAGCGCGGGCATCTCGACCTCATCTCCCTGGTCGTGGCCCGGGTCGGGGCCACCCCGTCCACGCGGCTCTTCCCCGAGCAGGCGCGGATCGTCGACATGTGCCGGGGCCCGCTGTCGGTGGCGGAGGTCGGCGCGGAGCTCGACCTGCCGGTGAGCACCGTCCGGGTGCTGCTCGGCGACCTGCTGGCGGCCGGGCTGATCGAGCTGCACCAGCCACCCACGCTCTCCGGGCAGGCGACCAGGGAACTGCTGGAAGCCATGCTCGCCGGGCTCCGGGCGCTGTGACGGGGGCGGCGACCGACCGGAGTCGCCGCGTCGACCTGGTGGACGATCGGAAGGACAGAGACACGTGCGGGCACTATGGCTCCGGCCGCGGCGGACCGTGGCGATCATCCTGCTCGACCGGGTCGTCGCGGCGGCCGGGACCGTCCGGGGCGTCGTGTCCGGTCGGGGCGACCAGTCGCGGCTGGCCCCGGCGGCGGTGCTCGCGTCGCTGGCGGTGCTGGTCGCAACGGCGGTCTCCGCCGTCGTGGTGCTGCGTACGCCGGAGCGGCTGACGCCGGTGGCGATCGACCCGCCGCCGCAGGCCGCCCTGCCGGGTCCCCCCGGCGTCGGGGACCTCGGGGCGCGGCCCGGGCCGGCCGCCTCCAAACTGCCGGCGCCCGACGACCCGCCGGCGGCGGAGCCGCCGGGTGCCCGGCCGTCCCGGTCCGGGCCGGCGGCCACCACCGCGACCAGCCGGATCCCGCTGCAAGCGCACTTCGCGGTCGAGGAGTCCGCCCTGCTCAGCTACGGAGCCGCGGTGACGGTCAGCAACCCCGGGCCGAACCCGGCGGCGGCCTGGGAACTGGTGGTGACGCTGCCCCGGGAGTCGCTCGAGGTCACCTCGGTCCGCGGGGCCCGGGCCAGCCGCTCGGGGGCGACCTGGACGTTCGTGCCCGAGGAGAACGCCGGTCCGCTGCCGGGCGGCGGCGCGGTCCAGGTCACCTTCCGGGTGTCCGGCGCCCAGACCAGCTCCAGGCCCACGGCCTGCACCATCGACGAGGCCGCCTGCACCGGCCTGTCCGGCTGACCCGCACGCGCCGGGTCAGCGGCCGGCGGCCCGCTGCCGCAACAGCTCGACCGCCTCGTCGACGCGCCCCTGCTCGGTGAGCAGGGTCAACAGCAGCGGGAGCGGACGCCAGTCCGCGTCGTCGACCGCCCGCCGCAGCAGAGCGATCGCCTCGTCGTGCCGGCCCCGCGCGGCCAGTAGGGCGGCCAGTTCGTCGCGGGCCCGTGGGTCGCCCTGATCGGCCGCGATCCGCCAGTACCGCTCGGCCTCGTCGGCGTGCCCGTGGCCGGCCAGCAGCGCGGCGAGCCGGGCCGCGGCGTGCCAGTCGCCGTGGTCGGCGCGCATCCGCAGCTCCTCGGTCCGGCCTCGGTCGGCCAGCAGGTCGACCAGCACGCTGCCCGCGCCGTTCGCCCCCGAGCGGGCCAGGTCACGCAGGTAGCCGGTCGGGTCGGGCACCGCCACCAGCCCTGACGCCTCCGGGCCGAAGAACCGGCTGCCGCCGAACTCCCGGCGCAACTGGTCGTCGAGATCGTCGGCGAGTTCCACCATGGCCCGCACCGCCAGCAGCAGGTGGGTGGGGACGAAGTCCTGCCCGAAGACGGGGATGGACGCCCAGACCGTGTCGCCGGTGCAGTAGATCCGCCCGACGACCAGGCCGTTGGTCAGCTCGGAGAGCCGGCGGTACAGCGACTCGGTGGGTTCGACCCCGGTGAGCAGCGGGGAGAAGACGTCGACCAGCGGTGGGTCGTCCTGGGTCCGGACGAAGATGATGGCGGAGCCGGCCCGGATGCCCACGTCGCCGTCGGCGTCGACCCGCAGCTGGTCTGCGGTGGTGCCCAGGATCCCGGCGAGCACCTCCTTGACCCGGTGCGTCAGCTTCCCGCCGTCGGTGTGGTCGCGCACCAGCGCCCGGGCTGACCCGCCGGGCCGGACGCCGGCCACCGGCCGGGCGGCCAGCGCCGCGGCCAGCCTGGTCCGGGTCGGCACCGGAACGGTCGTGGTCGTGGTGGCCGGCCGGGCGGCCAGCGCGGCGATGAACCGGTCCAGCCGGCTGTCAGGCCGCGTCATCGTGCTCGCCGTCCGGTCTGGAGCCGACGTTCTCGGGCGGCTGCCCCTGCCCGGTTACCCGGATCTGGTCGAACATCTTCGCGATCACCAGGGGCGCCGCCACGCCGAACGTGAAGCTGGCGAAGGCCGTGGTGGCGAGGCCACCCGCACCGGCCGCCGCCGCCAGCCCGGTGCCGGCCACCGTCCGCAGCAGGACGGCGAACACCACAATCGGCCGGTCCCGCCGGTCCCGCCACGGCCACTGCCACCGGCCCTCGGACTCGCTTGTCGGGCGCATCATCCCGGAGAGGTTGAGGGCCTCGGCGACGGCACTGCCGACGAATCCCCACATCGCGGCCATCCATAGAGACACATCCCTACCGTACTGACCGGCTGACACGGCGCGCGCACCAGCCCTCGGGTCCCCGTCGGACGTCCACCGGGCGGTGGCACCGTCCCCTGACCGTACGCCCCCGGGACAAGCCCGGCCGGGCTCCCGCCGCGTCGCCGTGCCGGCCGGCAGGTACCCGGTGGCAGGGCGGTGACCGCGCGCCGGGCCGACGAGCGTGAGCGGCGCCGGTCTCCCGGTGCCGACAGCGAGGGCGTGCGGCCTAGTCCAGGCCGCGCAGAATGTGTGACTCGTCCTCAGCGTCCTCGTCGTCGAGCACGAGCCGGGCCAGCTGGGCGGAGGCGGCCCAGACGGCGAGTGAGGTCGGTGCGGCCGGGGCGGTGGCGGTGGGCGGTTCCTCGCCGCCGCGTACCCGCCCGGCCGTCGCGGCGCCGGTCTCGATCTTCATGGCGCTGCCACTCCTTCCGGAAGCGGCCGCACTGCCCGCCCGCGGCGGGGGGCCGGTGCGACGCGCACGGTGCACCGTGGGCGCCGCGGGCCGACCCTCGGCGGTCAGGTGTACGGCATCATGGGGAACCATCCCACGCCGAACAGCGCCGGCACCCGCAGATCCCAGTACACGACAGTGAAGACGCCGAGGGCGACCAGCAGCGCACCGGTCACCACCGCCGAGCGCCGGGGATCCGCAATCCACCGCAGGAAGCCCCCGCGGCTGACCAGGACGACGCCCGCGAAGATCAGCGTGACGATGACGATGTTGCCCAGGGACTGCAACGTGAACGCCAGCGCGCCGTACCCCGGGCTGCCGGTTTCCACGGCCCAGTGGAACAGCTTGTTGAACAGCGGGTACGGGCGGCCGATCAGGAAACCGCCGACCAGGGCGCCGATGGTGACCACCCGTAGCACCGGCCGGCGGGCGAAGACGTCGCGCACCAGGCCGAGGGCGGCCAGGCCGAGGTACGTCAGCGCCAGCCCGATGACGCCGAACACGACCGAGGACTGGATCAGGCGGACCGGCATCCCGCCGACGGTGTCGCGGGACAGTTGCGGCAGGCGGTCGCCGAGCAGCACGCCCAGCGCCCCGTAGGTGGCCGCGACCGCGACCATGCCGAGGGTAAGCCAGCCGACCGGCCGCAGCAGTGACCGTACGGTGCGTCCGGCGCCGCCGGCCGCGCCCACCTCGCTCATCGGGCCGACCGACGCCATCATGGCGATGTTGCACGCGGTGAAGGTACCGGCGAAGCCTGAGACGAACGCGAACAGCAGCCCGGCACCGGTGCCGGCGATGGCCGTCGCCTTGGCGTCGTGCCCGAGTACGGTGTCGGCCACCGTGTCACCGATCACCGAGTCGACCAGTTCGAACGACCACAGCACGGCGAGCAGCACACCGGCGGCGGCGCTGGTCAGGGCGACCCGGCGCCGCCGTGCCGGCGTCACCCGGGCCGAAGGCGTCGGGGACAGATCGGCTGCGGGGGTTCGTTGCAGGGCCATCGCGCCTCGTTTCTGTGCCGGCCGGGCCGCACGAGACCGGTACGGCGATCCGGGCCCGGGCAGGGGTGGGCGGTCGTGCGGCCCGGCGGGACCAGGGGACTGGCCGGCCGGAGCGGCCGCGCGAGGTCCGCGCCGAGCGGGCGGCGGCACCGGATGCTGGCGCGCCGCCTTCCTCCCAGGATGGGCGACCCGACCGGTGGCGGCGTCTTCGGACGTGCCCTGTTGCGGCGCCGGCGGAGGCCCTGATCGGGCACGCGGGAACCGGCTACTCCCGTGGTGGGAGGTGCGCCCCGGCGACCCCTACGCGCCGGTGACCGCCCGCTCGGGCGCCGGTTCGCCCGCCTCGGCCACCAACCCGGCGGGGACCTCGGCGACGTCCCGGTCGGCGTCCGGCTCGGCGGCCACCGGAGCCGGGGCCGGCTCGGGCGCGGCCGGCTCGGCCGGGGGGCCGGCCGGCGGGGCGACCGGCCGGTCGGCGGCCGGCCGAGCAGTCACCGTGGGGTACTCGGCGGTCTCGGCGCCACCCGCGGCGGCGGCCATGACGGCTGCCGCCGCCAGGTCGGCCACCCGCTTCGCCTCTCGCCGCACCCGGGTCCGTACCTCCTTGGCGTGCTTCTCGGCGGAGTCGGCCAAGCGCCGCGCCTCCTCCAGCCGGTGGAGTTCGTCGGCCAGTTCCCGGCGCGTCTCGCCGAGCCGCTGCCGCAGCTGGGCCAGCTCGCGCTCGGTGGCGTCGCCCTCCTGGCGTACCTGGTCGAGTTGCTGCCGGGTGGTCTCCAGCTCCGACTGCAGCCGAATCAGCGTCTCGCGCCGGTCCCGCAGGTCCTGCTGCACCGCGCCGAGCTGCTGCTGGTGCGCGGTGGACTGCTCCTCGGCGCGCTGGCGCACCTTGGCCGCGTACTGCTGCGCCTCGGCGATCAGCGTGGCGATCTCCTGCTCGGCCGCGCTGCGCTGGGCGGCGAGTTCCCGCTCGGCGGTCGCGCGCGCTTCGGTGATCTCCTGTTCGACGGCGGCCCGCCGTTCGGTGAGCTCCCGCTCGACGGTGGCCTGCCACTGGGCCAGCTCCTGCTGGGTCTGGACGCGGGCGGCCTGGACCTCCTGGTGGATCTGGGTACGGGCCGAGGTCAGGAACGCCTCGGACTCGGCCCTGGCCTGCTCGACCTGCTTGGCGCTCTGCTCCTCGATCCGCTCGGCCTCCTGCCGCGCGCGTTCGTGCGCGGCCTCACCCTCGGCGCGGAGCCGCTCCGCCGTCCGGTGGATCTCGGCGAGTTCGGCCTCCGCGGCGGCGCGGCGCTCCTCGTGGGCCTTCTCCTGCGCGGCGCGCAGGGCGGCCAGCTCGTCTTCGAGGTCGTGCAGCGTCCGGATGGCCCGCTCGCGGGCGTCGGCGAGCAGCGCGTCGGCCTCGGCGCCGAGCTCGGCGGCCCGCTCGGCCGCGGTGCCGGTGATGGCGTCGGCCTGCTTCTCCGCCAGAGCCAGGATCTCGTCGACCATCGGGCCGAGGTCCCGGAAGGACGCCCGGTCCACCTGCGCCGGCCGCTGGCGCAGCTCGGTCACCTCCGCCTGGAGCTGCCCGAACTGCGCGGCCAGGTCCCGCAGCTGACCGGAGGCCCGGTCGCGGTCGGCGGTCAGCGCCGCGATCTCGCCGTCCACCCGTTCGACGTACCGGTCCACCTGTCGCTTGTCGTAGCCGCGCAGCGTGACGTCGAAATCGGGTCGCGAGGTCACGTCGTCGCGCACCGCGAACGGCTCTTCGCCGTGGGACATGCCCATCCTCCGTACGGTCGAGCGTCGTGCGGCGGGCGACCGCCCCACGGCCATGGTGTGGCGTCACGCTACCGCCCTGCCGCGGCTGTCGCGCCGGGTGGGCACCCGGGCACCGGCTCCACCGTTCGGGTGAGTTCGGCATTCGCGCCTTGACCGGAGATCAGCTTAGGTTAGCCTTACCGATGTTCCGCGACCCACCGTGCGACGGAGACACCATGACCGAGACC
This sequence comes from Micromonospora deserti, assembly GCF_003236335.1. Lineage (GTDB taxonomy): Bacteria > Actinomycetota > Actinomycetes > Mycobacteriales > Micromonosporaceae > Micromonospora > Micromonospora deserti. The sequence goes on from NZ_POUB01000087.1 coordinate 6,584, forward strand.
CTGCCCATCGCGCCGTGGCGCCTGTTCGCCGCCGAGGTGCGGGCGGTACGCCGGCTCAGCCCGTCCTTCCTGCGGGTCACGTTCACCGGACCGGACCTGGACCGGTTCGCCGACAACGGCTACGACCAGCGGATCAAGCTCGCGCTGCCGCTTTCGGGGGAGAGCACGGTGGACCTGCCGGGCGGGCCGGACTGGTACGCGCGGTGGCGGGCCCTGCCCGAGCGCCGGCGCAACCCGGTGCGCACCTACACCGTCCGGGCGGTGCGGCCGCACCTCGGCGAGGTGGACGTCGACCTGGTCCTGCACGGCGACGGCGGCCCGGCCAGCAGATGGGCGCGCCGGGCCCGGCCGGGTGACGAGGTGGCGATCCTGGGCCCGGACGCCGGGTACGGCGGGGACCACGGCGGGGTCGAGTTCCGGCCGCCGTCGACGGGCCGGCTGCTGCTGGCCGGTGACGAAACCGCGGTGCCGGCGATCTGCGCGATCCTGGAACGCCTCCCGGCCGACGCCCGGGGCCGGGTGCTGCTGGAGGTGCCCGAGCCCGGCGACGTGCTGCCGGTGACGGCGCCGGCCGGCGTCACCGTGCACTGGTCCGCGCGGGGTGGCGCCGCGCACGGCAGCCGGCTCGTCCCGGCGGTGACCGCGGCGGCGGGGGAGCTGCTGGCCGGGTCGGCTCCGGCGCGCGGCGGGTCGATCGCCGACGTGGACGTCGACCGGGACATCCTCTGGGAGGTCCCGGCGCCGACCGCCCCGGTGCCGCTGTACGCGTGGCTGGCCGGGGAGGCCGGCGTGATCCGCACCCTGCGCCGGCACCTGGTCGCCGAGCGGGGGCTGGACCGGCGGGCGGTGGCCTTGATGGGCTACTGGCGGCTCGGCCGCGCCGACTCGGCCTGATCCGCTCCGAGGCAGCCTGGGCGCGGTTGCCCCTGTGGTGGTGGAGTGGACGCGCGGCGGGCCTGCCGGAGCAGTCCCGCCGCGCGGCGCGCGCTACAGCGGCAGCCGCCCGGCGCCGGCGAGCGCCCCGACCAGGTAGGGGACCGCCGGGGCGGGCAGCACCGGCCCGCGCCGCAGGGTGGGCGTCCATCCGGCGTCGGGCGCCAGGTCGGGGTCGTGGGCGGCGTTGTACGTGGCGAGCAGGTCGACCGGGCGCGGCCGGGCGTCGCCGTGGCGAAGCCAGCTGCCCCGCTCGGTGAGCGCGGTGCCGCCCCAGTCCCGGATCACGTCGGCCGGGTCGACCTGCGGGGCGAGGGTGAAGAAGTTGTTCTCCGCGTGGAGGGCGGACTGCACGCCGACGCCGAGCGCGTAGTCGAGGTCGGGGCCGAGGCGGTAGTGGTTGTTCCAGACGTCCACCTGGCCGAAGCGGACCCGGGGCAGCCGTTGCTGCGTGCCGTGGAAGAGGTTGTGGTGCAGGGTCACCTTCAGCCGGTCGACGTCCGGGCCGACGGTGTTGGACGAGCCGATCAGCAGCACCTTGTCCCGCCCGAGGAAGCGGTTGTACGACGCGGTGACCAGGCTCGCGGTGTGGGTGATGTCGAGCGAGCCGTCGTGCACCTGGTACGGCCGGCCGAAGTGGACCGGCTGGGCACTGTCCGGGTTGTCGCCGTCGGTGAAGGTGTTGTGGTCGATCCAGACGTGCTCGCTGCGGCGTACCGAGATCTGGTCGAACTGGGAGTTCCAGTTGCCGGCGCTGCCGTCGGTGGGTGACCAGGCGGGGAAGCAGTCCCGCGCGTCGACGAGGGTCAGGTTGCGCACGATCACGTTGTCCGCGCCGTCGATCATCAGGGTCAGCCCAGTCAGCCGGGCGCCGGCGAGCCCGATGATGGTGGTGTTCGGGCCGACGTTGATCTGTGTCTGCCGGGTCTGGTTGGCCACCGAGCGCACCCGGGCGGCCTCCAGCGGGCCGCTCGGCGCCGTCCGTCCCCAGACCGCCGGGTCGTACGCGGCCAGGTAGGCGTCGAGCGAGTAGCCGGGGTCGGCCAGGTCGGCGCAGTCGAGGAGGGTGCCGCCGGGGGCCTCGAAGCCGTCGACTGTGCCGTCGACGTAGATGATCTTCGGGGTGGTGTTGGTCCGGTTGGTGGCGTTGTCGCCGCCGAGGGCGTCGACCAGTTCGGCCCGGGTGGCCACGACGTGTACCTGGTCGGCGGCGGCGGTCGAGCCGCCGGAGGTGCCGGTGCCCGCCGCTGCCCAGCCGTCCCTGCTGGGCAGCGGCTGGCGCCCGAGCAGCCGGGCCGCCCGGGAGATCTGGTCACCGTCGCCGACGGTGGTGGCGGGGCCGGTCGGCTGCGCCCCGGCGGGGCCGGCCGCCACGAGGTTCAGGGCGAGGGCGAGGACCAGTCCCGCCGCGCCCGCTCCAGCTCTGCGCATCGTTCGTACCGCCTGTCCACGTCGGAGGGTCGTGACAGGAAGACGGTACGGTTGAGAATCAAATACGGTCAATGCGCTGCATGTGCAGATTAGTTGCATTCGCCCGGGCGCAGGGGCCACCGCCCCGGCCGTCGCTGTCGGGGTACCTGGGGCTATGTCCGATTCGCCGGTCGGTCACCCGGTGAGATCGTTTGCACTGCGTTGCGGTGCCGGCTGGCCGGCCAGTAGCACCCGGTGGGGCGTGCCCGCCCACGGCACCCCGAACTCCGAGGGGAGCTGCCGGCGTTCGGCCGCCCGGCGGAGCACCTCGTTCACCCCGGTCAGCGTCAGCACCCGGTCCGGCCCGTCCCCGGCGGCGGCGACCAGGTCGCCGCCGAGCAGGGTCGGCTCGGGCGCCGCCCGGACCACCTCCAGCACGGCGGTGAACGGCGCTGTCCGGGCCAGCGGTGCGATCAGCGGCACCGACCGCGGATCGGCCCGGTGGGCCAGCAGATTCTCCAGCAGCCCCCGCCGGCCGGCCACCTCGCGCGGCGCGTCGTCGCCGGGAAGCCGCAGCCGGTCGGTCGAGTACTCCAGCACCGCCCGGCCGGCGGTACCGGTCACGATCACCTCGCCGGGGACGAACTCCTCCCCGGCCAGGGTCACCGCCGCCACGATCGGCGGCCCCGAGCGCGGGGTCACCCGGAGCACCGCGGTGTCGTCGACCTCGATCGGGCGCACCCGGTAGCGCTCCAGCTCGACGCGTTCCGGCACCACCGGGCCGCCGGCCGCCTCGGCCACCGCGAGGCACTGCATCACCGCGTGGGCGAGCGGGTTGGCCAGCGCGCCGTCGAGCACCGGCCGGCCGTGCAGCGTCCGCCGGCCGGCCCAGGGCGCCCGGGCGTAGTAGCCGTCGGAGCGCTGCCAGGCGGCCACGGTCGAGATGCCGGTCAGCGTGCCCAGCCGGCCGGCCGTCACCGCCCCGGTCAGCTCCGCCAGCGCCGCCGACCCGAGGGCCTGAAAGCCCACCTGGCAGACCCGCCCGGTGTCGGCCAGCGCGGCCGACAGCTCCCGGTGTTCGGCCGTGGACAGCACCGGCGGCTTCTCCAGCAGCAGGTCCGCGCCGTAAGACAGCGCGTCCAGGGCGAGCGGCAGGTGGGTGTGCGGCGGGGTGCAGATCACCACCACGTCGGGGCGGACCGCGCGAAGTGCCTCCCGGTGGTCGGCGCCGACCACGGTGCCCGCGGGGACCGGCGCCGCCGGGTCCTCCTCGACCGGGCGGACGTCCACGAGGGCGACCAGGCGCAGCCGCCCGGCGGCGTGCAGCGGGGCGATCACCCGCCGGTGCCATCGGCCGTGCCCGTTCGCCCCGACCACGGCGATCCGGGGCACGGCCGCCGCGCCGGCGCGCCCGGCTGCCACCGATCCGCCGCGCGTCACCGGGCACCGGCCAGCGTCGCGGCCACCCCGTGCCGCTCCAGGGCGGTCAGCCAGTCGGTGACGTCGGCACGCACCTCGTCGTCCTCGGCGACCTCGGCGGGGAAAACCTCGCGCAACGCGAGGAGCGCGTCGACCGCGCCGGCCGGCGTATCCGGAGCCGCGGCCAGCGCCGCGCGGATCCGCCCGGCCAGCGGGTCGCTCAACGGCAGCGCCGCGCCGTCGTCGGCGTACCCGAGCGCGAAGCGCACCCAGGCGGCCACCACCAGCGCCGCCCAGCGTGCCGAGCGGCCCCGCGCCCGCAGGTCGGCGATGGTGTGCAGGACCCGCTGCGGCAGTTTCTGCGAGCCGTCGATGGCCACCTGCAGCGTGCGATGGTGGATCGCCGGGTTGGCGAAGCGGGCCAGCACCTCCTCGCCGTACGCCACCACGGAGACGCCCTCGGGCGGGGTGAAGCTGGCCGCCACGTCCTCGGCGAGCAGCCGGCGCAGCACGGTGGCCAGGTGCGGCAGGGCGAGCGCGTCGGCGACGGTCTCCCGGCCGGCCAGCGCGCCGAGGTACGCGGTGGCCGAATGCACCCCGTTGAGGGCGCGCAGCTTCAGCCGCTCCCACGGGCCCGCGTCGGCGGTGAGTACCGCGCCGGCGTGCTCCCAGGCCGGTCGGCCGCCGGGGAAGTCGTCCTCGATGACCCACTGCCGGTACGGCTCGGCGGTGACCGCCGCCAGGTCGGCCACCCCGAGGGCCCGCCGCGCGGTGGCGAGGGTCTGCGGGGTGCTGGCCGGTACGATCCGGTCCACCATGGTGCCGGGGAACGTGACCGCTGCCTGGATCCACCCGACCAGCGGCTCCGGCGCCCGCGCGTACGCCAGGGACTGCTCGACCAGACCGCGCAGCCGATGGCCGTTCGCGGGCAGGTTGTCGCAGCTGACCAGGGCCAGCGGCGGGCCCTGCGCGGCAGCGCGGGCGAGCAGCCCGCGCAGCAGCAGGCCCGGTACGGTGGCCGGCGGCCGGTCGGTGCGCAGGTCGGCGGCGACCTCCCGGTCCGGGCGCAGCCGCCCGGTCGCCGGGTCGAGCTGGTACGCCTTCTCGGTGACGGTGAGGGTCACCACCCGGATCGCCGGGTCGGCCAGCAGCGCCACCACGGCGGCCGGATCACCGGCGCCGTGCCGTACCCCGGTCAGCGAGCCGACCACCCGGGTGTCGCAGCCGGCAGCGGAGGTGGTGGTGACGCTGAACAGGTTGTCCTGCGCGGCCAGCGCCTCGACCACGTCGGTGCTGCGCGGCGCGACGCCGACGATGCCCCAGTCGCCGCCGGCCCGGGCCATCGCCTCCTCCGTGTAGACCGCCTGGTGGGCCCGGTGGAACGCGCCGAGCCCGAGGTGGACGATCCCGGCCGGCGCGGTGCCCGGACGCAGCAGCGGGCGGCTCGGCGGCGGCAGCCGGCGCAGCGTGCCCAGGCCGAGCCGGGCGGCGGAGCCCACGGTCACCGCCACACCGGGCCGTCCGGGAAGCGGTAGGTGGCGATCGACTCAGGCTTCATCGTGGCGCTGTAGCCGGGCGCCTCGGGCAGCAGGTAGCGGCCGTGCCGGGTGCGGACCGGGTCGGTGAAGTGCTCGTGGAGGTGGTCGACGTACTCCACCATCCGGCCGTCCAGGCTGGTGCCGACCCGCAGGTGATCGAAGACCGCCAGGTGCTGGACGTACTCGCAGAGTCCGACGCCGCCGGCGTGCGGGCAGACCGGTACGCCGAACTTCGCCGCCAGCAGGATCTCGGCGAGCACCTCGTTGACCCCGCCGACCCGGCAGGCGTCGATCTGCATCACGCCGATCGCCTCCGCCTGGAGCAGCTGCTTGAAGATCACCCGGTTCGCCGCCACCTCGCCGGTGGCCACCCGGCACCGGCCGCCGGTCAGATCGGTAACCGCGCGGGCGATGCGGGCGTGGCCGAGGATGTCGTCGGCGTGCGTCGGCTCCTCGATCCAGTATGGGTCTACCTCGGCCAGCGCGGCCATGTTGGTGATCGCCTCGTCGACGTCCCAGACCTGGTTGGCGTCCATCATCAGCAGCGCGTCCGGGCCGATCTCGGACCGGATGATCCGCGCCCGGCGCAGGTCGTCGGCGGGTGCCCCGCCGACCTTCATCTTCATCGCCCGCCACCCTTGCGCGTACGCCGCGCGGGTCAGCGCCCGCACCTTGTCATCGGGGTAGCCGAGCCAGCCCACCGAGGTGGTGTACGACGGGAAGCCGTCGCGGGTCAGCGCGGCGAGCCGGTCGTCGAGTCCGACAAGTCCCTTGTCCAGGATGGCGCCGGCCTCGTCCGGGGTGAGCGCGTCGGTGATGTGGCGGAAGTCGACGCTGGCGACCAGCTCGTCGGTGGGCAACTCGGCCAGCAGCCGCCACATCGGCTTGCCGGCAAGCTTGGCCCGCAGGTCCCAGACCGCGTTGACCAGGGCACCGGTGGCCATGTGGATGACCCCCTTCTCCGGGCCCAGCCAGCGCAGCTGCACGTCGGCGGTGAGCGAGCGCCAGAACGCCACCGGATCGGCGAAGATCTCCGCCACGGTCCGGCCGGTGACGTGGTGGGCCAGGGCCCGCACGGCCGCGCAGGTGATCTCGTTGCCCCGGCCGTTGGTGAAGGTGAAGCCGGCGCCGGTGACCCCGGCGTCGGTGTGCAGCTCGACGTAGGTCGCCGAGTAGTCACCCCGGTTGATCGCGTCCGAGCCGTCGCCGGCGGCGGCGGTCGGGAACCGCACGTCGTGCACGTCGACGGCGGTGACGGTCACGTTCACCGCGCCTCCTCCCCGATCTTGAAGACCTTCTTCGGCAGCCGGTACGCCAGGTCGACGATGGTTTCGGCCGCCTCCTCCTCGCCGAGCCGGTGCTCGGTGACCAGCCGGGCCAGGAAGGCGGCGTCCACCCGGCGGGCCACGTCGTGGCGCACCGGGATGGAGCAGAACGCCCGGGTGTCGTCGACGAACCCGGCGGTGTTGTAGAAGCCGGCCGACTCGGTGACCGACTCGCGGAACCGGCGCAGCACCTCCGGCGAGTCCAGGAACCACCAGGGCGCGCCGAGGTAGAGCGCGGCGTACCCGCCGGCGAGCGGGGCGAGCTCCCGGGTGAAGGTGTACTCGTCGAGGGTGTAGAGCACCACCCGCAGCCGCGGGTCGTTGCCGTACGCGTCGAGCAGCGGGGTCAGCGCGTGCAGGTACTCGGTGGCCTGCGGCAGGTCCCCGCCGACGTCGCGCCCGTGCCGGGCGTGCAGCCACCGGTTGTGGTTGCGCACCGCGCCCGGGTGCAGCTGCATCACCAGGCCGTCGTCGAGGGACATCCGGGCGAACTCCAGGAGCATGTGCGCCCGGAACGCCTCCGCGTCGGCGGCGTCGGCGAGCCCGCGCCGGCCGCGGTCGTACAGCGCCGCCGCCTCGCCCGGGTCCAGGGCGAGGGTCCGGGCGGTCGGGTGGCCGTGGTCGGAGGAGGTGGCGCCGGCCGCGATGAAGGCGGCGCGCCGCTGCCGCAGCGCCGCGAGGTAGCCCGCGTACGTGCCGGTGTCCTCCCCGGAGACCTCGGCGAGCCGGTCCACGTTGGCCGACCAGCCGTCGAACTCCATGTCCACCACGTTGTCCGGGCGGAACGTGGTGATCACCCGGCCGCCCGGGCCGCCCCACCCGTCGGCGGCCAGCTTGGCGTGCTGACCGAGGTCGTCCAGCGGGGACTCGGTGGTGGCCAGCACCTCGATGCCGAACCGCTCGAACAGTGCCCGGGGCCGGAACTGCGGCTCGGCCAGCCGGGCGGCCAGTTCGTCGTAGACCGCGTCGGCGGTGGCCGGGGAGAGCCCGGTGGTCACCCCGAACACGTCCCGGAAGGTCTGCTCCAGCCAGAGCCGGGACGGGGTGCCCCGGAACAGGTGCCAGTGCTCGGCGAAGCGGCGCCAGATGGTCCGCCCGTCGCGCTCGGCCGGACTGCCGTCCACCGTGGGCACGCCGAGCTGCGCCGGGGGGACGCCCTGGCTGAACAGCATCCGGGTCAGGTAGTGGTCGGGCACGATGAGCAACCGCGCCGGGTCCGGGAACGGGCGGTCCTCGGCCAGGATCGCCGGGTCGACGTGGCCGTGTGGGGAGATGATCGGCTGCGGCGCGGCGAGCGCGTACAGCCGGCGGGCCACGGCGCGTTGCGCGGGGTCGGCGGGGAAGAGCAGGTCGGTCGGCACGGATGCGGCTCCTCGAGGGGTGTGCGGGGCTCAGCTGAGGTCGAGCAGGTCGGCAACCCGGACCGGGGCGCCGGTGTCGAAGGACCGGTTCGCGGCGAGGCCGGTGAGCAGGGCGAGGGCGCCGTCGCGGGCGGTCGCCGCGCGGCCCGCCGGGTCGCTGGCGCCGCCCAGCAGCACCCGGGTCATCCGGGCGTCGGCACCGCCGTGCCCCGCCCGCACGTAACCCTCGACCGGCACCACGCGGGGTGGCGCCCAGAACGGCCGCAGGGTCAGGGTGGCGGAGCCGGACTCGACGGCCGCCTCGGTGCCGTGTAGCGCCGCGCCCTTGAGTGCGCCGGCCGCGGCGGGGCTGACGAAGTCGCTCTCCACCACCTCCAGCTCCAGCCGGCCCCGGCTGCCATTGACCATCACCCGGTAGCCCTCGTAGGGGGCGTACGCGGTGAGGTGGTAGGTCATGGTGGCGCCGGTGGAGTAGCGGACCAGCACCGCCATGTCGTCCTCGATGGTCACCCCCGGGGCGAAGACGTTCTGGTCGCGCCGGTAGCCGTCCTCGGCCTCGGCGTCGAGGTAGAGCTCGCGTAGCCGCGGATGGTCGGCCAGCCGCAGCGCGAACGGGTCGTCGGCGGCGGCGGGGGAGCCGTGCGCCCGGTCGTAGGCGCGGGCGTAGCCGTGCCGGCGGCCGGCCTCGCCGTAGAAGAAGAGCCGGCCGGCCGCGTACACCTCCACCGGGGTGGCGTCCAGCCACCAGTTGACCAGGTCGAAGTGGTGGCTGGCCTTGTGCACCAGCAACCCGCCGGAGTTGGCCTTGTCCCGGTGCCAGCGCCGGAAGTAGTCGGCGCCGTGCCGCACGTCGAGCAGCCACTCGAAGTGCACCGAGCCGACCTCGCCGGCCGCGCCGCCGGCGAGCAGCTCGCGCAGCTTCTCGTGCAGCGGGTTGTACCGGTAGTTGAAGGCCACCCGGACCTGACGGCCGGTCTGCGCCACCGCGTCCAGGATCCGCCGGCAGCGGGGCACGTCGACGGTCATCGGCTTCTCGGTGACCACGTCGCAGCCGGCCCGCAGCGCGGCCACGATGTACTCGTCGTGGGTGGCGTCCACGCTGGTCACCAGGACTACGTCGACGCGCTCCTTGTCGAGCATGCCGGCGAAGTCGGCGGCCCGGTACGTCGGCACCGCCGGGTGGCCCAGCCCGGTGAGCCACCGGTTGTGCGCGTCCATCCGGGCCTGATTGACGTCGGCGAAGGCGACCAGCTCGGCGGTGTCGGCGTGGTCGAGCACCAGCGCCCGGACGAACATCTCGGCCCGCGCGCCGGTGCCGACCAGGGCGTAACGCACCCGCCGGCCGGATGGTTCTGACATCCCGCTTGCCTCCCCAGTTACTGCAAAGGTTTGCAGGCAAGTAACCACGAGGCGCCTAAGCTCGTCAACGATCGATGCCAAACCGGCGGCATGAATCCGTTTTTGTGGCTATTACTGCGCATGGTGAGTGCGCAGCCGCAACACATCCGTAACCATTCACCGTTGACATCGAGCGCAACCGTTTGCATTAATTGGCCACACCTCCGTGACCGTCGCCACATTGGACGAAGGGCCCACCGTGCCAGCCACCATCCGAGACGTCGCCCGGGCCTCCGGCGTGCACATCTCCACGGTCTCCCGCACGTTCTCGGCGCCGCACCTGGTCAACCCCGAGACCCGGGGGCGGGTGCTGGCCTGTGCGGAGGAGCTCGGCTACCGGCCCAACCGCGCCGCCCGGGCGCTGATCACCGGGCGTACGCACAACATCGGCCTGATCATCGCGGACATCGCCAACCCCTTCTTCCCGCCGTTGATCAAGGCGGCGGAGAGCCAGGCCCGGCAGCGCGACTACCACGTGTTCGTGGCCGACACCAACGAGGACCCGATCGCCGAGGAGGAGCTGGTCCACGCCCTCGCCAAGCAGGTCGACGGGGTGCTGCTGTGCAGCCCCCGGATGAGCAACAGCCTCATCGAGCAGCTCAGCCGCGAGGTGCCCCTGGTGGTGATAAACCGCCAGGTCGCCGGCCTGCCCTGCGTCACCATGGACGTCGGTCAGGGGGCCCGGTCGGCGATCGAGCACCTGCTCGGCCTCGGCCACCGGAAGATCGCCCTGCTCAGCGGGCCGCGCGGCTCGTGGACCAGCCGGGAGATCCGCCGGGCCGCCGGCGCGGCGGCGCGCGCCGGCGGGGCGGAGCTGACCGTGCTCGGGCCCAACCATCCCACCGGGACCGGCGGCGGCGCCGTCGCCGAGCAGGTCCGCCGCGGCGACGTCACCGCCGTGCTCGCCTACAACGACCTGATGGCGATCGGCCTGATCGAAGGGCTCGACGCCCTCGGGCTGCGCGTCCCGCAGGACGTCAGCGTCGTCGGCATCGACGACATCGCCCTGAGCCGGCTCACCCGGCCAAAGTTGACGACGGTGGCCACACCGACCGCGGCCGCCGGCCGGACGGCCGTCGACATGCTCCTGCAACACGACACCGTCGCCGCCCGCGGCTCCCGCGGCGGGCGGGGCGGCACCGTCGACGACCGTCGTACCACCGCACAGGTAATGCTCCAGACCGACCTGGTCATCCGCGACTCGACCGCGCCCGCGTCAGCGGCCGCCGGTCGGACCCGCCCCGGCGGCGCAGAGGATGCCCCGGGCCCGCATCGCCTTGCGGGCCCGGGTCGCCCGACCGTGACCACCGGTGGCGTCGTCGCCTCCTAACGCCAAGGAGTGAGCGCCATGCACCCCGCAACGCCCCCCACCGCCGGCATGCCGGCCGTGCCCGTTCACCGTACCCCCGTCCCTCGGCGGCGGCTGTTCCGCGGTCTCATCGCCGCGGCCGTCGCCCTGCCGCTGGCCTTCGGCACCGCAGCCTGCGGCGACGACGAGAGCAGCAGCGATCCCAACGCGCCGGTCACCATCGAGTTCTTCTGGTGGGGCGGCGAGTCCCGGGCCAAGGCCACCGAGGAGGCGCTCAAGCTCTACACGAGCAAGCACCCCAACGTCACGATCACCCCGACCTGGCAGGCTTTCGACGGTTACTACGACAAGCTGGCGACGATCTCGGCCGGGGGCAACGCCCCGGACATCTTCCAGATCGACGACAACAATCTGACCGACTACGCCAGCCGCAGAGTGACGCTGGACCTGACCGACCTGGTCAAGGACGGCAAGATCGACCTGAGCAAGCACCACGCCGAGCTGACCAAGTACGGCCAGGTCGACGGCAAGCAGGTCGCGATCGCCTCGGGTGAGAACACCCCGGCGATCGTCTACGACAAGACCAAGCTCGCCGAGCTGGGCGTCAGCGAGCCACAGGAGGGCTGGAGCTACCAGCAGTACTTCGACTGGGCCGCGCAGGTGACCCAGAAGGGCGGCGGCAAGTACTGGGGCACGATGGACATCAGCTCCGACTACAAGGCGCTGTGGCTGTGGCTGCGGACCCAGGGCAAGGAGTTCTACAACGGCAAGCAGTTGGGCTTCACCGAGGCCGACCTGGTCACCTGGTTCAAGCTCTGGCAGGAAGCCCGGACCAAGGGCGCGACCCCGCCGGCGGACATCGTGCACGAGGCGGTCACCGGCAGCGTTTCCACGCAGCTCGTGGTGACCGGGAAGGCGGCCGTCTCCTTCATGTGGTCCAACCAGCTCAGCGAGCTGCAGAAGGCCACCAAGAACGAGCTCGCCATGCTGCCGTATCCCGGCGACGTGAAGGGCCAGTGGCCGCGGGCCTCGCTCTACTGGGCCGGGTCGCGCACCACCGAGCACCCTGAGGTCGTCGCCGACATCATCAACTTCCTGGTCAACGACCCGGAGGCCGCCAAGATCCTCGGCACCGACCGCGGTCTGCCGGCCAACCTCGACGTGCGCGAGACGCTGGAAGCGGACATCAGCGACAACTCGATGAAGGCGACCTTCGCGTTCGAGAACGGGTTGGCCTCGAAGTTCGGCGCCGCCCCGCCGGTGCCGCCGAAGGGGCACAACGGCCTGCGAAACAAGCTGCGCGACATCGCGGAGAGCGTCACCTACGGCAAGGCGACGCCCGAAGCCGCCGCCAAGCAGTTCTTCGCCGAGGCGTCCGCCGCACTGGCCTGATCCGCGCGAGGGGCCCGCGACCGGCATCGGCCGCGGGCCCCTCACCGGGCGGCGACCCCGTCTTTGAGAGGAGCACCGATCGTGGCCTTGACCACGGCCCATCAGTCGGCTGGCGCTGAGGCGAATTCGGCCACGTCCGGCAGGCCGGCGCGGAAACCACGCGAGTCTGGCCGGCTGCGTCGCCAGGAAGGGCGGGCGGGGTACGTATTCCTATCGCCGTGGCTGCTCGGGTTGATGGCGATCACCGCGTTTCCCATGCTGTTCTCGCTCTACCTGAGCTTCACGAACTACGACGTGCTGGCGAGTTGGGATCAGGTCGAGTGGGTCGGCCTGGACAACTACCAGCGGATGTTCACCGAGGACCCGTCGTACTGGCACGCCGTCCGGGTGACCCTGACCTACGCCCTGATCGCGGTGCCGCTCAAGCTGGCTGCCGCGCTCGGCGTCGCGCTGCTGTTGAACCGCGAGCGCCGCGGCGTCGGCCTGTTCCGCAGCCTGTTCTACCTGCCGTCGCTGCTCGGCGGCAGCGTGGCGCTGGCCCTGGTCTGGCGGGCGATGTTCAGCGGCGACGGCGCGTTCAACGACCTGCTCTCCCTCTTCGGCATCGAGGGCGCGCCGTGGGTGAACGACCCGACCTGGGCGTTGGAGACGCTGATGGTCTTGGCGGTCTGGCAGTTCGGTGCGCCGATGGTGATCTTCCTGGCCGGCCTCAAGCAGGTCCCGACCGACCTGTACGAGGCCGCTGCGGTGGACGGCGCCGGGAAGTTCCGCCAGTTCTGGAACATCACCCTGCCGATGCTCTCCCCCGTGATCTTCTTCAACCTGGTCCTCGAAACGATCAACGGGTTCCAGGGCTTCACCTCGGCATTCGTGATCAGCAACGGGACGGGCGGCCCGGTGTACTCCACCCTGCTCTACACCCTGCACATCTACAACGAAGGCTTCACCGAGTTCCGGATGGGGTACGCCTCAGCGCTCTCGTGGGTCTTCCTCATCGCGATCGGCCTGATCACGGTGGTCTTCTTCAGCACCGGCCGATTCTGGGTGCACTACTCGGACGGAGAGAACTGATGGCAGTCCAGGCAGCCACCGTCACCGGGCGCGGCTCGTCCGGAGCGCTCCGCGGTGTGGTGCGCATCGTCATCCTGGTCGCGATCCTCGGGTTCGTCCTCTATCCCCTGCTGTGGATGCTCGGCTCCTCGCTGAAGTCGCCGACCGAGGTGGCCAGCAACCTCTCGGTCCTCCCGACCGAGCCGACGTGGGCCAACTACCCCGACGGCTGGAGCTACATCGACGGCATCAGCTTCGGCCGGTTCTTCCTCAACAGCACGGTGATCGCGCTCGCCACGGTCGTCGCGAACGCCGTGTCCTGTTTGGTCGCCGCGTTCGCGTTCGCCCGGCTGCACTTCCGTGGCCGGAAGGTGTGGTTCGCGATCATGATCGCCACGCTGCTGCTGCCCAGCCACGTACTGATCATTCCGCAGTACGTCATGTTCAACTACTTCGGCTGGGTCGACACGCCGCTGCCGCTGATCGTGCCGAGGCTGCTCGCCACCGAGGCGTTCTTCGTGTTCCTGATGGTGCAGTTCATGCGGGGCATCCCGCGTGAACTGGACCACGCCGCGAAGATTGACGGTTGCTCCCCGTACGGGGTATTCCGGTACGTGATCCTGCCGCTGAGTCGGCCGGCGCTCGTCACCACGGCGATCTTCTCGTTCATCTGGACCTGGAACGACTTCTTCACCCAGCTCGTTTACCTGCCCAGCCCGACGAGCTACACCGTGCCGATCGGCCTGCGGCTGTTCATCGACTCCACCGGGCAGACGTCGCTCGGGCCGATGTTCGCGATGTCGGCGCTCTCCCTGCTGCCGGTGTTCCTGTTCTTCCTGGCCTTCCAGCGCCTGCTCGTGCAGGGCATCAACACCAGCGGGCTCAAGGGATGACGCCGCACCGGAAGACCAGGCAGCCCCGCCGGGACTGGCGGGACGTGCTCGCCGACGCCACCGACCTGGCCCTGCTCGGCTTCGCGCTGACCCTGGCCGTGCTGCCGGTGCTCACCGCGGCGCCGGCGGTCGCCACCGTCAGCGCCGCCGTGCACGACCGGCTCGCCAACGGCGCCTGGCCCCCCGCCCGGGAGAGCCTGGCCCGGTTCGGCCGGGCGCTGCGCCCCGGCGTCGGGGTCAGCGCTCTCGCCGTGGCGTTGGCCGGGCTGCTCGCCCTCAACCTCGCCGCGCTGGCCGGCGGGCAGGTACCCGGCGGTGCGCCGCTGCTGCTGGCCACCGCGCTGCTCGCCGCGGCCCTGGTCGGGTACGCCGGGCTGGTGGTGGTGGCGGTCGGCCGGGCCGGTGGGC
>NZ_POUB01000088.1 GCF_003236335.1 Micromonospora deserti
GGTGGGGTGGACCGGCGCAGGCCCGGGTGGCGGGAGAGCGTCGGCGACGGCGCCCTCGCGCTGGCGCTGCTCGCCGTCGGGTTGGCCGGCACCGGACCGGCCGCGGCCGACGAGGGCGGCACCGCCGACGGCCGCGGGTACGCCCTGGTGGTGGTCGCCGCGCTGGCGCTGGCCGTGCGGCGCCGGTGGCCGTTCGTCACGCTGGCGGTGGCCGCCGTGGCAACCACCGCGTACCTGGTGCTCGGCTACCCGTACGGGCCGATCCTGGTGTCGTTCTTCGTCGCGGTCTACACGGTCGCCACGCACCGCACCGTGCGCCCGGCGGCCCTCGCCAGCGCGGTCGCGCTGGTGCTGTTGACCGGGCATGTCTTCGTCGACGCCCGGTCCCCGGGCCTGCTCGGGCTGATGCCGGCCGCGGCGTGGGTGGTGGTGCCGTTCGCGGTCGGGACGACGGTGCGGCTCAGCCGGGAGGCCGCCGCCCGGACCCGCGCCGAGGAGGCCCGCCGGCTGGCCGACGGGGAGCGGTTGCGAGTGGCCCAGGAGGTGCACGACGTGGTCGGGCACGGCCTGGCCGCCATCCACATGCAGGCCGAGATCGCGCTGCACCTGCTCGAGAAGCGGCCCGAGCAGGCGCACGCGGCGCTTGCGGCGATCAGCAGTACCAGCAAGGAGGCGCTGGACGAGCTGCGGGTCACGCTGGCGGTCGTCCGCCGGGGGGACGGCGCGGCGGAGCGGGCGCCCGCGCCGGGGCTGGCCCAGGTCCCGGCGTTGCGGGACCGGCTGGCCGGTACCGGGCTGCCGGTCGCGGTGGAGGTCGACGGGGAGCCGAGGGCGCTGCCGGTCGCGGTGGACCTGGCCGCCTACCGGGTGGTCCAGGAGTCGTTGACCAACGTGCTGCGGCACGCCGGCCCGGCCACCGCCGCCGTGCGAATCCGCTACGCGCCGGCCGAGGTCGGCGTGGAGGTGACCGACACCGGGCGCGGCGCGCCCGGGCCCGCCCGGGGGACGGCCGGCTCCGGGCTGGCCGGGATGCGGGAACGGATTACCGCGCTGGGCGGGTCGTTCGACGCCGGGCCCACCGCCGGCGGCGGTTTCCGGGTGTACGCGAGGCTGCCGGTGGAGGAGCGCGCATGATCAGGGTGTTGATCGCCGACGACCAGGACCTGGTCCGAATCGGGCTGCGTGCCCTGGTGGAGAGCGAGGAGGGCCTGGCCCTCGTCGGGGAGGCCGCCGACGGGCTGGCCGCGGTGGAGTTGGCCCGGCGGGAGCACCCAGACGTGATCCTGATGGACGTCCGGATGCCCGGCGTGGACGGGATCGAGGCGACCCGGCGGATCGTCGCCGACCCAAAGCTGGCCGGCACCCGGGTGATCGTGCTGACCACGTTCGAGCTGGACGAGTACGTCTTCGACGCGCTGCGGCACGGGGCCAGCGGATTCCTCACCAAGGACACCCGGCCGGCGGAGCTGCTGCGGGCGATCCGGCTGGTTGCTGAGGGGGAGGCGCTGCTCTCGCCGTCGGTGACCCGTCGGGTGGTCCACGAGTTCGCCACCCGGCCGCCCCGGGTGCCCCGGCCGCACCCCCGGCTCGGCACGCTGACCGAGCGGGAGCGGGAGGTGGTCGGGCTGGTCGGCGAGGGGCTCAACAACGAGGAGATCGCCGACCGGCTGGTGGTCAGCCCGGCCACCGCGCGTACCCATGTCAGCCGGGCGATGGTCAAGCTGGGCGCCCGGGACCGCGCCCAGTTGGTCGTCTTCGCGTACCAGTCGGGGCTGGTGCAGTCGTGATCAACGACCCTGTCCCACCGACCGTGGTGGCCGGCCCGGTGAGGGCGATCCTGGCCAGGGCGGGCCGGGCCGGGCTGGCGGGAAGCAGTGGCGAGGTGGGACGGTTACCCTTGCGGGGTAGCCGGCCTGTACGTGCCGGACGACCTGTGCCCGCCGGAACACTGACAAACGGGATGTTCGCGTGTTTGACACCTTGAGTGACCGCCTGTCCGGGATCTTCACCAAGCTCCGCGGCAAGGGTCGGCTCACCGACGCCGACATCGACGCCACCGCGCGCGAGATCCGCCTCGCGCTGCTGGAGGCGGACGTCGCGCTGCCGGTGGTCAAGGGCTTCATCGCGAACGTCAAGGAACGGGCGCGCAGCGCCGAGGTCTCGCAGGCGCTCAACCCGGCGCAGCAGATCATCAAGATCGTCAACGAGGAGCTGATCGCGGTCCTCGGCGGCGAGGGGCGGCGGCTCCAGTTCGCGAAGCAGCCGCCGACGGTGATCATGCTGGCCGGCCTCCAGGGTTCCGGTAAGACCACCCTCGCCGGCAAGCTGGCCCGCTGGCTGAAGGCCCAGGGTCACCAGCCGCTGCTGGTGGCCGCCGATCTCCAGCGCCCCAACGCCGTCGGGCAGCTCCAGGTGCTCGGTGGCCGGGCCGGCGTCGAGGTGTACGCCCCGGAGCCCGGCAACGGTGTCGGCGACCCGGTGCAGGTGGCCCGCGCCTCCATCGAGCACGCCCGGCGCGCCGCCCGGGACGTCGTCATCGTCGACACCGCCGGCCGGCTCGGTATCGACGCCGAGATGATGCGGCAGGCCGCCGACATCCGCGACGCGGTCGACCCGGACGAGGTCATCTTCGTCGTCGACGCGATGGTCGGCCAGGACGCGGTGCGGACCGCCGAGGCGTTCCGCGACGGCGTCGGCATCAGCGGTGTGGTCCTCTCCAAGCTCGACGGCGACGCCCGTGGTGGCGCCGCCCTGTCGGTCCGGGAGGTCACCGGGCAGCCGATCCTCTTCGCCTCCACCGGCGAGAAGCCGGAAGACTTCGACGTCTTCCACCCCGACCGGATGGCCAGCCGGATCCTCGGCATGGGCGACGTCCTCACTCTGATCGAGCAGGCCGAGGCGGCCTTCGACGCCGATCAGAAGGAGAAGATGACCGCCAAGCTGATGGGCGGCGAGCAGTTCACCCTGGAGGACTTCCTCGACCAGCTCATCGCGGTCCGCCGGATGGGCCCGATCGCCAACGTGCTGGCCATGATGCCCGGCATGGGGCAGATGAAGGACCAGCTCGCCGAGCTGGACGACAAGCACTTCGACCGGGTCACCGCGATCATCCGGTCGATGACCCCGGCCGAGCGCACCAACCCGAAGATCATCAACGGTTCCCGCCGGGCCCGCATCGCCAACGGCTCGGGCGTCGCCGTGATGGACGTCAACCAGCTGCTCAACCGCTTCGCGGACGCGCAGAAGATGATGAAGCAGATGGGCGGCATGATGGGCCTGCCCGGTGGTGGCCGCCGCAAGGCGACCAAGTCGCCGAAGAACAAGCGCAAGGGCACCAAGGGCGGCAACCGGCCGCGCGCCGGCTCGGGCGCCGGCCTGCCGGGCGGGTTCCCGGGCGGCATGCCGCAGCTGCCGGCCGGCATGAGCCCGGACGACCTCGCCGGTCAGGGACTGCCCCCGGGCTTCAAGCTCCCGAAGATCGACTTCAACAAGCTGGGCAAGGGGGACAACCGCCCCCGGTAGGCGGGTCGGCGACGACGGGGGCCCGGCCGTTCCTGGCCGGGCCCCACGCCATCTCTTGTCAGGACACCAGGTCCGGACGGTTGGTCACCCGCAGTGCGTTGACGATCGGCTGGCCGAAGCCCCGGTGCGTCACGAACCGCACGTTCAGCTGCCCGTCCGTCACCCGCACCGTGTACGACCTGCTGAGGGCGGTGAAACTGCCGACCTCACCGGCCACGTCGAGCGACGGCAGCACCTCCTGGCCTTCGAGCAGCACGTCGAAGATCCGCTTGTCGGGGGACTGCTTGCGTACCTCGGCGAAGTCCAGCTCGACGGTGAAGAAGCCGTCCGCGAGTCCATCGACGCGGTACTCGTACATTCCCTCCCGCAGGTCGGCGAACCGGGCCGGATCGTTCGTCCCGGCGATCGGGGTGTTGGTCGCCTGCCGGTTGGAGTTGCCCAGGTAGCCGGCGCCGCCGGCGGCCCAGGGCTGGTCGGGCGACCAGGTCTGGCCCTCGACGTCGGCCCGTGCCGCGCCCGCCCCGGCGTTGATCGCCAGAGCGTAGCTCGGCACCACCAGGGTGACCGGGACGACCAGGACGGGCTGGCGGCCGCTGGCCGAGGCGACCCGCAGCTTGGCCTGGTGGTAGGTCCCGGGTGCCAGACCGGCGGAGTCGACCGCAACGGCGACGGTGTGCCGGCCGCCGCTGGCCAGCGTGCCGGTGGCGGTGGAGAGGTCCAGCCAGCCGATGTCCTCCGGCGCCCCTTCCGCGTTGAGTTCGGTGACCGTGAAGTCGGTGCCGAGCGCACCGGTGTTGCTCAGGCCGATCGCCCGGCTCCGGGTCTGGTCGGCCGGTGCGACGACGGTCAGCTCGGTGACCGTGGTGCCGACCCGGGCCGTGCGCAGCGCCGGCGAGCGGATCTCCCCGCCGCCGGCCGCCACCGTGACCGCGCCGGAGGCCGCCTCGTAGTGCTCCTTCTCGACGCGGAACTCGACCGCGCCGGCCGGAGCCTGGATCAGATACGAGCCGTCCTCCCCGGTGGTCTCGGTGGCCGTCGCGTCGCCCACCCGAGCGGTCACCGTGGCACCGGCCACCGGCTTCCCGTCGTTGCCGTCGGTGACCACACCCGAGAGCACGCCGGACCGGGTCGTGCGGAACGCGATCGCGGTGCCGTCGGCCACGGCCGAGGCATTGTGCGAGTACCCGAAGCCGACGGTCCCGTCGACGTTCTCCAGGCCGATCGTCGCGCCGGTGCCGGTCTCCGCGCCGGTCCCGTCGATGTCGGTGTACCGGTAGGTGATCGTGCCGTCCTCGCCGATGGCGGCGCTGAAGGTCAGCCGCAGCGACCGGTCGGTGTAGAGCGAGACGTTGCGCCACTCCACCACGAAACTGCGGTGCGGCTTGACGCCCGTGACGGCGGTGTAGATCCCCGAGTCGGCCTCCACGTACAGGTCGTCCCAGAACGGGAAGAGCGCGAGGTTGGGGTTGGCGGTGTTCGGCAGGGCGGTGTTGGCGCGGCTGGTCGACGAGGCGGCGAAGCCCAGCACGCCGTTGGTGCTTACCCACGCGTCCCGGTACGACTTGCCGTACAGGGGGACCCGGAAGGGCAGCGTCAGCGGGCTGGTCCGATCGTCCCCGGTCAGCGGCATCAGCTCCGTGCCGCTGACGAAGGAGCCGCCGGCCGCGGCGCAGGCGTACCCGAAGGCGTCCACCCGGTCCGGCAGGGTGACGTCCAGGACGGTGTCCGCGTTGACCGTCGCCGGACGGGTCACCGCGTCCGAGCAGCGGTAGGCGTGCGCGAAGTGGACGTCGTACTGTCCCTGCGGCACGGTCACCCGGTAGCGACCCTGCTCGTCGGCGGTCGCGGACAGCGGGGTGCCGAGGACGGCGACGCTCGCACCGCTGGCCGGGCCGGCCGAGGTGCTCACCGTGCCGGAGAGCGTGGCCGACGGGGCCCGCTCGACGGTGATGTCCGCCTCGACGGTCTGGCTCTCGGTGACCGTCACCGACGCCGTCGCCGTCAGGTAGCCGAACTTGCTGACCGTGACGGTGTAGTCGCCGACCATCAACCGGTCGAACCCGTACGACCCGTCGCCGGCGGTGGTGGTGGTCCGGCTCATCGGGCCGGCGACCGTCACGTCGGCCCCGGCCAGCCCGTTCCCGCCCGAGCTGACCTGGCCGCCGAGGGCGCCGAGCGCACCCCGGGGGGTGGTGCTGACCGCCGCGAACGCGTCGAGCCGGCCCTCGCCGAAGACGTTGTTGTCGTCGACGGTTCCACCGCAGGTGAGGGCGTTGACGTCGAGGGCGGTGTCGTCCAGGATGAGCCTGGTCTCGGCGATGTCGCCCTGGATGGCCGGTGAGGCCGACCACATCAGCGCCACCGTGGCCGCCGTGTGCGGCGAGGCCATCGAGGTGCCGCTGAAGGCCGCGTAGCCGCCCGGCACCGACGATCGGACGTTGACGCCCGGGGCGGCGATGTTCGGCTTGATGTCGCCGTTCTCGCCGGCGCCCCGGCTGGAGAAGCTCGCGATCGCGTTGTTCACGTCGAACGCGCCGGAGCTGTAGCTGATCGTGTACGAACCCGGGCTGCCGGAGGTGTTGCAGCCCGGACCGCTGTTGCCGTTGGAGAAGGCCGGGAAGATGCCGGCGGCCACCCACGACGAGACGGTCTCGGTGTACCACGGGTCGTAGGCGCTGGAGCCCCACGAGTTGTTCACGATGTCGGGGGCCAGGTCGGGCCGCGGGTTCGCGCCGGCGAGGTCGGTGGGAGCGACGATCCACTGGCCGGAGGCGAGCAGCGATGCCCGCGAGCAGCTGTTGGTCTCACAGCCCTTGGCGGCGATCCACCTCGCGCCGGGGGCCACGCCGATCACGTTCGCGCCGTCCGAGCCGACCATCGTGCCCATGGTGTGCGTGCCGTGGTCGTTGTTGTCGCACGGCGCGGCGGTGGGGCAGACGTCCGCCGGGTCGAACCAGTTGTAGTTGTGGTCGAGCGTGCCGTCGCCGCTGCGGCCCCGGTAGCTGGCCGCGACGGCGGGGTGGGTGGCGTCCACTCCGCTGTCGATGTTGGCCACCACGATGCCCTCACCGCGCACGCCCAGTTCGTTCCACACCCGGGGGGCGCTGACCCGGTCGATGTTCCACTCCACCGCGTCGGTGGTGGGTACGGCCTCGCCGGGCAGCGGTTCGGGGATGTCGACCGGGTCGTCCGCGAGGATCTCCGCGACGTCGGAGCGTACGGCGATGTCGCCGAGCAGGTCGGCGTCGCCGGTCACCTTGACGGTGTTGACCAACCAGAAGGGTGTGAACTCGGCGCCGCGCTTGGCCAGCAGGGCGCGCAGACCGGCCTGGCTGCGCGCGGCGTGCCTGGTCTTCGTCTCGTAGACGTGGGCGGCCTTGTCCGCCTTGCGGTGGAGCCTGGTCGCGCCGGACAGGTCGGCCTTGCTGTCGAGGAAGACCCAGAAGCTGGACTTGCCGTCCTTGGCGAGCCGGGCGGTGACCTTCTTGTCGACCTTCGCGGCCACCGCCTGCGCTTCGGCCTCGGCCGCGGTCAGGCCCGGGCTGGCGGCGGCTGGTGCGCCGGCGCCGATCGGGAGGGCGAGGCCGACCGCCAGGCCGACCACTGCCATACGCCATCGTCGTTGTGCCACTGTCTCGACGCTCCTTTTGTGAGGCGAAACTGCGAATGCCCTGGTGCGGGCGCTCTCGGAGCATCCTGGCGACGAAGGATCCCTTCATCAAGACATGCTTAAATAAACAAATCTGTCAATCAGCCGTCCGTTCCTTAGCGTATTGGTCCGATCACCGTCCGGGGTTGCCGGTGTCGCGCGGCCCGGTCTGGGCCGAGCGGGAAGAATGACCGCGGGACCCCTGACGCTGAGACGGAGGACGCATGGCCTGGCACGTACGCGGTGTGGTGCTGCCCGACGACGAGGCCCGTGACCTGTGGCTGGTGGGTGACCGGGTGACCTTCGACCCGGTGCCCGGCGCGGAGACGATCGTCGACGGCGGGTTCGTGCTGCCCGGCCTGATCGACGCGCACTGCCACATCGGCATCGCCCGGAACGGGGCTCCGATCACCTCCCTCGACCAGGCCCGGGAGCTGGCGATCGCCGACCGGGACGCCGGCGTCCTGGCGATCCGCGACGCCGGCTCGCCGTACCCGTACCCGGAGCTCGACGACGACCCGGAGCTGCCGCGACTGGCCCGCGCCGGCCGGCACATCGCGCCTCCGAAGCGCTACCTGCGCGACATCGGCGTCGAGGCGGGCGCGGCGGAGGTGGCCGCCACCGTGGCGGCGCAAGCGCGGGCCGGCAACGGCTGGGTCAAGCTGGTCGGCGACTGGATCGACCGTGGGGTCGGCGATCTGGCGCCGGCCTGGGACGCCGACACGATGACCGCCGCCGTGGCGGCCGCGCACGCCGCCGGGGTGCGCGCCGCGGTGCACACCTTCTCCGAATCGGCCGTCGAGATCATGGTGCGTGCCGGGGTGGATTCGGTGGAGCACGGCACCGGGCTCAGCCTCGACCTGATCGACCTGATGGCCCGGCAGGGCACCGCCCTCGTCCCCACGATGATCAACATCCGGACCTTCGGTGGCATCGCCGACCAGGCCCGGGCGAAGTTCCCCGGGTACGCCGACCACATGCTCGCCCTGCGCGACCGCTTCCCCGAGGTGGTCCGGGCGGCGTACGAGGCGGGTGTGCCGATCTACGTGGGCACCGACGCCGGCGGCGGTATCGACCACGGCCTGGCGGCGGAGGAGATGCTGCTGCTGCACGAGCGGGCCGGCATGTCGGCGGTGGACGTCCTCGCCGCGGCCTCCTGGCGTGCCCGCGAGTGGCTCGGCTTCCCCGGCCTGGTCGAGGGCGGCCTCGCCGACCTCGTGGTCTACGCCGACGACCCGCGCGCCGACCTGCGCGTCGTCCGCACCCCGACCCGCATCATCCTGCGCGGCCAGCTCGTCCGCTGACCCCCGGCCTGCCCTTGTCGACCAAGAAGTTTGCGTCAGGAACCGGCTCGCGCTGACGCAGACTGCTTGATCAACGGGCTGGGTGCGGCCGGCGATCGGCCGGCGGGCGGGGCCGGGTAGCCGGGCGCCGACTGCTCAGCCGACCACGATTCGGTACTGCGCCTCGACCCAGAAGTGCCGGCCGTCGGTGCCGCCGAAGGTCAGCTCGTGGGCGCCGGCGGCCAGCGGGCCGACCGTCGCCCAGAGCCCCCAGCAGGTCACCGGCACCGCCCCGGAGCGGGACGTCACCCCGTTGCCGAGCGCGCCGCGCACCTCGAACGGCGTGGGCGTGCCGATCCTCGCCAGCGCCACCGGCGCCCCGTCGAGCGTCGCGTGCCCGGTCGCGCCGTCGACCACCGGCACCTCGCCGGCCGCGGCCGGCCACTGCCACATGTTGAACGCCGGGAAGAACACCGGCCGGCCGGCGGGCACCGCGCAGCGCCGCTCCGCACTGCCGCCGTACGTGCCGGCGAGGAACCAGACGTCGTCGGGCTGGTGGTGGCCGGCGTGCTCGCCGGTGGTGTCCCGGATCGGATTCTTCATCGGCCCGTGCGCGGCGACCCAGCGCACCCAGCGGGCGGCGAGCCCTTCCGGCGAGGTCTGCGGGTAGGGCAGCGGTGCCGGGCGGGACGGCCGGCCGAAGAAAGAGCCGAGGGGGGACATGAGGGCAGATGCTATCGACGCCGCGCCCGATCGCGCTGTCCCGCCGGCTGGCGCATAGGATGTGCGGTCATGGCACGCGTGCTCACTCCCCGTGCGGAGGACTTTCCCCGCTGGTACCAGGACCTGATCGCCAAGGCGAAGCTGGCCGACAACGGCCCGGTCCGGGGGACCATGGTGATCCGACCGGCCGGCTACGCCATCTGGGAGCGGATGCAGGCCGAGATGGATGCCCGGATCAAGGCGGCCGGCGCGGAGAACGCGTACTTCCCGCTCTTCATCCCGGAGAGCTACCTCAAGCGTGAGGCCGAGCACGTCGAGGGCTTCTCGCCGGAGCTGGCGGTGGTCACCCACGGCGGCGGCAAGCAGCTCGCCGAACCGGTCGTGGTGCGCCCGACCAGCGAGACGGTCATCGGCGAGTTCATGGCCAAGTGGATCGACTCGTACCGGGACCTGCCGCTGCTGCTCAACCAGTGGGCCAACGTGGTCCGCTGGGAGCTGCGCCCCCGGATCTTCCTGCGCACCAGCGAGTTCCTCTGGCAGGAGGGGCACACCGCGCACGCCACCCGGGAGGACGCGCGCGCCTACGCGCGGCGGATCCTGCACGAGGCGTACGAGGACCTGATGGTCAACGTGCTCGGCATCCCGGTGGTGGTGGGCCTGAAGACCGCGCGGGAGCGGTTCGCCGGCGCCACCGCCACCTACACCTGCGAAGGCATGATGGGTGACGGAAAGGCGCTGCAGCTCGGCACCAGCCACGAGTTGGGGCAGAACTTCGCCAAGGCGTTCGACATCAGCTACTCCTCCGCCGAGGGCGGCCGGGAGCACGCCTGGACCACCTCCTGGGGCACCTCGACGCGGATGCTCGGCGGGCTGATCATGTGCCACGGCGACGACAACGGGCTGCGGGTGCCGCCGAAGCTGGCGCCGGTCCAGGCGTACGTCATGGTGGTCAAGGACGGCGAGGGCGTCGGCGAGGCGGCGGCCAAGCTGCGCGACGCGCTGCGCGACGCCGGCGTCCGGGTGGCGCTCGACGACCGCACCGACACCCCGTTCGGCCGCCGGGCCGTCGACGCCGAGCTGCGCGGCTATCCGGTACGCGTCGAGGTCGGTCCCCGCGACCTGGCCGCCGGCAACGCGGTTGTGGTCCGGCGTACGGACGGCTCGAAGGCGCCGACCCCGGTGGCCGACGTGGTCGGCGCGGTCCTCGCGGCCCTGGACACCGACCAGCGGGCGCTGCACGACCAGGCGCTCGCCCACCGCGAGTCCCGCACCACCGAGGTCGCCACCCTGGCCGAGGCGATCGAGGCGGCGGCCACCGGCTGGGCCCGGGTGCCGTGGTCGGCGGTCGGCGTCCAGGGTGAGGCCGAGGCGAACGCCCAGGGGGTGACCGTGCGCTGCCTGCTGCGCGCCGACGGTTCGGTCCCGGACTCCGAGGACGAGCCCGACCTCACCGCCATCCTCGCCCGCGCCTACTGACCCACGGGGACGCCGCCCCCGGCTCTGTCGATCATGAAGTTGCGGACAATTGGGACGCGATCTGGTAATAGCTCCATGATCGACATGGCTGGGTAGGGTCGAAGGGTGAGGTTCGAACCGGGGCGGTTGATCGTGCACCGCAACGTGCGGCGGGGCCGGATCGGGTGGGTGCGGCCGGCCCGGGTGGTCAGCGACGACGAGCGGGGGTTGCTGCTCTGGCTCGCCCGGGACACCCCGGTGGCCGCGGAGGTCACCGAGGCCGGGCTGGGCATGCGGGCGGTGCCGTTCGCCGAGTGGGTCGTCTCGTCGTACCGCCTCGCGGAGGGCCGGTGGCACGGCCCCCCGCTGCTGAAGTTCCTGCCCGCCGGGGCGGCCCACTCGGTGTGGTGGTTCCGGGACGCGCAGGACCATTTCGCCCACTGGTACGTCAACCTGGAGGAGCCCGGCGTGCGCTGGGACGACGGCGCGCTCGCCGGGGTCGACGTGGTGGACCAGGATCTCGACGTGCTCGTCCGGCCGGACCGCAGCTGGGAGTGGAAGGACGAGGCGGAGTTCGTCGAGCGGCTGGCCTTCCCCGACCACTACTGGGTCGCCGACGAGAACGCGGTCCGTGCCGAGGGAAAGCGGGTGATCGCCCTGGCCGAGGCGGGGGAGTTCCCGTTCGACGGCACCTGGTGCGACTTCACCCCGCCGCCGCGCTGGACCACCCCGGACCGGCTGCCCGTCGGCTGGGACCGGCCGCCGGTCCGCTGACCGCCGGTCGTGGCCGTGGCCCCGGACGCTCGCCGCCGGGGTGCCATCGGGTGTTTCCGGTCACGTTCACCGCCGCGGGGGTGACGCGGGCCGGTCCGGTGTGAGCGTTCCGGGGTCGATCTGGCAGAATGGCTGGCTGGTATCCGGCGTGTGTCCGGCGCCCTCTAACCCGGGCACGTCGCCAGTCCACCGAGCTGTCTCCGGCCCAAACCCCACTGTGCCGGCGGGCGCTCACCCGTGCACCGCCCGTTCCGGGCCGGTGAGATCGCAACAGGAGCGAAAGAACTGTGGCCGTAAAGATCCGGCTCCTGCGGATGGGCAAGATCCGCAACCCGCAGTACCGCATCGTCGTCGCCGACTCGCGCACCAAGCGCGACGGCCGGGCGATCGAGTTCGTCGGGGTCTACCAGCCGAAGGAGGACCCTTCGGTGATCGAGGTCAAGTCGGACCGGGTCCAGTACTGGCTGTCCGTCGGCGCGCAGCCGAGCGAGGCGGTTCAGCGCCTGCTGGAGAAGACCGGTGACTGGCAGAAGTTCAAGGGCCTGCCGGCCCCGCCGCCGCTGAAGGTCGCCGCCGAGCGCGCCGATCGCCAGGCGGCGTACGAGGCCGAGGCGAAGGCCGCCGCCGGGCTGGCCGAGACGCCGGCCAAGCCGGCCAAGAAGGCCACCAAGGCCGAGGCGGCGCCGGCGCAGGCCGAAGCGCAGGCCGAGGAGCAGGCCGGTGCGACCGGCGAGCAGGCCTGACATGGCACTGCGTCCGGCGTTGGAGCACCTGGTCAAGGGCATCGTCGACCACCCCGACGACGTGCGCGTCCGGATGGTCGACTCCCGCCGGGGCAAGCGGCTGGAAGTCCGCGTGCACCCGGAGGATCTCGGCACGGTGATCGGGCGGTCCGGCCGGACCGCCAAGGCGCTGCGCCAGGTGATCGGCTCCATCGGTGGGCGCGGCGTGCGCGTCGACATCGTCGACTCGTACTGATGCTGCTCATCGTCGGCAGGATCGGCAAGCCGCACGGGATCCGCGGTGAGGTCACCGTGGAGGTGCGGACCGACGAGCCGGAGGTACGGTTCGCCCCCGGGGTGGTGCTGCGCACCACCCCGGGGGTGACGCCCCCGTCTGGGCGCAGCGATCGCGTGCCGCCCACCGAACCGGGGGCGGCCCCGCCGCCGCCCGGCCCGGGTGAGCCGTACCGGATCCCCGCCGAACTGACCGTGGAGTCGGTCCGCTGGCACCAGGGGCGGCTGCTGGTGGCGTTCGAGGGCGTGCTCGACCGGAGCGTGGCCGAGGCGCTGCGCGGCACCCTGCTCGTGGTGGACAGCGCCGACGTGGCCCCACCGGAGGATCCGGAGGAGTTCCACGACCACCAGCTGATCGGCCTCGCCGTGGTCACCCCGGCTGGCGAGCGGCTCGGTGAGGTGGCCCGGATCGACCACGCACCCGCGTCCGACCTGCTGGTGCTGCGGCGCCCCGAGGGGCGGACCGCGCTGATCCCGTTCGTCAAGGCGATCGTCCCCGAGGTAGACCTCGCCGGCGGTCGCGTCGTCGTCGACCCGCCCGGCGGACTGCTCGATCTCTAGCCGGCAGGAGCGTCCGCATGCGCGTCGACATCGTGTCGATCTTCCCGGAGTACTTCGCTCCGCTGGAGCTGTCCCTGATCGGCAAGGCCCGGGCCGCCGGCACGCTGCGGCTCGCCGTGCACGACCTGCGGACGTGGACCCACGACGTGCACCGCACGGTCGACGACACCCCGTACGGCGGCGGGCCCGGCATGGTGATGCGGCCGGAGCCGTGGGGTGAGGCGCTCGACGCCCTCGCGCCGCCGGACGCGGCCCCGCCCCGGCTGCTGGTGCCTGCGCCGACCGGTGTCCGGTTCACCCAGGCGATGGCGCACGAGCTGGCCGCCGAGTCGCACCTGCTCTTCGCCTGCGGCCGGTACGAGGGCATCGACCAGCGGGTGCTCGACCACGCGGCCACCCGGATGCCGCTCACCGAGGTCTCCCTCGGCGACTACGTGCTCTTCGGCGGCGAGGTCGCGGTGCTGGTGATCCTGGAGGCGGTCACCCGGCTGCTGCCCGGGGTGCTCGGCAACGTGGGCTCGCTGGACGAGGAGTCGCACGCCCACGGGCTGCTGGAGGCCCCGATGTACACCAAGCCGGCGACCTGGCGGGACCTGGCCGTGCCGGAGGTGCTCCGCTCCGGCGACCACGGGCGGATCGCCCGCTGGCGGCGGGACGAGGCGCTGACCCGCACCGCCCGGCGCCGGCCCGACATGCTCGCCGCGCTCGACCCGGAGAGCCTGGACAAACGGGACGTCGCGGCGCTGGAGCGGGCCGGATTTCAACTGCCACCGGTGGATGTGGCAAAGTAGAGGGGTTGCCGCAGCCGGCCGCGCCGCGGGCGGCTGCGAGGATCCTCGACCGGGGTCGGGGCGACCGACCGCCACCCGGGGATCAGAATCACCCACCCGCGCACCGAGTGACGGTGCGCCGTGAGCCTCACGAGGACGCAGCGATGAACATCCTGGACGCCCTTGACGCCCAGTCGAAGCGGGTCGACATCCCGGACTTCCGCGCCGGTGACACCATCAAGGTGCACGCGCGGGTCGTCGAGGGCAACCGGTCCCGTGTCCAGATCTTCCAGGGCGTCGTCATCCGCCGCCAGGGTGACGGGCTGCGCGAGACCTTCTCGGTCCGCAAGATCAGCTTTGGTGTCGGCGTCGAGCGGACCTACCCGGTCAACAGCCCGGCGATCGACCGGATCGAGGTCGTGACCCGCGGTGACGTCCGCCGCGCCAAGCTCTACTACCTGCGCGAGCTGCGGGGCAAGAAGGCCAAGATCAAGGAGAAGCGCGAGAAGCAGCCGAGCTGACGTCGCGCTGCGCCACGCCGCCTGAGCTGCGCGTATGCCGTACCGACCAGACCGCACTACCCTGGTCGTACGGGCGCAGCCGGGCGGCGCCCCGCGACTGCCGGGGAGACGTCCACTGCCGCCCGTGGGGCCTCGACGAGGCTCCCGGGCGGTAGTTTTCTGCGGACCGGGGAGTGGGCGTGGTACGGACGCTTGACGAGGACGGCACCGTCGATCCGTGGCGCCGGCGGAGCCGGCGCACCCGCCGCCAGATGCCGCTCTGGCAGGAGCTGCCGCTGCTGCTGATCGTCGCGTTCTGCCTCGCGGTGCTGATCCGTACCTTCCTCCTCCAGGCGTTCTTCATCCCCTCCGGCTCGATGGAGGACACCCTCCTCGTCGGCGACCGGGTGCTGGTCAACAAGGTCGTCTACGACGTCCGCGACCCGGTGCGCGGCGAGGTCGTCGTCTTCCGGGGCACCGACCGGTGGGCCCCACAGGTCGACGAGCAGCCGGATCCGGGTTTCCTCGACAAGCTCGGCCGCACCGTCGGTGACCTGGTCGGGGTCAGCCGCCCGGGCGAGAAGGACTTCATCAAGCGGGTCATCGGCCTGCCGGGTGACCGGGTGAGGTGCTGCGACGCGCAGGGGCGGGTGCTGGTCAACGGCATCCCGCTCAACGAGCCGTACGTGGTCCGCGACTCCCCGCTGGACGTCCCGCCGAACCCCCGCGAGTGCCGGTCCCGGCGCTTCGAGGAGGTGGTGGTCCCGCCGGGGCAGATCTTCGTGATGGGCGACCACCGGCTGGTCTCGCAGGACGCCCGGTGCCAGGGGCCGGTGCCGATCGAGAATGTGGTCGGCCGGGCCTTCACCGTGGTCTGGCCGTCGTCGCGCTGGAGTTCGCTGTCCGTTCCCGAGACGTTCAAGGACGTGTCCGGCCCGCCCGCCGCGTCCACCGGAGCCCCGCCGCCGGTCCGCCCGGTGACGCCGGACGGGGGAGTGGTGCCGCTCGTCCCGATAACGGCGGCGCTCTCCGTTCTCGCGCGTTCCGGACGATGCCGCCCAGCCGGGCAACGTAGGCTCCTGACGTGATTGACGAGCAGACCGACAAGCCCCGCAGCTCCTTCTGGAAGGAGCTGCCGATCCTCCTGGGTGTGGCGATCCTGGTCGCGGTGCTGGTGCGCGCCTTCGTACTGCAGACCTTCTTCATCCCCTCCCCGTCCATGGAGAACACCCTCCAGATCGACGATCGGGTGCTGGTCAACAAGCTGGTCTACGACTTCCGGTCGCCGCACCGGGGTGAGGTGATCGTCTTCAAGGCGCCCCGGGAGTGGAGCGGCAACCCCGACGGCGAGGACTTCATCAAGCGGGTCGTCGGCGTCGGTGGCGACCACGTGGTCTGCTGTGACGCTCAGGAGCGCCTGGTGATCAACGGCAAGCCGTTGGACGAGCCGTACGTCTTCCCGGGGGACAAGCCCGCCGACCAGGAGTTCGACATCACCGTGCCGGAGGGCCGGCTCTGGGTGATGGGCGACCACCGCGCCGCCTCCGGCGACTCGCTGGAGCACTGGCAGCAGTCCGGGCAGGACATCACCGCCGCCACCATCGACGAGGACGTGGTCGTCGGGCGGGCCTTCACCGTCTTCTGGCCGGTCAACCGGGCCGCCTGGTTGACCGTGCCGGAGCAGTACCAGACCATCCCCGAGCCCTGACGTCACCCGGAGGGGCGTGGGCGTTGTCGGCGGCGTCTGGCAGGCTGGGGCGGTGACCGACTACACCCCCCGGCGCGCGGCACGCGTCCTGCTCGTCGACGCGGCGGGTCGGGTGCTGCTCTTCAGTGGCTGGGATCCGTCCCGTCCCGACCACCGCTACTGGTTCACGCCGGGCGGTGGGCTCGACCCGGGGGAGTCACCGGCGGCCGCGGCGGCCCGCGAGCTGGCCGAGGAGACCGGGCTGCGGCTCGCCCCGGCCGAGTTGGGCGAGTCGGTGTGGTCCGAGACGGTCGAGTTCCCGTTCGACGGGGTCCGGTACCGCCAGGAGCAGGAATTCTTCCTGGTCCGGGTGCCCTCGTGGCAGGTGGACACCGCCGGCTTCACCGACGTCGAGCGGGCGAGCGTCGACGGGCACCGCTGGTGGACCCGGGCCGAGCTGGTCACCACCGACGAGCGCTACTACCCGGTTGAGCTGCCTGCGGTCCTGGCCCGGGCGCTGTCCGCCGCACCGCAGCCTCCGGCCGCCGCGCCGGAGGGCCGGGCCGGCGCCTTCCCGGTGCTCCGGGCCGGCGCCGGGGTGGAGGGCGGTGGGTCGTGCTGACGCCGCCGCGTACCGTGGTGCGCCGCGAGGCCGGGCTCTACGCACTGGAGCGTGCCCTGCAGCGGCGCGGCTTCCGGCACGTGGCGGGTGCCGACGAGGCCGGGCGGGGCGCCTGCGCGGGGCCGCTGGTCGCCGCCGCCGCGATCCTGCCCGAGGGGCGCCGCGGCGAGATCGAAGGGCTGGCCGACTCGAAGCTGCTCACCCCGGCCAGCCGGGAGCGGATCTACGACGAGGTGGTCGCCCGCGCCCTGGCGTACGCCGTGGTGGTGATCCCGGCCGAGGAAGTCGACGCCCGTGGCCTGCACGTGTGCAACCTGGCAGCGATGCGCCGGGCACTGGCCTCGCTGACCACCCGGCCCGAGTACGTGCTGACCGACGGCTTCGGCGTGGACGGCCTGGACGTGCCGGGGCTGGCGGTGTGGAAGGGTGACCAGGTGGCCGCCTGCGTGGCGGCGGCGAGCGTGCTCGCCAAGGTCACCCGGGACCGGATCATGGTCGAGTTGGACGGGACCTTCCCGGGCTACGGGTTCGCCGAGCACAAGGGTTACATCACCGCGGAGCACACGGCGGCGCTGCGGGAGCGGGGGCCGTGCTCGGAGCACCGCTTCTCGTATGTCAACGTGGCCGCGGTGTCCGGCCGGGACGGCGCCCCGCCGCGGGCGCGCCGACCGGTGGGCGCAAGGCCGGACGAGCCGATGGAGCGCTCCGGCGCGCCAGGGGGTACCGTCGGCGTGGCGTTGGGCGAGCAGCCTCGGCCTCCGGCGCCGGTGGGGGAAGATGTGGTCATGGAAGGCGGAGTGCGATGAGCGCGGAAGATCTCGAGAAGTACGAGACCGAGATGGAGCTGCAGCTCTACCGGGAGTACCGCGACATCGTCCGTCAGTTCTCCTACGTGGTGGAGACGGAGCGTCGCTTCTACCTGGCCAACCAGGTCGACCTGCACGTGCGCAACTCCGACGGCGAGGTCTACTTCGAGGTCGAGATGCACGACGCCTGGGTGTGGGACATGTACCGTCCCGCGCGCTTCGTGAAGAACGTCCGGGTGATGACATTCAAGGACGTCAACGTCGAGGAGTTGGAGAAGCCGGACATTTCGCTTCCTGCCGACTCCGGCTTCGGCGGCTGACCCCGCCCGCCGCGCCGCCGCTGCCGTCGTACGCCCTCTCGTCGGCGTCCCCCACCCGCCGACCCCGGGTTTCTCGCCGTTCCGTGCCCGCGGGCATCCGGGCCCGCGCGGAGTTCACTCCCCCACGACAGCGGCCAGGGTGGCCTGCTGCACCGGGCCGTGCTGATCGCGCCGTCCCGGCCCGCCGGGCGCTGCCCGGCATCGTCCACAATGGCCGCCGCGGCGGCAGGTGAGCTCGCCGATCACCGCCGTGGGCTGGCCTGCCCGCCCGCGCGGCGGCCACGCCAACCGAGCAGCACCATGACCCGACTGTCGCCCGACCGGCAGCTGATCGGCCCAGCCTGAGACCCGCCGCGAGTCGGGCGAGGCGCCGGGCGCCGGGCCGGCCGGGCCTCAACGGACGAACCGGAACATGGTCACCCCGGCCGGCAGGGGGCGCGGCCCGCCGGTGAAGCGGTGCACGCCCACGCCGACCCGGTCGGCCGGGGTGCTCACCGCCACCGGCTCGAACCCCTCCGCCGCGAACCAGTCGCAGATCGTCGGCACCAGGTCGGGGCTGCCCCGGTGCCGGGTCCAGAGCACGGTGCCGCCGGTCGCGCAGAGCGCCGCGCAGTGCCACACGGTGACCCGGATGTCGGCCTCGGAGATGTTCCCGAACACGCCGCAGACCAGCACCAGGTCGGCCGGGACGAGATCGGCGTACGCGTCGGTGCGGGCGGCGTCGCCAACCACCACCTCGACCCCCGCCAGGCCCGCGGCGCGGGCGGCCGTGCGGGCCACCTCGGCGTTGCGGGGATCCAACTCCACCAGGCGGGCGGTCACGTCGTCCCGGCGCGGGTGGTCCGCCAGCACGGGAATCAGATCGTGCCCCTGGCCGGCGCAGAGGCTGATGGCGCGCAGCGGGCCCGGCGGTGCCTGGTCGAGGGCGTCCCGGAGCCGGGACCGCAGTTCCGCCACCCGCCGGGACAGCGCCGAGTCAGGCTGGGCGTAGTCGTCGTGCCAGGCATACCAGTCCCGGGTCACCGGCCCAGCCTAGATGCCACCCGGCCGGGGGCCTGCCGCCCCGTCTCCCCGGCTGGCTGCGCGTGCCGCCGCCGTTTCCCCGGCTGGCCGCCCGCGCCGCCGCCGTTTCCCCGGCTGGCCGCCCGCGCCATAGCAGATCATCGCCCGGTCGGGTGTTCGTCCACAGGACGCTGCGCCGTCCACAGGCGAGCCCGCCGGGACGGCGACGCCGCCGGCCACCGGGCAGGCTGCCGCCATGCGACCACCGCCAGCAAGCGCCATTGCCGTGCTCTGCGCCGCCCTGCTGCCCCTCGCGCCCCCGGCCGCG
This sequence comes from Micromonospora deserti, assembly GCF_003236335.1. Classification (GTDB taxonomy): domain Bacteria; phylum Actinomycetota; class Actinomycetes; order Mycobacteriales; family Micromonosporaceae; genus Micromonospora; species Micromonospora deserti. The sequence goes on from NZ_POUB01000088.1 coordinate 19,019, forward strand.
CGTCCCGGCCCGGTGCCGCGCTCCGCCGCGGTGGTGGCCTCGGCGCAGGCCGCCACCGCCCGGGCATCCACCCCGGCGGTGGCGCGGTTCCAGTGGCCGCTCGACGGCCCGCCCCGGCTGCTGCGCCGGTTCGACCCGCCGCCGCGGCCGTGGCTGCCCGGCCACCGCGGCGTCGACCTGGCCGCCGCGCCGGGTGCGGTCGTCCGCGCCGCCGGGCCCGGGATGGTGCTCTTCGCCGGCATGGTCGCCGGCCGTCCGGTGGTCAGCGTCGGGCACGTCGGCGGCCTGCGCACCACCTACGAACCGGTACGTCCGACGGTCGCCGCCGGCGAGCGGGTGGTCGCGGGCGCGCCGTTGGGCGTCCTGCAGCCCGGGCACGCCGGCTGTCCCGCAGCGGGTTGCCTGCACTGGGGGCTGCGGCGCGGGAACGACTATCTCGACCCCTTGGCCCTGCTCGGTCTCGCGGCGGTGCGGCTGCTGCCGGTCGGCGAGGTGAGCCGCGGCTCAGCGCTGGGCAAGCAGCGGAGGCAGCCGCACCGCCAGCCGCTCGTACTCGTCGGTGCGGTTGTACACCTGCCCGCAGAGCCGCAGCCAGCCCTGCCCGCCCCAGGCCATCACCGCGACCTCCGCGGCGAGCCGCTCGGCGATCCGGGTGCGCAGCGCCCGCGCCGCGTCGAGCGTGGTGGCCACGCCCCGTGGCAGCGGGACGATCCGCATGGCCACCCCCGGTCCGCCGGGGTCCGGCAGGTCGGTGGGCGACACCCCGAGGGCGTCCCCCACCACCCGCTGGCCGTACGCCGCCAGCGTGGCGTTGTGCGTGCGTATCCGGTCGACACCGAGGCTGCGCAGCGTGAACAGGCCGACCGGAGCGGCCAGCCAGGACGTGTAGTCCATCGTGGCCTGCCACTCGACCCGGCCCGGGAAGCCCGACTCCTGCTCCCAGGAGACCACCAGCGGTTCGACGCGGTCCCGCCAGGGCGGGGCCACCACCAGCACGGCGGTGCCGCGTGGCGCGTACCCCCACTTGTGCAGGTTGCCCACCCAGAAGTCGGCGCCGATGCTGCGTACCGCCGTCGGCAGCATGCCCGGGGCGTGCGCGGCGTCGACCAGCACCGGCACCCCGTGCTCACGGGCCACCGCGACGATCGCGGCGACCGGAAAGAGCCGGGCCGTGGCCGAGGTGAGCTGATCCACCACGAGCAGCCGGGTACGGCCCGGGCGCAGTCCGGCGCGGACGACCTGGACGACCTCCTCGTCGGTGGCCGCCAGCGGCACCCGGAGCGCCCGCGTGACGGCCCCGGTACGCCGGCACTCGCGGGCCACGGAAAAGCCGACCGCCCCATACCCGTGGTCGGTGGTCAGCACCTCGTCGCCGGGGCGCAGGCCGAGCGACTGGAGCACCACCGCCACGCCGGTGGTGGCGTTGGCGACCAGCGCCGTGCCATCCGCGTCGGCGCCGAGGAAATCGGCCAGGTGCCGGCGGGTGTGGGTGATCCGGTCGATGAGCCCCTGCGCGAAGAAGCGCAGCGGGTTGGCCTCCATCTCGTCGCGCAACCGCTGCTGCGCGCGCTGCACCCCGATCGGCACCGCGCCGAACGATCCGTGGTTGAGGTGGCTGACCGCCGGGTCGAGCGAGAAGAGCAGACGGGCGCCCGGGATCGGCTCGGGTGGCTGCGGGACGCTCACCGGATGATCGTAACCGTCGGTCGATCTTCCGCCAGCGACGAACGCCACGACGGCGTCCGCACATACCTCGACCTCGGCCGCGAGCCGCACGTCGTGCTGCGCGGTTCGGCACCCGCCACCCCGTCTCAGCCCACCCCCGCACACGGGCTGGGCTGGCGGTAGATCTTGGTAGGAATCGCCCGCCAGGGGTCGTCTCCTACCAAGATCTTTTTATGTCCTTCCGAGAGCGTCGGGT
>NZ_POUB01000089.1 GCF_003236335.1 Micromonospora deserti
CGGGGTGGGCGTCGGGGTCGGCTGCACCGACAGGTCGACGAACACGTCGAACTGCGCGATGTTGTCGACGGGGTCGGTCTCAGTGAACGCCTTGCGCTGCGCCCCGCTGGCCACCTGCGGCGACTCCTCCGGCTGCCCCTGGGCGCCGTCGAGCCCGGCGGCGAAGAGGAAGCCCGGCCGCAGCACCGGCTCGGTGACGTCCGCGCCGACCGTCACCCGCACGTCGGCGGTGTAGAACTGCCCCGGCCGCAGCACCGCGCCTGAGTCCTCGCAGTACGCGTGGGCGAGGCCGCCGAGCTCCTGCTCGACGCAGCCCTCCGGCAGCTCCGCGAAGGTCACACCGGCGGGCAGGGTGATGCCGTACGCGATCCCGGTCGCCTTGCGGCTGCCGTCGTTGTAGACCGCCCAGTCCAGCGGGGCGGTGTCACCGGGCTTGACCGGCTTGAGCCCGGCCTCGTCGGCCTCGTCGCCGTCGACCTCGACGTCCGCGTAGACATCCTGCACCCACGTGGTGAGGTCGTAGCCGGGCCTCGCGACGTGGACGTCGTGCTCGACCTCGTTGTCGTCGAGATTCGGGTCCGGGGTCGCGGCGGTGATGGTGACGACCAGGGTGCCGGCGTCGCCGCGGCCGCCGGTGGAGAAGAGCGGGATACCGAAGTCCTCGGTGGTGCCTCCGGCCAGGTCGCCGAGGAGGCAGCTGAAGGTGGTGCCGTCGACGTCGCAGCCGTCCGGCACCAGCACACCGACCTTGCGGTCCTTGAGGCCCTTGGTCTCCACAGTGACCCGCACGTCCTTGGCGTCGACCGTGCCGCGGGTGTTGTCGACCTGGAACTTGAATGGCTTGGCCTTGGCCTCCTTGACGCCCTTGGCCAGCTCGTAGCTGAGCGGGATCAGCTGCAGATCCGCCTGGTCGGCGGCGTGCGCGGGAGCGGCCACGGCGGTCAGGCCGCCGGCCGCGAGCAGGGCCACGGCACCGGCACGGGCCAGGGCCGAGCGGTGGAACAGGTTCATCGATCCCCCGGGGTTAGGGAAGACAGTTGATGGTTGCGGAACCGAGCGGACGTTATCGAAGGCCGATGCGCCACGCCAGCATCGCGGTCACGTTTCGTCCGTCCGGTTGGCCGGCGCGGACAATGCGGGCGGGATGGTCACCCATCCCGCCCGCACCGCTGTGCGTTATGTGAACGGCCCTCGTGGGCCGATGGAGGACAGACCGTTGGTCGTCGGCCTCCCGTCGCCCGCAACCGGCGACCCGGGCCGGCGCGCGCCACCAGGACCATCACACCATCCGTGACCAGCATCGGGGCACCCGTCCGGAGAGATAACGACCGTGGCGGCGAGAAGTACGCGGCCCGCACGTTAACCGTCGGCGATCATCCACGCCACCCCCGGCGCCGCCGGCCGGCACCGGTCCGACCGATGGTCGCCCCAGGATCGTCCGGATTGCTGGGTCACGCGGACCAGCTGTCCGACAGCCGGCACACCCGGACCGGCGGGCCCGGCCGTACGGCCGGCCGGCATCAGCCGATCGGCCCGGCGCCGGGACTGCCACACCGCAGGTCAGGGGCGGGAGTCCCGCGGGTCTCCGCCGACCGGCGGGATCAGCGCGCCTCGACCAGCGGCAGGGACGTCCCGGCGCCGCCGCCCGGCAGCGCGATCGAGGAGAAGTGCGAAACCACCCGCTCGTCGGTCGGGTCGTCCGCCGGGATGTGGTGCACCGCGAGCCGGCGGTAGAGGGTGTCCCGCTGGGCCGGGATCCGGTCCGCCGAGCGGATCATCCCGATCAGCTCGTGCAGGTTGGACCGGTGCCGCGCACCGGCGGAGGAGATCACGTTCTCCTCCAGCATGATCGAGCCGAGGTCGTCCACGCCCATGTGCAGCGCGAGCTGACCGACGTCCTTTCCGGTGGTCAGCCAGGACGCCTGCAGGTGCGGCACGGTCTCGAAGAAGAGCCGGGCCACCGCGACCAGCCGCAGGTATTCCAAGGTGGTGGCCTGGGTGCGGCCCTTGAGGTGGTTGTTCTCCGGCTGGTACGTCCACGGGATGAAGGCCCGGAAGCCCGCCGTGCGGTCCTGCACGTCCCGGATCATCCGCAGGTGCTCGATCCGCTCGGCGGCGGTCTCGCCGGTGCCCATCATCATCGTGGCGGTGGACTCCACGCCCTGCCGGTGGGCCAGCTCCATGACCTCCAGCCAACGCTCGCCCGACTCCTTGAGCGGGGCGATGGCCTTGCGGGGCCGTTCGGGCAGCATCTCGGCGCCGGCCCCGGCAATCGAGTCGAGCCCGGCCGCCTTGATCCGGGCGATCGCCTCGTCGAGGCTGACGCCGGAGACCTTCGCCATGTGCAGGATCTCGCTCGGGCCGATCGAGTGGATGGCGAGCTGCGGGTACGCCTTCTTGACCGAGGAGAAGAGCTCCTCGTAGTACTCCACGCCGTAGTCCGGGTGGTGCCCGCCCTGGAGCATGACCTGGGTGGCGCCCAGCTCGACCGCCTCACCGCAGCGGCGCAGGATCTCCTCGGTGGGGTGGGTCCAACCCTCCCGGTGCTTCGGCGCCCGGTAGAACGCGCAGAACTTGCACGCGGTCACGCAGACGTTGGTGTAGTTGATGTTGCGGTCGATCAGGTACGTGACGATGTTGTCCGGGTAGCGCCGCCGGCGTACCGCGTCGGCCGCCTCGCCGAGGGCGTGGAAGGGGGCCTCGGTGTAGAGCAGCAGGGCCTCCTCGGGCGTGATCCGCCCGCCGTCCGCGCCGCGCTGCAGGATGTCGTCGATCTCCCGGCTCACCGTCACGCCCCGAGCCTACGTCGGCCCTCCGCCGCCCCGCACCGGGTACCACCACCGGTGACCCGCACCCCACCGGCCGAGCCGGCGGGGCCGGTCACGCGTCGTAGTCGACCGTCAGGCGAGCGGTGGTGGGGCTGGACTGGCAGGTGAGAACGTAGCCGGCGGCCAGCTCGTCGGGCTCCAGAGCGTAGTTGCGGGCCATCGTCACCTGACCGTCGACAACCTTCGCCTTACAGGTCGAGCAGACCCCGCCCTTGCAGGCGTACGGCAGCTCACCGCGAACCTTGAGCGCGGCGTCCAGCACCCGCTCGTCGCGCCCCATCGTGAAGGTCGACGAGCGGCCGTCCAGCACGATGGTCACCTCCGCGCCGGCGCCGGGCTCGTCGCCGGGGCGGCGCACCGGCTCCGGCGGCGCGTCGACGTGGAACAGTTCGGTGTGCACCGCCGACTCCGGCAGCCCGCGCGCGGCCAGCACCGCCCGGGCGTCGACCACCATGCCGTACGGGCCGCAGAGGAACCACTCGTCGACCGCGTCCCCCGGCACGATGGTGTCCAGCAGCCGGCCCAGCCGGTCGGCGTCGATCCGCCCGGACAGCAGCGGCGACTCGCTCTGCTCCCGGGAGAGCACGTGCACCAGATGCAGCCGGGTCGGATAGCGGTCCTTCAGGTCGGCCAGCTCCTCGGCGAACATCACGGTGTTCGCCGTGCGGTTGCCGTACACCAGGGTGACGGTGCTGGCCGGCTCGACGGCCAGCGCGGTCGCGACCAGCGACAGCACCGGGGTGATGCCCGAGCCGGCGACGACCGCGCCGTAGTGGCGGACCCGGTCCGGCACGAACGCCGTGGTGAAGTTGCCCAGCGGGGGCAGCACCTCGACGATGTCGCCGTCCCGCAGCGCCGCGCAGGCGTACGCGGAGAAGGCCCCGCCGGGAATCTCCCGCACCCCGATCCGCAGCCGGCCGTGCCGGGCCAGGTCGTCCGGGGTGGAGCAGATGGAGTACGACCGGCGCACGTCCTCGCCGCCGTCGCCGGTGCGACGCACGGTGAGGTGCTGGCCGGCGGAGAACGCGAAGATGGGCCGCAGGTCCTCCGGCACGGCGAAGGTGATCGCCACGGCGTCGTCGGTGAGCCGGTCGACGGCGGCGACCGGCAGCGGGTGGAAGACCGGCCGGCGACGCACCGGCCGGGTGATGGTGACTGTCACAGCGCCTTCAGGTGGTCGAAGGGTTCGGAGCAGGAACGGCAGCGCCAGAGCGCCTTGCACGCGGTGGAGCCGAACCGGCTGACCTGCTCGGTCTCCGGCGACCCGCAGCGTGGACAGCGGACCGACAGGGTCAGCGGCACGGCGTTGCCCGGACGCACCGGCGCCGGCGGGGCGATCCCGGCGGCGGCCAGCTTCGCCCGCCCGGTGTCGGAGATCCAGTCGGTGCTCCAGGCGGGGCGGTAGACCGTGCGGATCTCGGCGTCGGGGTGACCGGCGGCGGCGAGCGCCCGGCGGATGTCGGCGCGGATCACGTCCATCGCCGGGCAGCCGGTGTAGGTGGGGGTGATGGTGACGACCACCCGCCCGGAGGCCGGGTCCTCGTCGACCGCCCGCAGGATGCCGAGTTCGTCGATGGTGACCACCCGGATCTCGGGGTCCACCACCGCCGCCACGGCCTCCCTCGGAGTCGTCACCAGCGTGCCCCCGGGTGGGCGCGGTGCAGCACCTGCATCTCGGCGAGCAGGTACGACAGGTGCTCGGTGTGCACCCCGTCCCGGCCGCCGGCGGGCGCCCAGCCGGTCTCCGGCCGGGTGAGGGTGGCCTCGGCCAGCACGGCGTCGACGGTGGCGTCGAAGTCGGCCCGCAGGGTGGCCGGGTCGACCGGCGCCGCCGGGTTCGCCGCGAACAGCTCGGCCACGTACGGCCACAGCTGGTCGACCGCGTCCCGCATCCGGCGGTGCGACTCCTCGGTGCCGTCACCGAGCCGCTTCACCCAGAGCGCGGCGTGGTCGAGGTGGTACGCCGACTCCTTGCGGGCCTTCGCCCCGATCGCCGCCAGCCGCTCGTCGGCGCAGCCGGCCAGCGCCGTGTAGAGCGGCAGCTGGTACGCCGACAGGAGGAACAGCTTCGCCATGGTGACTGCGAAGTCGCCGTTGGGCAGCTCGACCAGCAGGCAGTTGCGGAACTCGCGGTCGTCGCGGAGGAACGCCAGGGCGTCCTCGTCCCGGCCGGCCCCCTCCAGCTCGCCCGCGTACGTCAGCAGCAGCCGGGCCGCGCCGAGCTGGTCGAGGGCGATGTTGGCCAGCGCGACGTCCTCCTCCATCTCCGGCGCGCGGGTGGTCCACTCGGCCAGCCGCTGCGCCGCGATGAGCGCGTCGTCGCCGAGGGCGAGGGTGAACTCGAAGGGACCCCTCACAGGTGGGCCACCCCGTCCGGCACCTCGTAGAAGGTGGGGTGGCGGTAGACCTTGTCCGCCGCCGGGTCGAAGAAGGCGTCCTTCTCGTCGGGGCTGGAGGCGGTGATCGCGCTCGCCGGCACCACCCAGATCGACACCCCCTCCTGGCGCCGGGTGTAGAGATCCCGGGCGTTGCGCAGGGCCAGCTCGGCGTCCGGCGCGTGCAGGCTGCCGACGTGGGTGTGCGACAGCCCGCGCCGGGCCCGCACGAAGACCTCCCACAGGGGGGACGGCTCCGCCTTCGCGGTGAGCTGTCCCGCTTGTTCGCTGCGCTCGCTCACGCTGCCACCTTCTCCTTCCGCTGCTGCGCGCGCTTGGCGGCGTACGCCGTGGCGGCCTCCCGGACCCAGGCGCCCTCGGCGTGGGCCCGGCGGCGGTGCGCCGTCCGCTGCCGGTTGCACGGCCCGTCGCCGGAGATCACCCGCATCAGCTCGTCGTAGTCCGGCTGGGTGAAGTCGTACGACTGCCGCTCGTCGTTCCAGCGCAGGTCGGGATCGGGGATGGTCAGCCCGAGGATGTCCGCCTGCTGCACGCACATGTCGACGAAGCGCTGGCGCAGCTCGTCGTTGGAGAAGCGTTTGATCTTCCAGGCCATCGACTGCGCGGAGTGGGTGGAGTCGGTGTCCGGCGGGCCGAACATGGCCAGGGACGGGTACCACCAGCGGTCGACCGCGTCCTGGGCCATCGCCTTCTGCGCCGGGGTGCCATGGGCGAGGGTGTGCAGGATCTCGTAGCCCTGCCGCTGGTGGAACGACTCCTCCTTGCAGATCCGGATCATCGCCCGGGCGTACGGCCCGTAGGAGCAGCGGCACAGCGGCACCTGGTTGACGATCGCCGCGCCGTCCACCAGCCAGCCGATGGCACCCACGTCGGCCCAGGTCAGCGTGGGGTAGTTGAAGATCGAGCTGTACTTCTGCCGACCGGCGAGCAGCAGGTCGACCAGCTCGTCCCGGCTGACGCCGAGGGTCTCGGCGGCGGCGTAGAGGTAGAGGCCGTGCCCGGCCTCGTCCTGCACCTTGGCGAGCAGGATCGCCTTGCGTTTGAGCGACGGGGCTCGGCTGATCCAGTTCCCCTCCGGCTGCATCCCGATGATCTCGGAGTGGGCGTGCTGGGCGATCTGCCGGATCAGCGTCTTCCGGTACGCCTCGGGCATCCAGTCGCGTGGCTCGATCTTCTGGTCGGCGTCGACGACCTGGGCGAAGTACTCGGCGAGGTCGCCGTCCGCCCCGGGCGCGCCGCCGCGCCGCCCGCGCTCGGCAGCATCCCGCAGCGCCGCTTCGGCCGCCTCGACCTCGCCGAGGAGGCCGCCGCCGGGTGCGTCCCCGGGGGAGAAGTCGTTGCCATACATGCCACCAAGTGTTACAGCTGACGACTCATGACACCAGAGGGTGTAACAGGATTCCGCCGGCACCTTTCGTTGCCGTCCGACCACGCTGCGTGGACGAAGTCGCTGTGACTTGAGTCACCGGTCAAAGATGAATCATCCCAGAAGCCGCATAGGGCTCCGATGTCCCGCCTTCATGGCAAGTTGCCAGGTGTCAGGTCCTGGCGCGTCGCTTTTCCGGACGTAGACTTCCCCCGGTCACACCGATCGGCTGCCGACGATCGCCTCCCGGCAGAGGCCGCAAACCCCCCGCCTCGGCGAGCCGCCGATCCGCCCGGACAACAAGCCGGTCCCCCCGGCCCTGACATCTGGAGTTCACCCACTCATGCGACCCCGCGTGACCATGGTGCTCGCCGTCATGGCGGTCCTCCTCGGTGGCGTCCTGCTCGTTCCCGCCGCGTACGCCCGGCTCGCTGGCGACGACGGCGCCGGGGGCGGCGGGGGCGGCGCGGAGAGCGTCTCGGCGCCCCCGCCCACCGCGCCTCCGCCGCCGACTCTGGCCGCGGGGCCGGTTGCGGTGAACTTCACGGGCGAGTTCTTCTCCTGGGCCCTGATGGACCGGCAGACCGGCGAGATCTCCGGCTCGAAGAACATGGCCTCGACCAGCTCCACCGAATCGATGATCAAGGTCTGGTTCGCCGCCGACTACCTCCGCCAGCTCGGCGACAAGCCGCTGAGCGCCGAGCGGAAGAAGCAGATCTCCACCGCCATCCGGGACAGCAACGACGACGCGGCCAACGCCCTCTACAGCGCGATCGGCCGCTCCGCGACCATCAAGCGGATGACCAGCACCTGCGGGCTCACCGAGACCAAGCCGGGCAACGTGCCGGGCTACGTCGGCTGGTGGAGCTTCACCCGGATGTCCCCGCGCGACGCGGTCCGCCTCGCCGACTGCGTCGCCGACGGCACCGCCGCCGGGCCCACGTGGACGGCGTACCTGCTGGACGAGATGAGCAAGGTCCGGGGCACCACCGCCAGCAAGGACCAGAAGGCCCGCTCCGGCGGCGGCCGCTGGGGGATCATCGACGGCCTGCCCAAGTCCATCCTGGCGCAGGGCCCGATCAGCATCAAGAACGGCTGGACGCCGCTCAACTACGACGGCAACTGGCACGTGAACTGCCTCGCGGTCACCGACAAGTGGAGCCTCGCCGTGATGCTGCGCTATCCGCAGAAGAGCGGGCTGAAGTACGGCGCGCAGACCTGCGCCAGCGTCGCCAGCCAGCTGGTGACCCCACAGCCCGGCGCCGCGCTCAAGGTGCCGCAGCAGCCGGTCGGGAAGCTCTGATGGCTAAGCGCCGGGCCGGGCGCGGCGAGACGTCGCCGCTGAAGCTCATCGCCGTCGCGGTGATCCTGATCGGTCTGGTGCTGGTGTCCCTGCGCCTGCTCCCCGGCTCCCCCTTCGAGTCCACCGCCGCCGCGAAGTGGGGCGACGCCGGCAGCTCCGGTGACCGCTCCACCGGCACGCCCACCGACCGCAGCTCGCGGCCGTCGCCCACGCCCAGCCCGAGCAAGACGCTGGAGCCGCTTCCGTTCGAGGCCACGGACCTGGATCTGGACATCGAGGGCTGGTACGCCTGGAGCGTGCTGGACCGCCGCACTGGCGAGATCATCGGTTCGGACAACATGGACGAGACCAGCACCACCGCCTCGCTGATCAAGTCCTGGATCGTCGCCGACTATCTACGCCGCGCCGCCGACGCCGGGCAGACCCCGAGCGACGCCAAGCTGGCCGACGCCACGAAGATCATCCGGGACAGCGACAACACCCGGGCCGAGCAGTTCTACAACACCGTCGGCCGGTCCGCTTCGATCAAACGGCTGATCTCGATGTGCGAGCTGACCGACAGCAGCGCCGCCAGCGACGGCGGCTGGAGCCGGACGAAGCTGTCGCCGCGGGACACCGCCCGGCTGGGCGAGTGCATCGCCGATGGCCGGGCCGCCGGCCCGAAGTGGACCAGGTGGCTGCTCAACGAGATGCGGCTGGTCCGCGGCACGGGCGACTTCGGCATCCGGAAGGCGTTCCCGGCCGCGGAGCGCAAGAACATCGCGATCAAGAACGGCTGGGTCGACCGGACCCGGGAGCAGGAGATGCACATCAACTGCCTGGCCATCGGCGACACCTGGACGATGGGTGTGATGGTCCGCTACCCGATCGACATGGGCTACGAGTACGGCATGAAGAACTGCCAGAAGATCACCGAGGCGCTCCTCCGCGACGCCTCCTGACCGGGCGTCGCCGGTCAGCCGGCGAAGAACTCGGGGCCGCCCGCCGGCAGGGCCGGGACGGCGCCGAGCGTCGCGGCCCGGCGGGCGAACTCGCGCAGGCCGGCCACCTGCCGGTCGCCGAGCGAGAAGTCCAGCACCCGGAAGTACGAGGCCAACGTCTCCGCGTCGAACGGCTCCCAGCGTGCACCCGCCTCCGCCACCTGGTCCAGCTCGGCCAGGCAGAGGTCGCGGGAGCGCAGGAACGCCTCGTGCACCTCCTTGACCAGGCCCGGGTGGGCGGCCGCGAAGTCCCGGCGTACCGCCCAGACGGCGAACACCATGGGCAGCCCGGTCCACTCCCGCCAGGCCTGCCCGAGGTCGGTCACCTGCAGGCCGCGACGCGGCGTCTCGTAGAGGGCGCGCAGCGCCACGTCACCGATCAGCACCCCGGCGTCGGCCTCCAGCAGCATCTGCGTCAGATCCGGCGGGCAGCGGAAGTACTCGGGGCGGACCCCGTACCGCTCGCCGAGCAGCAGTTGGGCCAGCAACACCCCGGTACGCGACGTCGAACCGAGCGCCACCCGGGCGCCGTCCAGGTCGGCCAGCGGCCGGGTGGAGACGATGTTCACCGACAGCACCGGGCCGTCGCTGCCGACCGCCAGGTCGGGCAGGAGCAGCAGCTCGTCGGCGTGCCGCAGGTACTCGACGTGCGAGATCGGGCCGATGTCCAGGTCACCGGCGACCAGCGCCGCGCTCAGCCGGTCCGGCGAATCCTTGTGCAGGTCCACGTCGATCAGGGCGCCGGAGCGCATCAGACCCCAGTAGATGGGCAGGCAGTTCAGGAACTGGATGTGCCCGACTCGGGGACGTGCGACGTGCTCAGCCATGCCCCGACCGTATCCCCGCCGCCCGGCCGCGGCTCACCCGGCCGGCTCCGGAGTGGCCGACCCCGCACCCGCCCCGGCCTCGGCGGGCTGCGCCGGCCGAACTCCCTCGGCCGGTGCCAGACCCGCCGGCAACGGCCGTGCCGGCGCGGACGTGGCCGCCGACCCGGCCCGGACGCCGGCCGGCGCGGACGTGGCCAGCGGTGCGGCCGCCCGGACCGCGCGGCCGAGGGGCACCGCGACGGCGGCGACCACCAGCAGCCCGGCCACCCCGCAGCCGGCGACCAGCGGCCGGGGCGCGGCCACCTCCAGCAGCAGACCGCCGGCCAGGTAGCCGACCATCGCGGCGCCCTGCACCGCCGCACCGAAGAAGGCGTACGCGCGCCCCCGGGCGGCCTCCGGCACCCGGCGGGCCAGCAGCACATTGGTGAAGACGTTGTTGCCGCCGTTGAGGACGCCGCCGACCAGCCAGATCGGCACGAGCAGCAGGGCGGACGGCACAGCCGCCGAGGCCAGCACCATGGCACAGCAGCCCCCGAGCAGCACCAGGCCCGCCCGGACCAGCGTGGCGTCCCGGCTGAGCCGCCGGACCACCCGCGCGAAGAGCCACGCGCCGGCCAGGATGCCGAGCGTCCAGGCACCGGTCACCACGCCGTAGACGGTGGTCGAACTGCCCAGCGTCTCGCGGATGAAGAACACCTCGACCACGTTGATCGCCCCGACCGCGCCGACCACCCCGGCGACGCTGGCCACCATCGCGAGCAGCAGCGGATCCTGGCGCAGCCGCCAGGTGGGCGGCGTGGTCGCACCACGGGCCGCCGCCGGCTCCGCGCCCCGGCGCCCTCCCCTGCGGGTATGGATCAGCAGCCCGGCCGCCACCAACGCGAGGTAGCTGCCGGCGTCGACGAGCAGCGGCAGGCGGGCGCCGAACTCGCCCACCAGCACGCCGGCCAGCGCCGGACCGGCGAGCGCGCCGAGCATGCCGGCGGACTGGTGCAGCGCGCTGGCCCGGGGCAGGTCCTCGGCGCGCACCATCGCCGGCACCAGCGCCGAGAGCACCGGCTGCGTGACGGCGAGGCCGGTGGCGAGCAGCCCCACCAGCAGGATGACCAGCGCCGGGTGCGAGGCGTACGCGAGGGCGAGGCAGATGCCGGCCTGGGCCAGCCCGGCGGCCACCAGCAGGGTGCGGCTGTCCACCCGGTCGGCCAACCGCCCGGTCAGCGGGGCGAACGCCACCAGCGGCAGGGTCGCGGCGAGCAGCAGGCCGGAGACGGCGAGCCCGCCCGCCCCGGCGGACTGCAACGCCAGGGTGAGCGCACTCGCGGCGAGGAAGTCCCCACAGCTCGAGATGCCCCGGGCGGCGGTGGCGAGCCAGACGTCCGGCCAACGCGAGCCGGCAGATGTGAAGGACATACTTCGAAAATAATCCTTCACACCTGCTGACTCAACCCCCTGTCAGTCCAGCGGCAGCGCCTTGTACTGCACCGCGACCCGGCGGGCGCCCTCCGGAGGAGCCGCCCGGGTCCGCTTCCGGTACGGCTCGAACAATCGGTACACCGCCGCGTTGAGTTCGGTCAGCTCCTCGGCGGTGACCATCAGCAGGTGGTCCGACATCTGCGCCGCCGCGTACCACTCGTCCGACTCGTCCGGGGCGCGGCGCAGCCAGTCCCGGCTGCGTTCCAGGTCGCGGGCCAGCCAGGTATCCACCAGCGCCCGCTCGGCCGCGCGGGCCTCCGGCTCCGCCGACCGCCCGGCGTCGACACCCCAGGACCGCACCGTGCTGCGCCACACCCGCTCACGGGCGTCCCCGCGACCGGGCGCCTGCTCCACCAGGCCGAACCGGGCCAGCGCCCGGAGGTGGTAGCTGGTCGCGCTCGGGGACAGACCCACGATTTCCGCACACTCCGTCGCCGTGGCCCCGCCGTCCACCGTGGTCAGATGTTCCATGATTTCGAGCCGGGCCGGGTGGGCCAGGGCCCGCATCACCTGCGGATCAGTGATGGTCACCCGGCGCTGCTCGGGGCTGGCCTCCGTCATCCCCCCATGATCCCGGCCACTCGCCGCCCCTGTCACCGACCCCGCCGTCCCGGCCGGGCCTCGATATGCGGTGCGACCGACCGGATCGGGTCAAGATCGATCTCTCGGAGCAGGACGCAGGACGTCCGGAGAGACGCAAATTCGGTGGAGGAGAGTTCGGGTCGCGCGTAGGCTGTCAGGTCGCTTCGACGGCCAGGGTGCGGTGGCACCGGAACGGACGTCCCGCGCCGGGGGCTGGCCATCCGCCCGCCGGACACGCGAGCGATCAGCAGATGACCTCGAGGGGCAATCAGCGTGACCGCACTCGATCTCGATCTTGACCACGACCTCGCCGCCGAACGCGATCACCTCGCCGCGTCCCGGGCCGCGCTGCGCCGGATGCGGGAACGCGCGGAGGCGCTCTTCGCCACCGGCGACCAGGTGGCCGGTGACGCGTACGCGGCCGAGACGCTGGGCCGCACCCTGGCCCGCCGGGTCGCCGAGCTCGCCGACGACCCGACCACGCCGCTGTTCTTCGGCTGCCTCGACTTCGGCCCCACGACCGCCGACGCCTCGCCCGAACACGGCAGCCACGCGGGCGCTGGCGACCGGGCGGGCGACGCGGCGGACAGCCGGCCCGGCGACGCGGCGAACAGCCGGCCCGCAGCGAACGGCCGGCCCGGCGATGCAGCAGACAACCCGCCCGGCGGCGACCGGCTCGACGGCCGGCCGGGCGACGGTGGGTACGGCTGGGCCGATCACGCCGGGCGGCGGTACCACGTAGGGCGGCGGCACGTCACCGACGAGCGGGGTGAGCCGCTGGTGCTGGACTGGCGGGCGCCGGTCTCCCGGGCGTTCTACCGGGCCAGCGCGCGCGACCCGCAGGGCGTCAGGGTCCGGCGCCGGTTCGGGTTCAGCAACGGGATGCTGACCAGCTTCGAGGACGAGCACCTCGACCGCGGCGAGGAACTCGGCACGGCCAGCCGCATCCTCACCGCGGAGATCGAGCGGCCGCGCGTCGGGCCGATGCGCGACATCGTCGCCACCATCCAGCCCGAGCAGGACGAGCTGGTCCGCGCCGATCTGGCCGACTCGATCTGCGTGCAGGGGGCGCCGGGCACCGGCAAGACGGCCGTCGGGCTGCACCGGGCCGCGTACCTGCTCTACCTGCACCGGGAGCGGCTGCGCCGGTCCGGCGTGCTCATCGTCGGGCCGAATCGGGCCTTCCTGTCGTACATCGCCGCGGTGCTGCCCGCCCTCGGCGAGGTGGAGGTCGAGCAGGCCACGGTGGAGGACCTGGTCGGCCGGGCGCCGGCGCGGGCGGTCGACGTCCCGGCGGTCGCGGCCGTCAAGCACGACGCGCGAATGGCGGAGGTGCTGCGCCGGGCGGTCGACGCGCACATCGGCGAGCCGATCGAGCCGATCATGGTTTCCGACGGCTCGTTCCGGTGGCGGATCGGCTTGGAGGCGCTGCACCGGGTGGTTGCGGAGACCCGCCGTGAGGGGCTGCCGTACGGCATCGGCCGGGAACGGGTCCGGGCCCGGGTGGTGAGCCTGCTGCAACGGCAGGCCGAGGCGCGGCGCGCCGAGTCACCGAGCGACACCTGGCTGCGCCGGATGGGCAGGTCCCGCCCGGTCACCGACTTCCTGGACGCGGTCTGGCCGGCGCTCACCCCGGAAGGGCTGGTGCACGCGCTGCTCGCGGATCCCGGCCGGCTCGCCGCGGCAGCGGATGGGCTGCTCAACATCGACGAGCAGGCGCTGCTGACCTGGGCGAAGACACCGCGTACCGCCAAGACCGCGAAATGGACCGCCGCCGACGCGGTGCTGATCGACGAGGCGGCCGGGCTGATCGAACGGCCGGCCGGTTTCGGGCACGTCGTGGTGGACGAGGCGCAGGACCTCTCGCCGATGCAGTGCCGGGCGATCGCCCGGCGCAGCGAGCACGGGTCGATCACCCTCCTCGGTGACCTGGCCCAGGGCACCGCGCCGTGGGCCGCCACCGACTGGCGGGAGTCCCTGGTCCACCTGGGCAAGCCGGATGCCACCGTGGTCCCGCTGACGGTCGGCTTCCGGGTGCCGGCCGCCGTGGTCGCGTTCGCCAACCGGCTGCTGCCGGCGCTCGCGGTCGACGTACCGCCGGCCGAGTCGCTGCGCCGCGACGGCGCGCTGGACGTGCGTACCGTCAGCGACCTGTCCACCGCGACGATGGCCGAGGTACGCGCGGCGCTCGCGTACGAGGGGTCGATTGCGGTGATCGCCGCGGACGCCGCGGTCGACGGGCTCCGCGCGGCGCTGGCCGCCGCGGGCATGGAGACCGCCACGGCCGACGACCCGACGGCCGGGGCGCGGGTCACCGTGGTGCCGGCCACCCTGGTCAAGGGCCTGGAGTACGACCACGTCATCGTCGTCGAACCGGCCGCGATCGTGGCGGCCGAGCCGCGCGGCCTGCACCGTCTCTACGTGGTGCTCACCCGGGCGGTGTCCCGGCTGTCGGTGCTGCACAGCGCGCCGCTTCCCGCCGAGCTGCGCTGAGCCGCACCAGCGCCGCAGGGGGTGAGCGGGTCGGCCGCCCCCGCCCGGAACGCCGACGGTTGCCCCGGAGAGGTACACCTGAGCCGTGTCCGACCGCACCCGGTGTCGCCAGGGAGCCGCCATGATCCTCGCCCGCGCCGTCGAGGCCAGCCGCCGGTACGGCGACGTCCTCGCCCTGGACCGGGTCGACCTCGACGTGCACGCCGGTGAGCTGGTCGGGCTGCTGGGCCCGAACGGCGCCGGCAAGAGCACGCTGCTCAACCTGCTCACCGGGCTGCGCCGCCCCACCGCCGGGCGGGTGGAGCTGTTCGGCGGCGACCCGCGCACCCCGGCGAGCCGGCAGCGGATCGGGGTCACTCCGCAGGAGACCGGCCTGCCCGGCACGCTGCGCGTCGGTGAGGTGGTCGACTTCGTCTCCGCCCACTACCCCGACCCGGTCCCCCGCGGCGAGCTGCTCGACCGGTTCGGGCTGGCCGAGCTGGCCCGCCGGCAGACCGGTGGCCTCTCCGGCGGGCAGCGCCGCCGGCTCGCGGTGGCACTCGCCTTCGTCGGCCGACCCCGGCTGGCACTGCTCGACGAGCCGACGACCGGCCTGGACGTCGAGGCCCGGCGCACCCTCTGGGACGCGATCCGGGCGTTCCACGAGGACGGCGGCACGGTCCTGCTGAGCAGCCACTACCTTGAGGAGGTCGAGGCGCTGGCGCACCGGGTGGTGGTGATCGGGCACGGCCGGGTGCTGGCCGACGACACGGTCGCGGCGGTCCGGGGCATCGTCGGCGTACGGCGGGTCAGCCTGGTGGCCGACGAGCTGCCCGCGCTGCCCGGCGTGGTCCGCACCGAACGCGTGGACGGCCGTACCCACCTGCTCACCACCGACTCCGACCAACTGGTACGCGAGCTCGTCATCGCCGGGGTGGCCTTCGCCGACCTGGAGGTCCGACCCACCTCGCTGGAAGAGGCGTTCCTCGCCCTCACCACGACCGGCGGCCAGCCGACCGCCACGAACCGGGCCGGTCGACCGGCCACCGTCTGAGGGACTTCCATGCAGCTCACCCTGGTCCACGCCCGCTACCAGCTGCTGGAGACCATGCGGATCCCGGTCGCCGTGTTCGGCAGCGCCTTCTTCCCGGCCGCCGCGATGCTCTTCTTCGTGGTGCCGTTCGCCGGGAAGGACCCGGTGGCCGCCACCTACGCCACTGCGTCGATGGTCACCTTCTCGGTGATGAGCGCGAACATCTTCCAGTACGGCGTCGGCGTGGCCGAGGACCGCGACCAGCCGTGGAGCCCGTACACCCGGACCCTGCCGGCGGGGCCGGCGCCGCGTTTCGCCGGTCGGGTGATGGCCAGGCTGGTGCTCACCTACCTGTCGCTGATCCCGGTGGTGGTGATCGGGGCGACGCTGACCGAAGCGCGGGTCAGCCCGGCGGCCTTCCTGCTGGCCCTGGCCACCGTCGCCGTGGTGTCGGTGCCGTTCACGCTGATGGGGCTCGCCATCGGCTACTCGCTGCCGAGCAAGGCCGCGATCGTGGTGGCACAGCTGGTCTTCTTCCCGCTCGCCTTCGGCGGCGGCCTGCTCTCCGCCCCGGACCAGGCGCCCGGCTTCATCGAGGCGGTCGCGCCGTACCTGCCGACCCGGGGAGCGGTGGAGCTGATGTGGGCGGCGGTGGGCGAATACCCGCTGAACCCGCTGTCGATGATCATGCTCGGCGCCTGGGTGGTGGGCCTCGCCGCGCTGGCCGGATGGGCGTACCGGCGCGACGAGGGTCGCCGGTTCAGCTGACCTTTGGTCCGATTCCACCCCGTACGGCGGCGGCACGGTGCCACGATGCCGGCAGGGCGTGCCGGCGTGGCCGCCCCCAGCCGAGAGGGGCCGACGTGAGTACCGTCCCGCCGGGCACGCCCTGCTGGGCCGATCTCGCCACCCCCGATCTCACCGACGCGCGGCGCTTCTACCCGGAGCTGTTCGGCTGGACCGGACGGATCGCTCCGGAGCCCGAGGCGGGCGGCTACACCGTCTTCCTGCTGGCTGGACAGGCGGTGGTCGGCGCCGGCCCCCCGGCCATCCCCGACCAGGTGCCGATCTGGTCGACGTACGTGGCGACCGACGACGCCGACCTGGTGGCCGGCCGCGTCGAGCGGGCCGGTGGGCAGGTGGTCGTGCCGCCGTTCGAGGTCTTCGACCGGGGGCGGATGGCGGTCTTCGCCGACCCGGCCGGCGCGGCGTTCAGCGTCTGGCAGCCCATGGCGATGCCCGGCGCCGAGGTGTTCGACGTGCCGGGCGCGCTGAGCTGGACGGAGCTGGTCACCCCCGACCCGGAAGGCGCGAAGGTCTTCTACGAGCTGGTCTTCGGCTGGCAGCCGGACGACCAGCCGATGGGGCCGATCACCTACACCGGCTGGCGGCTGGGCACCCGGATCGTCGCCGGGATGATGCCGCCGCTCGGCGACGAGTTCCCGGCGGACTCGCCCGCCTACTGGTCGGTGTACTTCGCGGTGGTCGACGCGGACGCGGCGGCCGCCCGCGCCGCCGAGCTGGGCGGCACCATCCTGGTCCCGCCCCAGGACATCCCGGCTGGCCGCTACGCCGCCCTCCGCGACCCGCAGGGAGCCCTCTTCAACGTCATCGCCCTCGCCAGCCCTGATGCCGGCTGACGGCCGTCGGCTGTACGGCCCGCCCGCCGTCCCACCCAGAATCGCCCACGAGCAGAGGAAGCCAAGCCGAAGCCATGACGGATATTTCACCGGGGGCACCCGCCTGGGTCGACCTGGCCACCACCGACCTCGCCGGCGCGGCGCGCTTCTACGCGCCCCTGTTCGGCTGGGCCGTCGCCGAGGCGGACCGGCAACCCCCGGCTGACGCTCACCTCGTCTTCCACCAGCAGGGCAGACCGGTGGCCGGTGCCGGGCTGGGGGCTGGCCCGCAACGGCCGCCCGCCTGGACGCCCTACCTGGCGACCGACGACGCCGACGGGGCCGGCCAGCGGGTGAGCGCCGCCGGCGGCCGGATCCTGACCGAGCCGTTCGACGTCACCGGCTCCCGGCGGACGGCGCTCTTCGCCGACCCGGCCGGGGCGCCGTTCGGGGTGTGGCAGTCGCTCGGCATGCCGGGGGCCGAGGTGTTCGACGTACCCGGCTCGTTGACCTGGGCCGAGCTGACCACGCGGGAGTGGGACCGGGCGAAGGAGTTCTACGGGTCGGTGTTCGGCTGGACGGCGGACGACCAACCCATGGGCCAGACCACCTACACCACCTGGCAGCTGGATGGCCGCCCGGTTGCCGGGATGATGCCCATGATCGGCGAGGATTGGGGTGACCTTCCGTCCCACTGGATGGTCTACTTCGCGGTCACCGACACCGACACCGTCGCCGCCGAGGCGCTACGGTTGGGCGGGACGCTCGCCGTTCAGCCGACAGATCTGGCGCGGGGCCGGTTCGCCGTGCTCACCGATCCACAGGGTGTGTTCTTCTCGATCCTCGGGACTACTCCGCCCTGACCGTACGCGGCTCCGGCCGCACCGGCACCACCAGCGGCCCGTGCTCGCCGTCCACCACCCGCACGCTTGCCCGGTAGTGCTCCGCGAGCAGCTGCTCGGTGAGCACCTCGCGGGGAGTGCCGCTGGCGACCACCCGGCCGTCGGCGAGCAGCACCATCCGGTCGGCGTACTCGCCGGCGACGGAGAGGTCGTGCATGGTGGCGAGCACGGTCAGGCCGTGCGCCCGGCGCAGCTGGTCGACCAGCTCCAGCACCTCCTGCTGGTGGCCGATGTCCAGCGCGCTGGTCGGCTCGTCGAGCAGCAGCAGGGTGGCGCCCTGGGCGAGCGCCCGGGCCAGGAAGACCCGCTGCCGCTCGCCCCCGGAGAGGGTGGCCAGCTCCCGGTCGTGGAAGCCGGTGAGGTCGAGCCGGTCGAGCACGTCGTGCGCGGCGGCCAGGTCGGCGGCGGACTCCCGGCCCAGCGGCGGGATGTACGGGGTCCGGCCGAGCAGGACGTAGTCGAGCACCGTCATGCCGGGCGGCACGACCGGGGACTGGGCCACGGTGGCCACCACCCGGGCCCGGTCGCGGCGGCGCAGCGCCTCGCTCGGCGTACCGAAGAGGGAGACGGCGCCCGGCGTGGCCAGCAGGCCGCCGACGGCGCGCAGCAGGGTCGACTTGCCGGCGCCGTTCGGGCCGATCACGGTGACCCACTCGCCGGGGGCGACGGTCAGGTCGACACCGGCCAGGATCGGTACGCCGTCCAGACTGACGTGCAGGTCGCGTACCGCGACGGCGGGGCCGCTCACGACAGCACCCGCCGCGAGGTGCGCAGCACCAGCACGAAGAACGGCCCGCCGAGCAGCGCGGTGACCACCCCGATCGGGATCTCGGCGGGAGCGGCGACGGTGCGGGCCACCACGTCGGTCAACGCGAGGAAGGCGCCGCCGAACAGCAGCGACAGCGGCAGGATCACCCGGTAGCTGGACCCGGCGAGCAGCCGCACGGTGTGCGGCACGATGATCCCGACGAAGCCGATCAGGCCGGACGCGGAGACCGCGGCGGCGGTGCCCAGCGAGGCGGCGGCGATCAGCAGGTAGCGGGAGCGCTGCGGGTGCAGCCCCAGGCTGGCCGCCTCGTCGTCGCCGACCGAGAGGACGTCCAGCTCCCGCCGGTGCAGCAGCACCACCACGGCGGTCAGCAGGAAGTACGGCAGCACCAGCCGGACGTCCTGCCAGCCGGCGGTGGCCAGCCGCCCGAGCAGCCAGGAGTAGACCTGCTGGATGCTGTCGGCGTTGCGTTGCAACAGGTACGTCTGCCCGGCGGAGAGGAACGCGGAGACGGCCACCCCGGCCAGGATCAGGGTGGCGGGCGAACGACTCCGCCCGCCCGAGGCGCCGAGCAGGTACGTCATCAGCACCGCACCGACCGCGCCGACGAACGCGGCCAGCGGGATGGTGAGCGGCAGGCCACTGAGCGCACCACCGGCACCGACGCCGAGGGTGATCACCGCGGTGACCGCGAGCCCGGCTCCGGCCGCCACCCCGAGCAGGTACGGGTCGGCCAGCGGGTTGCGGAACACCCCCTGGTAGCAGCCGCCGGCCAGGGCGAGCAGCCCGCCGACCAGCAGGCCGAGCACCGCCCGGGGCAGCCGCAGCTCGGTGACGATGGCGATCTCCCGCTCGGTCAGCCCGCTGTCGAGGCGTACCCCGGGGATGAGGTTGAGCAGCTCGGCCGCGACGCTGCCCGGCGGCAGGCTGACCGGGCCGAGCGACACCCCGGCGACCAGGGCGACCAGCACCGCGGCGACGCCGGCGACCAGCCAACGCAGCCGCAGCCCGACGGGCCGGGACGCGGGGAGCGTCCCGGCCCGCCGGGTCGGTGGTGCCGTCCGGAGCGCCCGGGTCATCGGCGGGGAACCGTCACGCGGGCACCTTGGCGACCGCGTCGATGATGGCCCGGAGCAGGTCCACCACGCGCGGGCCCCAGCGCGAGGCGATGTCGTCGTCCAGCGCCACGATCTGGTTGTTCTTCACGGCGGTGACGGCCGCCCAGCCGCTGCGGGCCTTGACCGTCTCGGCGCTCTGCTGGCAGCACTTGGTGTCGGCGAGGAAGACGAAGTCCGGGTCGGCCTTGACGATGACCTCCTGGGAGAGCTGCGGGTAGCCGCCGTTCTTCCCGTCGGCGTCGGCCGGGTCCGCGATGTTCTCCAGCCCGGCCATCGTGTAGAGCGAGCCGATGAAGGTCTTGCTGGTGGCGGTGTAGAGCTCCGGGCCCAGCTCGTGGAAGTAGGTGAGCTTCTCCGACCGCTGCGGCAGGTCGGCGACCAGCTTGGCGATGTCGTCCTTCATCCGCCTGGTCACGTCGGCCGCCTGGTCGGCGTGCCCGGTGAGCGCGCCGAGGTCGGTGATCTGCCGGTACGAGTCGTCCAGCGTGGTCGCCGCAGGGGTGTGGAAGACCGGGATCTTCAGCGCGGTGAGCTGATCGACGATCTTGTTGGTGTCGTTGGCGAGCACCACCAGGTCGGGGCTCTTGCCGGCGATCGCCTCGGCGTTCGGCTGGTAGCCGGAGAGGTCGCTCTTCGGTGCCTCCGCCGGGTAGTTCGAGTTGTCGTCGACGGCGGTGACCTGCTCGCCGGCGCCGATCGCGAAGAGCATCTCGGTGGCCGTCGGCGACAGCGAGACGATCTTCTCGGGCCGCTTCTCCAGCGTCAGGGACCCGACGGTGACCGGGAAGACGGCCGACGAGCTGGCGCCGGCGGCGGGGGTGTCGTCGGCGGTCTTCTCGGCACAGGCGCCGAGGGCGAGCGCGGCGACCGCGAGGGTCGCGGCGAAGAGCCGGGGGGTGCGTCTGAACATGTGTCCTCCTGTCGGTCGAGGGTGGTGCTTCGCCGACAGGGAGCCCGGGCGCCCGTCCGCGAGGCGCCCTTCCTCGAGAGCGCGTGTCGCGACCATCCGGCGCAGGCGACCTGGCTCGTCCGCCGCGGCGGCACCGGCCGGAAGCCGGTGACCAGGCGGGGCATCACAGTTGCGGGACAGCGCCGGTTTCGCACCGGCTTCGCTGCGGGTTGGTCGGTAAGACCGTAGCGCACGCCCCGGACGTGCCTTTCCGATCACGGACCGATCCCCGCCGGCCGCCCCGCCGACCGGCGGCAGGAGCGGGGACGAGCGGGGATTTGTCCGGGATCGGGCTGGGGT